>NZ_WWJT01000246.1 GCF_009865385.1 Streptomyces sp. SID486 | reverse complement strand
CCGGCCCTGGGGCGGGCCGGGCGGTCGCGTTCAGAGGGCCGGTCTCGCCGGCGCGGGCGCCGCGACGGCCGGTACCCGAGGGATCCGGCCGCTCGTGCTGCGCGGTGGCGGCGCTCCGCCGGCGGTCAGCGGCCCGGCGGTCCCGCCGGGCTGGGCGACCGGTGGTTCAGAGTGCCGAGCCGGTGTCGCCGGGCCGGATCCGGCCACGCCACCCGCCGGACTCTCCGCCGCGGTCCTCGATGTAGCTCTTGAACCGCTTCATGTCGCCCTTGACCCGCCGGTCGATCGTCCCGAGCAGATCCGCGGCCTTCTCCGCGGCGCCACTGGGCTCGATCTCCATGACCAGCTCGACCTTGGTGTGGGTGTCGTCCAGGCGCTCGAAGCGGACAGAGCCCCGCTGGGTGGTGTCGCCGCTGGTGGTGCGCCACGTGATGCGCTCGTCGGGCAGCTGGTCGACGATCTCGGTGTCGAACTCCCGGCGTACCCCGCCGATCTTCGTGGTCCAGTGGTTGTGCCGGTCGTCCAGCTGCGTGATCTCCTCGACGCCCTCCATGAAGTTCGGGAAGTCCTCGAACTGGGTCCACTGGTTGTAGGCGGTGTGGAGCGGGACGTCGACTTCCACTGCTTCCTTGACCTTGCTCATCTCTGCGCCTCCGTTCACTTGCTCGGCTGTGCGAAACCCCGTGGGCCCGCGCAGCCGGCCCGGTCGGGAACTGCCGGGTACCCAGGGAACCGGCGGTCATGACCGACAGGCCGGCCGTGTGCACCTCCGGCCGCCGCGCCTGGCCCGAACGGTGCGGATCCGGCCACCGCCCCCGCATTCCGGCCACCGCCTTGACGTGGTGTTTTACAGTGTCTGCCACCAGCTCCGGCGACAGGACCTGTGAGGTATTCGCGAACATGCCGACCGAGACGTTTGAGTTTCAGGTAGAGGCACGTCAGCTTCTGCAGCTGATGATCCACTCGGTGTACTCGAACAAGGACGTGTTCCTGCGGGAACTCGTCTCCAACGCCTCCGACGCGCTGGACAAGCTGCGTCTGGAGAAACTCTGGGACGACTCGCTCGACGCCGACGTGTCCGACCCGCACATCGAGATCGACATCGACAAGGACGCCCGTACGCTCACCGTGCGGGACAACGGCATCGGGATGTCGTACGACGAGGTCGGGCAGCTCATCGGCACGATCGCCAACTCGGGCACCGCGCGGTTCCTCCAGGAGCTGCGGGAGGCCAAGGACGCGGCCGGCGAGGACGGTCTCATCGGCCGGTTCGGCGTCGGGTTCTACTCGGGCTTCATGGTGGCGGACGAGGTCACCCTGCTGACCCGGCGCGCCGGTGAGAGCCAGGGCACGCGGTGGACGTCACGCGGCGAGGGCACGTACACGCTGGAGAGGGTCGACGACGCTCCGCAGGGCACCTCGGTCGTGCTCCACCTCAAGCCCGCCGACCCGGAGAACCAGCTCCACGACTACGCCTCCCCGTGGAAGATCAGGGAGATCGTCAAGCGGTACTCGGACTTCATCACCTGGCCCATCCGGATGGTGCCCGAGAGTTCCGGCACCTCCGGCGAGAGCGGCGAGGCGCCCGCGCCCGAGACGCTCAACTCGATGAAGGCGCTGTGGGCGCGCCCCCGTGACGAGGTGTCCGACGACGAGTACCACGAGCTGTACAAGCACATCGGCCACGACTGGCGGGACCCGCTGGAGACCATCCGGCTCCAGGCGGAGGGCACCTTCGAGTACCAGGCCCTGCTGTTCCTGCCCGCCCACGCCCCGCACGACCTGTTCACCCGGGACGCCAGGCGCGGTGTGCAGCTGTACGTCAAGCGCGTGTTCATCATGGACGACTGCGAGGCGCTGCTGCCGCCGTACCTCCGCTTCGTCAAGGGGGTCGTCGACGCCGCGGACCTCTCGCTGAACGTCTCCCGCGAGATCCTCCAGCAGGACCGCCACATCGAGATGATGCGGCGACGGCTGACGAAGAAGGTGCTGTCCACGGTCAAGGACATGATGGCCAAGGACCCTGAGAGGTACGCCTCGTTCTGGCGGGAGTTCGGCACGGTCCTGAAGGAAGGGCTGATCACCGACCCGGAGAACCGCGACGCCGTCCTCGCCCTGGCCTCGTTCGCCAGCACGCACGACGACTCCGAGCCGACCACGCTCAAGCAGTACGTCGAGCGGATGAAGGAGGGTCAGGAGGACATCTACTACCTGACCGGCGAGTCGCGGCAGAGCATCGAGAACTCCCCCCACATGGAGGCGTTCCGGGAGCGGGGCATCGAGGTGCTCCTGCTCACCGACGCCGTCGACGAGGTGTGGGCCGACGCCGTCGGCGAGTACGAGGGCAGGAAGCTGCGGTCCGTCGCCAAGGGGCGGATCGACCTCGACGCCAAGGACGAGGACGCCCCCGACGCCGAGCGGGAGAAGCAGAGCGAGGAGTACGCCGGGCTGCTCGGCTGGATGAAGGAGCACCTGGGCGACGACATCAAGGAGGTCCGCCTCTCCTCCCGCCTCACCGTCTCCCCGGCCTGCGTCGTCTCCGACGCGGGCGACCTGACCCCGGCCCTGGAGAACATGTACCGCGCGATGGGCCAGGAGGTGCCCGGCGCCAGGAGGATCCTGGAACTCAACCCGGACCACCAGCTGGTGAAGGGCCTCAACCAGGCGTACAAGGAGCGCGAGGACCGCACGGAGCTGGCCGAGACCGCCGAGCTGGTGCACGGCCTGGCGGTGCTTGCCGAGGGCGGCCAGCCCAAGGAACCGGCCCGGTTCGTCAAGCTGATGGCGGACCGTCTGGAGCGCGCGCTGTAGTCCGTCACCGAGTCCCGGCCGGGGGTCCCCCGGCCGGGATCGGGGACCTCCACCACCGCACCAGGCAGGAGGCGGTCCGGCCGGTCCGGCACGACGGCGCCCCTCTGGTGGAGCGGGACCATCTGCTCACGCCGTGAGCCCCCGGCATCCGACGGGCGGCGGTCCGCGGTGGCATCCCGTCGCAATGATTTCCGCATTGGCATGGACCTGACGCGTCCGGAGAACTAGGCTCTGCTGCGCCAACGATGAGAGCGCTCTCAGTATTCGGCTGTTCCACCCCACCCCTGGAACGACGAAGGGCAACTCCCATGCGACGCAGAAGACTTACGATTGCCGCACTGTCCGCGCTCCTGGTCCTCGGTGGAGCGGGCACGGCGGCGACACTCCCCGCGGCGGACGCAGGCCCGGCCGTGGCCGGCGGCCCGGCGGCCGCGGTGTCCCGCCGGCCGGCCTCCGACGGAGTCGTCACCGCCATGCAGCGCGATCTCGGCCTCACGCGGAAGCAGGCCGAGGCCCGGATCGCCGCCGAGCGGGCCGCCGCGGCCCTCGCTCCCCGGGCCCGCCGGGCGGCCGGGACCGCCTACGCGGGCTCCTGGTTCGACGCCGCGCGGGGGCGTCTGACGGTGGCGCTCACCCCGGACGCCTCCGCGGACTCGCGCCGCACACTCAGGGCGTACGGGGCCGAGATCCGCACGGCCGCGCACACCGCCCGCCAACTGGACGCCGTCAAGGCGCGCCTGGACCGGCTGTCCGCCCCTCCCGGGGTGAGCGGCTGGCACGTCGACCCGGTGGCGGGTGCTGTCGTCGTGGACGTGGTGCGGCGCGACCGCTCCGACAACGATGTCCGCCGGTTCCTGACCCAGGCCCGCGCGGCGGGTGCCGTCTCCGTCAGGACCGTCTCCGCCGCCCCACGCACCTTCGCCGCGGGCACGGTCGGCGGCGACCCCTACTACACCGGCAACGTCCGCTGCTCCATCGGCTTCTCGGTGTACGGCGGCTTCGTCACCGCGGGGCACTGCGGGCAGCCCGGCGCCGGTGTCAGCGGCTGGGACGGCTCCTACGTCGGCAGCTTCCAGGGCTCCTCGTTCCCGGACAACGACTACGCCTGGGTCAGCGTGGGCAGCGGCTGGTGGACGGTCCCCGTCGTCCTGGGCTGGGGCACCGTGTCCGACCAGCTCGTGCGCGGCTCGGCCGTGGCGCCCGTAGGCTCGTCCGTGTGCCGCTCGGGATCGACGTCCCACTGGCACTGCGGGACCGTCCTCGCCCTCGACGAGACCGTCAACTACAGCCAGGGCGCGGTGCACGAGGTGACGAAGACGAGCGTGTGCGCCGAACCCGGGGACTCCGGCGGCTCCTTCATCAGCGGCGACCAGGCCCAGGGCGTCACGTCCGGTGGCTGGGGCAACTGCACCAGCGGCGGCGAGACCTGGTTCCAGCCGGTCAACGAGATCCTCAACCGCTACGGCCTGACCCTGCACACGTACACCGGCTGACCGCGCCCCCACCGGCCACCCACGGCCGTTCCGGCCACCGGCCACTGCTGTTCCGGCCACCAGCAACTCACTGCTGTTCCGGCCACCGGCGCATCGGATGTGCCGGTGGCCGGGGGCGGCCCCGGGGGCACCTCACACCGCCGGGGGCGCTTCGACCGGCAGTACGACGCGGAACAGGGCACCTCCGCCCGGTGCCTGATGTGCCGTCAGTTCCGCGTGATGGGTGTGGGCGATCTGGCGGGCCATGGCCAGGCCCAGGCCCGAGCCGGGGAGGGCGCGCGCGGTCCGGGCCCGGTAGAAGCGGTCGAAGACATGGGGCAGGTCGGCCGTGTCGATACCGGGGCCGTGATCGCGCACGGTGATCTCCAGCCGTCCGCCCCCGGCCGGCCGCAGCGCGCGGACCTCGACCCGACCGCCCGGCGGGGAGAACTTGGCCGCGTTGTCCAGGAGATTGGAGAACAGCCGCGTCAGCCGGTTCGGCACAGCAGCGGCCAGGGCGGACGCGGCGGACGGGTCGCCGTCCAGTACGAAGGCGACCTGCGGCCAGTGGTCCCGGGCGGCGGCCACGGTGTGCTCCAGCAGCGCCACCGGCCGCACCGGTTCGAGGGCCTGGCGGGGCTCCTCGTCGCGAGCCAGGTCGATCAGGTCGTTGACCAGCGTGGTCACCTCCCGCAGCTGGCGGCTGAGCGCGCCCGTCGCCCGTTCCCGCTGGCGCGGGGTCAGCTGCTGCGACCGCAGCAGGATCTCCGCGTTCGCGCGCAGCGCCGTCAGCGGGGTGCGCAGCTCGTGCGAGGCGTCGGCGACCAGCCGCCGCTGCGCCGCAAGTGACTCCTCCAGGGCGTCGAGCATGGTGTTGAAGCTGACCGCGAGCCGGGTGATCTCGTCCTCCCGGCCGCGCCCCGCGGCGGCCGGAAGCTCGATCCGGTGCCCGGCGTCGCGCGTGGCGGTGATCCGCTCCGCCGTCGAGGTCAGCCGGGCCACCGGGGCCAGCCCCGAACGGGACACCCAGTAGCCCAGCAGCGCCGCCACCGGCACCCCGGCCCCGCCGATCACGGCGAGCAGCCCGGCGACCTGCCGCTCGGCCCGCCGGACCCCGTCGGACCGCAGCGCCACCTGTATCGCCGCCCCCGCACCGGCGGGCGTGGTGAGCACCCGCACCGGATGACCGGCGACCGACGCCGTGCTGTAGAAGGGCGCCCGCTGACGTCCGGCCACCCGGCGCACCGCGTCGGTCACGGGCAGCAGATAGCCCTCTCGCGGGTCGTCCGCCGCCGAGGCGGGCACGAGCTGCGCGCAGGCGGGCGCGGCCAGGTACCGGCACTCGCCGGCCTGCACCCCGGGCCGCTCCTGCCGGTACTGCTGGACCGCCAGCGTCGCCGCCTGCGTCAGCTGCAGGTCGAACTGGCGGTGCAGGGTGTAGGCGGTGACGGCGTAGGCGCCCGCGCACACCGCCAGCGCCACGCCCGCCACCGCGGCCGACGCGGTCACGGCCAGCCGGCGGCGCAGCGGGGGGCGGCGGTGCCGGCGCGGGCCGCTCACCGCTCGTCCAGCATGTAGCCGATGCCGTGCACCGTGTGGACGAGGCGGGAGGCACCGTCGGCCTCCAGCTTGCGGCGCAGGTATCCGACGTACACCGCCAGCGAGTTGGAGTCGGGGCCGAGGTCCCGGCCCCACACCCAGCGCATGATCGTCTCGCGTTCCAGGACCTGGCCGGGGTGACGCAGCAGCAGGTCGAGCAGGGCCCACTCGGTCCGGGTGAACTCCAGCCGCCGTCCCGCCCGCACCGCCGTACGGCTCTCGGGGTCGACGACGAGGTCGCCGAAGCGCAGCCCGCTCGGCCGGGGCGGCTCACCGGGACCGGCCCGGCGCAGCAGGGCGCGCAGCCGCGCCGCGAGCTCGACCAGCGAGAACGGCTTCACCAGGTAGTCGTCGGCGCCCGCGTCCAGGCCGTCCACCCGGTCGCTGACCGCGTCGAGCGCGGTCAGCACCAGGATCGGGGTACGGTCGCCCAGCGCCCGCAGCCGCCGGCACACCGCCAGACCGTCCACCACCGGCATCATCACGTCCAGCACCAGGGCGTCCGGCTCCCAGTGCGCCACCGTCGCCAGAGCGGCGTGCCCGTCGGCCGCGCCCCGGACGGTGAAGCCCTCCAGGGCCAGTCCGTCCTCCAGGGCGGCGCGTACCTCCGGGTCGTCGTCGACGACGAGCACCCGTGCGGCGACGCCGGGGGCGGGTTCCTGAGCTGCGGTGTTCATGGACCCAGCCTGCCAAAGAGCCCTCTTAGAAGCCTCTTAGAACGGCCCGGGACCGTGCCGGGCATGGAAACTCCGCTCTCCGTCGTGATCGGTGCCGGCGGCACCGGTGGCCACATCTATCCGGGGCTCGCCCTCGCCGAGGCGCTGCGCCGCCGGGTGCCCGGCGCGGCGATCTCGTTCGTCGGGACCGAGCGCGGCCTGGAGACCCGGCTCATACCCGAGGCCGGGTACCGGCTCCACACGGTCGACATGATCCCCTTCGACCGCTCGCTCGGCGTGAAACGTTTCACCCTGCCCGCAGCGCTGCTGAGGTCGGCCGGCCAGTGCCGCACCATCCTGCGGGAACAGGGCGCGCAGGCCGCCGTCGGCATGGGCGGCTACCCAAGTGCTCCCGTCATCCTCGGCGCCCGCCTCGCCGGGCTCCCGAGTCTCATCCACGAGTCGAACGCCGTGCCAGGCCGGGCCAACACCTTCGCCGCCCGGCTCACCCCGCATGTCGCGCTCGCCTTCGAGGCCGGCGGGGACCACCTGCCCGCCTCCACCCGGCCGGACCTCGTCGGCATGCCGCTCACCGGGCCGCTGGCCACCCTCGACCGGGAAGCCCGGCGCGCGGACGCCCGCCGCGCCCTCGGCGTCCCGCCGCACGCCCGGCTGCTCCTGGTCAACGGCGGCAGCCTCGGTGCGGCCCGGCTCACCGAGGCGGCCGTGGGCCTGGCCGGACGCTGGCGCGACCGCACCGACGTACGGCTCCTGATCAAGACCGGGCCGGCGGCGCTGGACGCGGCCCGCGCCCGCCTGCGTGCCACCGGCGCCGACCGGGTCGCCGAGGCGGTGGCCTATCTGGACCGCATCGACCAGACGTACGCGGCGGCCGACCTGGTGGTGTGCCGTGCGGGCTCGGCGACCGTCGCCGAACTGGCCACCATCGGCCTGCCCGCCGTACTCGTCCCCTACCCGCACGCCCCGGGCGACCACCAGACCCACAACGCCCGCACCCTCACCGGTGTCGGGGCGGGCGTGCTGCTGCGGGACGAGGACACCACCGCCGCGTCCCTCGACGCCCTCGCCGGCTCCCTGCTCGCCGACCCGCACCGCCTGCACGCCATGGCCAGCGCCGCCACGACGGCCGGTATCGGCGCCCACCACCGCGACGCCGCCGACCGGCTGGCGGTCAAGGTCCTCCGGCTCGCCGGCCACCGGCTGCCCGCCCCCGTCCCGACCGCACACTGAGAAAGGCCACCACCATGCACACGACCGACTTCTTCCGCGGCCGTACCGTCCTCGTCACCGGAGCCGAGGGGTTCATCGGCTCCACCCTCGTCGACCTCCTCCTCGAGCAGGGCGCCGCCGTCCGCGCCTTCGTCCACTACAAGCCGTACGCCGAGAAGGGCAACCTGGCCCACCTCCTGGACGATCCCCGCGTCGAACTGCTCGCGGGCGACGTGCGCGACCCCGGCCGCGTGACGGACGCCGTGGCCGGCTGCGACACCGTCTTCCACCTCGCCGCCCTGATCGGCATCCCCTACAGCTACGACTCCCCGGGCGCCTACGTCGCCGTCAACGTCACCGGCACCGAGAACGTCGCCGAGGCATGCCGCCGCCACGGCGTCCGCCGCCTGGTGCACACCTCCACCAGCGAGGTCTACGGCACCGCCCTGACCGTCCCGATCGGCGAGGACCATCCGCTCCAGCCGCAGTCCCCGTACTCGGCCTCGAAGATCGGCGCCGACATGACGGCGCTCTCCCACCACCACGCCTTCGGACTGCCCGTGACGGTCGTGCGGCCCTTCAACACCTACGGCCCCCGCCAGTCGGCCCGCGCGGTGATCCCGACGATCCTCGCCCAACTGCACTCCGGTGCCCGTGAGATACGGCTCGGTTCGCTGACGCCCACCCGTGACTTCACCTACGTCACCGACACCGCCCGCGGCTTCCTCGCCGTGGCGCAGTGCGACCGTGCGCTGGGCGAGGTCGTCAACCTGGGCACAGGTGAGGAGATCTCCATCGGCGACCTGGCCCGCGGGCTCATAGCGGCGTCCGGACGGGACGCGGAGATCGTCGTGGACGAGGCGCGCCTGCGGCCGGCCGGCAGCGAGGTCCACCGCCTGCTGTCGGACAACTCCCGCGCCCGGAGCTGGGCGTCGTGGAAGCCCGAGGTCCCGCTCGCGGAGGGGCTGCGCCACACCTCCGACTGGGTCCGCGACCACCTCCACCTGTTCGCCCCGGGCCGCTACGCGGTCTGACCGACCCGGCTCGACGGCGCCGGCCACGGGCCCCGCACGCTCCGGGGCTCTTCCTCAGAAGGAGCCGAGGTCGGCGGAGACCCAGTGCTCGGGGCGCAGGTAGATGACGAAGTGCTCGCCGAGCCGGGTCCGGTCGTACTCCACGAAGGCGGCCACCTTGTCCCGGGGGAGGTACCGCGCGGCCATCTCCCAGGACAGCTCGGGGCTGTCGGGCGCGGTTCTGCTGACCGGCCCCTCCACCGACACGTAGCGCACGCTCGGTTCGGTGCGCTGCACCATCAGGCTGAAGCGGCCGGCGGCGCGGATCGCGCGTGCCTTGCGGGAATCGGTCCCGGTCCGCACCCACAGCTCGCCGCCGGGCGTGTACTGGTACCAGATGGGGACGGTCAGCGGGGCGCGGTCCGGCCCTTCGACCACCGACAGCGCGCCGATGTGGGGCTCCGCCAGGAACTGCTCTCGTTCGCTCGAGGAGAGTGTCACGCGTCCGACCCTACGCGGCGGGGCCGCGGTCCTCCAGCCGCCGTCCTCCACCCGCTGCCCCCGGCCGTCGTCCTCCAGCCGCCGTCCTCCGGCCGCCGTCCTCCGGCAGCCGCCCACCACCCGCTGTCCTCCACCCGCTGCCCCCGGCCGCCGTCCTCCGGCAGCCGTCCACCACCCGCTGTCCTCCGGTCGCCGTCGTTCAGCCGCCGTCCTTCAGTCGGTGCCGCGTTCCAGGACGCGGCGGGCCGCTTCGGCCTCCGCCGCCGGCGGGGACAACTCGTCGAGCGTGTCCAGTTCGTCGTCGGACTCCAGCTCCCGCTCCCAGGCCGCCGCGAGCCGTGCCTGCTCCTCGCGCGGCTTCGCGGCCACGTCCTGCCGGTGCTCGGGGTCCAGCGCCGCCAGGAACCGGTCGAGGGAATCCGTCGGCATGCTGTGCTCCTTGTCGCCGCGTGGGGTGCCGCCTCCGGCCAGCATGGCCAACCGCACCCGTCCGGCCCGCCCCGACACGGCCCCGGTCCACCCTGATGGCCCTCCCGCCAGGCGCGGTCGGGAGCCGTCCGCGCCGCACCCGGGGTAGGTCCCGGGCCGGGGCGGAGGCGGTCAGGGTCAGGTCTGGCGGGCGTGCACGGGGTCGTTGGCGACCTCGTCGGGGCACTTGCGGTGCCGCTGCTGCGTCCGCCGGTCACGCTGCCAGTCGAACGTCGCCAGGGCCAGGGACGCCGCCATGCCCACGAGTCCGGCACCCAGCGCGGTGACCAGGGCGCCGCGGTAGTCGTGACTCCTGCCGAGCACCAGGTAGAAGAGGCCGGGCAGGGCGGCGGTGCCGAGGGCGGCGCCGAGCCGCTGCCCCGTCTGCAGGGCGCCGCCCGCCGCGCCCGCCATGCGCACCGGTACGTCCCGGAGGGTCATGGTGATGTTGGGGGACACCACGAACCCGCTGCCGACCCCGCCGAGGAAGAGCACCGGGGCGGCGACCCAGGGGGCGAGACCGAGGGGTGTGAACCGGAGCAGCAGGGCCGTGCCGCCCAGGCCCGCGATCACGCCGGCCAGACCGCACACGGTGAGCAGACGGCCGTACCGCTCCACCAGCCGGCCGGACAGCACGGCCGCGCCCGCCGAGCCGAGGGCGAAGGGCGTGACGGCGAGTCCGGAGCGCAGCGGCGAGAAGCCGAGGCCGCGCTGGTAGAAGAGGGCGAAGACCAGCCAGACGCCGCTGAAGCCGATGAAGTAGAGCGTGCCGATGCCGGCGCCGACGGCGTAGCCGCGCACGGTCGTGAACAGGCGGGGGTCCAGCAGCGGCTGGGTGCCCCGGTCGACGAGGCGCCGCTGCCACCGGGAGAAGAGCACGAGGAGCGCCGCACCGACGACGAACAGCCACCACAGCCGGGTGAGGCCGCCGGATTCGGCCTGTACCAGCGGGTACATGAGCGCGAGGACGCCGGCGCCGAGGAGCAGCACGCCGGGCACGTCCACCCGGCCCCGCCCGGTGCGGCGGACGCGGGGGAGCAGCCGGCGGCCCAGGAGGACGGCGAGGATGCCGATGGGGACGTTGACGTAGAAGATCCACCGCCAGCCCTGGGGACCGGAGGCGAGCGCGAGGATGGCGCCGCCGGTGATGGGGCCGGCGGCGGAGGATATGCCGACGGTGGCGCCGAAGAGGCCGAAGGCGCGCCCTCGTTCGGCGCCACGGAACATCTGCTGGATGAGCGCGGAGTTCTGGGGCGCCATGAACCCGGCCGCCAGGCCCTGGGCGAGGCGGGCGACGACCAGCAGCGTGATGTCCGGTGCCGCCCCGCAGGCCGCGCTGAAGAGCACGAACCCGCTGAGGGCGAGCAGGAAGATACGGCGCCGGTCCAGGGCGTCCCCGAGACGGCCGGCGGTGACGAGGGCGAGGGCGAAGGTCAGGGCGTAGCCGGAGACCACCCACTGCACCTGCGCGGGGGAGGCGTGCAGGTCGCGCTGGATGGTGGGCAGGGCGACCGCCACGATCGTGACGTCGAGCAGGCTCATGAACCCGGCCACCAGCGTGACCCACAGGGCGTGCCAGCGGTTCGGGTCCGGCTCGTAGCCGTCCTCCCGGGCAGCCGGCTCCCGGCCTCCCGCGGCTGACGTGGACGCCGTCACATCGCCTCCTCTCACCGCCCCCCGCCCGGGCGGGACAAGTTCCCCGTCCCCCGCCTGGGCGGGCAGGATTTCCCGGCCCCCGCCCGGGCGGGACAAGTTCCCCCGTGCGGTCCGGGCACACATCCCCCGGCCTGCCACGGAACCCGTCCGGACGGCCGGTCGGAGGTCGGGTGGCGCGGTCCGTTGCGCGGCCCGAGGCGCCGGGTGGCGCGGGTCTGCGGCGCGGCTCCCGGGCGCCGGGTGGCGCGGGGTCGTGGTGCGGTCCCCGGGCGGCTCCACCGGGCGCAGAAAAGACATCTCGCATAAACTGCCCATATGGTAACTAACAGTGACGACTCCGCTTCGCAGCGTACGTCCCGAGCCGTCTCGCGCGGCACCGTTCTGCTCACCGCGGCAGCCGCTGCCGGAGCCCTGCTCACCGGGTGCGGCAATGACGCCGGCGGCGACGCCGCGCAGACCGGCGCCGCCGAGGCCGCCCGGATAGCCGCGACGTCCTCCTCGCCCTCGGCGAGCCCGAGCGGTCTCACCGACGATCAGACGGAGCGCAAGGAGGTCATCCCCAAGGCCAAGACCGGCTGGGAGCAGGCACTGCGCGCCGCGGTGGCGGCCGTACCGAAGTCCGAGCTGGTCTCGATCAAGCTCAAGGGCCCGGCCGACCGGCCCCGCTGGAAGACCGAGGTGGCCACCTCCGACGGCGCCGCCAGCACCGTCCGCGTCGACGCGGTCACCGGCAAGGCCGGCAAGGCGCGGGCCGAGACGGACCAGGACGACGACGACAAGCGGGACATGGCCGACTGGCTGAAGAAGGCCACCGTGACCCCGCAGCAGGCCGCCCAGACCGCCACCGACAAGACCAAGGGCACCGTCACCGCCGTCGAACTCGACGACACCGACGCGGGCACGCCGATCTGGTCCGTCGACGTCGTCTCGACCGACGACTGGAACAAGACGACGTACGACATCGACGCGACCGACCGCAAGGTGCTCCGGGAGCACGTCGACCGGGACTGACGGAGCGCACGCGCGCAGCGACGCACCAGCCTGGCCGGCGCAGCGGCGGTGTTCGGAGCCGCCCGTGGCCCTTGTGCCTTGTGCGGAAGGGCCTTTGGGGAGGGCCCGGGTCGGCGCCCCGGTCTCGCGCACGGCATCGTCCGGCAGCCGCCGCGCATGCTCCACCGCGCATGCTCCGCCGCGCATGCTCCGCCGGGCGTACGCCCGGCCGGCGGCTTCGGGAGCGGGGCCATGCGGGGTGCGGGGCAGGGACAGGTTTGTCCCGCGAGGCACGGGCAACGCGAAGCCCATGACTGAATCGAACAGCGAGACGGGCAAGCGTTCCGCGCCGGAGCAGGAGACCGCGGCGAAGGCCCGGCGGACGGCGGACAAGGCGACGGCGCCGGCCGGCCGCGCGGCCAAGAAGGCGGTGGCGACGACGGACGACGCCGTGTCCGCCGCGAAGTCGGGGACCGCACGCGCGGCCGAGGCGACCGGCGCGGCGGCCCGCACGGCGGCCCGGGGCGTCGAATCGGGGCGCCAGGCGATCGTCACGGCGTCGGGCCAGGTCGCGGCCACGGCCAAGACGGCCTGGACGGTGATCGCTCACCGCAAGCTGATCGCCGCCGGTGTCGGCGCGGGCCTCACCGCGCTGAGCGCGGCGTCGTACACGTGGGGCCGCAGGGCCGAGCGCCAGACGCACGGTCCGCTCACCCGGCTGACCCAGGGCCGTATCTGACGCGCTGCCAGGGCCCCGCCCCGCGCGGGGCCGGGCGTGCGTGACAGCGACCGACTTCTTCACTTTCGATCAAATTCGTTGGAACTTGAACATCTGGTGTGGTGTCGCGCGCAGTCCTACGCTCCCTCCATGGAGTTGGAGGTGAGGCACCTGCGCGTGGTCTGCGCCATCGCGGACACCGGCAGTCTGCACAAAGCGGCCCGTGAACTCGGCCTGGCGCAGCCCTCGTTGAGCACTCAGCTAGGCCGCATCGAACGGGCCCTCGGCGCTCCGCTCTTCGTGCGCGCCCGGACCGGCTGCCGGCCCACCCCCCTGGGGCTGGCCGTACTCAGCCGGGCCAGGCCGCTGGTGGCGGAGTTCGCGGCGATCGTGACCGAGACCAGGGCGGCCGCCGCCCGTGCCGCGGGCGGGTTCCAGCTGCGCATCGGAGCCACGGCCAGCCGGGCCATCCCGGGCTGGCTCCGGCTGCTGCGGGCGCGGGTGCCGCGGATCGAACCGGCGCTGCAGATGAGCGTGTCCGCCAACGCCCTGCTGGACATGGTCGCGGCGGGCCGGCTCGACATGGCCTTCGTGCACGAGGTCGAGGGCAGCCCGCTGCGTGTTCCGCCGGGCCTCGGTGTGCGCGTGCTCGTCGAGCGGGAACCGCAGTTCGTCACGCTCGCCGCGGACCATCCGGCGGCCGCGCGGCACCAGGTGAGCCTGGCGGACCTCGCCGGAGACCGCTGGATGGTGGACTCCACCGTCGACGGCGAGTGGGACGCGCTGTGCCGGGTGCTCCGCGCGGCGGGCCTGGACTCCGAGATCCTGCACGGCGACTACCTCACCGCGTACTCGCTGGCCGCCATCGGCGAGGTGGTGACGATCAGCCAGCCGACGGCCCACCCCCGCCCCGACTGCGCGATCCGCCCCCTGGAGGGTGACCCGATCGGGGTACGGCTGCTGCTTGCCGCCCGCACCGAGGCGGAACTCGACGACGCCTACCCGGAGTTGGCGCGGGCCTACTGGACGGTGGCCCGGGACGCGCCCGCCTACCGGCAGTGGCTGGCGCGTGCGCGCGTGCCCGCCCCGCCGGAGCCGTCGGACACGCGCGGCACGGCGCACCGGATCGTCACAGGCCGGCAGGACACGACTGCCGTGCCTCGCCGCCCCTGACCACCGCCGAGACGCAGCCGCCGGGCAGGCCGTCGTGGGAGACGGCCGAGAAGTTGGCGGTCACGGTCAGCACGCCGTCACCAAAGGTGGTCCGCTGCACCTGTCGGTCCGGTGTCAGCACGCGGAAATCGGTCATCGGTTCGGTCGCGGCGGCCCGGTGCAGGGGCGCGAAGTACTTCTGGAGCCGGGCGATCCGCTCACCGTGCCGATCGAGTTCGGGACCGTCGAGCACGAGGTTGAGGGGCACGTCGTAGAGCATCGCCAGCAGCGCGCGGGTGCGGCTCTGGTCCGGCAGCTTCGACCACGGCAGCTCCCAGCGCTCGGTGCTGATCACCGAGTCGTGGAGCACCGTCTGGTACAGCGGAACGCGGTACCGCGGGTCGTACATCGCCCTGGCGACGTCGTCCGGGAGGCGGACCGGCTTGAAGTAGATCCCGGGCGCCCCGGCGGGCGTGTAGCCGCCCCACGTCGCGCGGTCCCTCTCCAGCGCCCACAGCCGGTCGGTGACCGGGGTGCCCGAACCGTGGCTGAACGCCAGCACGCCGTTCGCCCACGAGCCGGCGCTCTCCGAACCGAGCACCAGTTTCCGGTCGCCGGACAGCCGGGCCATGCGGTCCAGCCGGTTCTGGCGGTCCTCGGCCTTGGTCATCGGGTGTGCCGGGGTGTGGTCGGTGAACAGTTCGCCGGCGGCGTCGACGTCGAGGAAGTAGCTGTCGGCGCCGTTCGCGGTCATCTCCCGGGTGCGGTCGGCGAGCAGGTGCCGGGTGGGCTCGGTGCGGCGCAGCGCCTCCGAGCTGACGTAGCAGCCGCGTCCGCCGAAGCCGGTGACGGGCTTGCCGTCGGCTCTGTGCACACAGGCGTCCGGCCACACCGGGGCGGGCCACTTCGAGACCGGGGTGTGGGCCGACGCCGGGTCCTGGGCGTTGGCCCACGAGTCGTAGGGCCCCACGAGGTAACCCGCCCGCTCGGCCGCCCGCGCCGCCCCGGCGTCCATGGGGGAGCCGTCGGCGTCGTAGCCGAGCCACATCCGGTCGATGCCCAGCCGCCGCAGCCGGCGGACGCCCTCGGCGGTCCGTGCCTCGCCCCAGGTGTAGGCGTGGAAGGCACCCACCAGCCTGCCCACCTCGGGGTTGCGGGCGATCTTCGTCCGGAGGGTGGTGATGCCGCCGTGGGCGGTCAGCCAGGCGCGGTAGTCGCGGGCGGCGGCCACCGGCGAGCCGTCGGTGAGGGCGAAGGTGACCCGGTACTCCGCCGTGTCCTCCCGGGCCGAGAACGCGTGCTCGGTCTCGGCGTGCAGCCGGCCGCCGGCGGAGACGAACTTCAGCGTGGTCCCGATGTCGGTCTCGGCGATGTAGCTCGCGCCGTGCCGGCCCGGCAGACTCGTGCCCCAGAACGGCATGGTCAGGCCGTCGGCCATGCCTGACTCCGAGCCGGCGAGCCCGGCCCGCGCCGAGTTCCACCACCGGTCGGCGACCGGCACCGACAGCCCCTCGCCGCGCGGGATCTGCATGTCCTTCGTGGCCGGGTCGCCGCCGGTCACCGGCCAGGTCAGCGTGGGTCCTGACCGGCGGGCCGAGCGCACGGACACCGCCAGCCGCCCGGCACGCGCGGACGCGGTGACCGTCAGTCCCTGCTCCCCGTACCGCCATGTCGCTGTGCCGCCGTGCACCGAGACCTGTCCGGCGGGCCCGAGTCCGCCCGCCGCGGGCGCGGAGAGCTGCCAGGTCCGCCCGTCGTCGGCGCGGGCGCGTACGGCCAGTGTCGCGGTGTCGACCACCGCGTGTCCGCCGGCGACGGGAACGGTCACCCGGCCCCCGTGCACCTCGACGTCCCGACGGGCATCGGTGCCCGTGCCGAAAGCGGTGGCCGTGCCGACCACACCGACCACCGTGAGCGCACCGCCGAGCGCGACGATCTTCTTCGTGGTCTTCGTGGTCTTCGTGGTCTTCCTGGTCTTGCCGGTCTTCCTCGTCCTCATGGCCGGACACGGTGGCGGCCGGGGATAAGAGACTTCTAAGAACGTGTCGTCCGCGGTCAGCCGCGCCGCCCCCAGGCCATCACCATGCCGGGTCCGAGTTCGGCGAGCCGGGGCGAGGACAGGTACGCGACGGCCTCGTCGACGACCGCCGCGTCCACCAGACCGGTCTCCTCCAGGGCGGGCCGCATCCGGTTCCACGTCTCGGCCCAGAAGAGAGCCAGCGGACCGCCGGCCACGAGCGGCGGGCTGTACAGCTCCGCGGCGACGTCGAGCAGCCCCTCCTCCCTCAGGAAGTGCGGGTACGCCGGGACGGAGGAGATGTCGGTGCCGATCGTCGACCGCAGGGCCCGCCACATGGCGTCCATGGTGCGCCGGTAGGCGGCCGTGGAGTCCAGGGCGACCGGCACCTCCAGGGCGTCGGCCAGCACCAGCCGGCCCCCGGGGCTGAGCCACCGCGCGAGCCGGGTGATGATCCGGCGGCGCTGGGGGAGGTGCATGAGGACGAACCGGGCGTGGATGAGGTCGAAGCGGCCCGGGCGCAGGGTCTCGTCGGTGAGATCGGCGGTGACCACCCGCAGCCGCGGTGTCGCGAGGGCGTCCAGCGAGCCGGTGTCCCGGTCCAGGGCGACCACTTCGTCGACACCCGCCTCCTCCAGCAGCCACCGCGCCACCGTCCCGGTGCCGGCGCCCACCTCCAGGCAGCGGCTGCCCGGCCCGGCGCCCAGGGCCCGCAGCCGGTGCGTGGTCACCGGGTCGTAGACCAGCGCGGCGGCGTCGATCCGCTCGGCCTCCCGCGGCCCGTCCGGCGTGAACAGGGCCTCGCCGTAGCGGCCCTCCCCGGGCGCCGATCCGCCCGTGCGTGAACTCGTCATGACCGGACCTCCTGCCCAGGCGGCCGTGCGCGCCACAAACCGTACACAACGGTACAGAACGGTTCAGTCGGCGCCCAGCGCGGTGAGCAGGCGCGCGCAACGGGCCGTCATGTCGGCCGCGCTCTGCTCCGGGTGGTCCGACCACCAGCGCATCACGGCGGTCACGGCGTACTGCCAGACGTCGTTGAGGAGTTGGTGGTCGAGCGGGTCGTCGTGTCCGGCGCGGGCGAGGAGCCGGGCGGCGCCCGCGCCGCCCATGGCGGCGAGGCGCCCGCGGTAGCGGCCCACGGTCTCGCGCAGCTCACCGTCCGGCGGCAGCGCGGGGTCGTAGAGGAGGGACCAGGCGTGCCGGTGCCGCTCGACCGTGGCGAAGATCGCGCGGAGGGTGTCCAGCGCATGGTCCGTGGAGCCGCTGCGGGCCCCTCCGGCGGTCACAGCGTCCACCAGCAGGGCGCCGACCCGGTGGACGCAGGCGAGGTACAGGCCGTCCTTGGTGTCGAAGTAGCTGTAGACCAGGGGCTTGGAGATCCCCGCACGCCGCGCGACGGCGGCGACCGTCACGCCCGCGTAGCCGTGGGTGCCGAACTCCTCCACGGCCACGTCGGTGATCTGCCGCTCCCGCTCCGCGCGGGAGACGCCCTTGGTTCCGGCCTTGCCCATGAGGGGCAGCGTACCCCACCATGTGACCGCTCGGTAATTTACCCATGGGTCAATTCAGAGGGTGGTGCGGCGTCATGACACGGTCGTGGTGGGGCTGGGGGAACGTCGAGGACGCGGTCGAAGGAGCCGAACTGCGGGCGCTGCTGGACCGCGTACGGGCGCTGGTGCCGGGCGATCCGACCGGTCATGAGCCGCCCGCCGTCGCCTCGCTCGGCATCCCCGCTCCCCGGGTGACCGCACCCGCCGCGCTCGCCGCGCTGTGCTCCGCCGACCCGGCCGACCGGGCCGCCCACGCGCACGGCAAGGCGTTCCGGGACGTGGTGCGCAACCTGGAGGGCGACCTGCGCCATGTACCTGACCTGGTCGCCCGGCCCCGGCACGAACGGGACGTGACCGACCTCCTCGACTGGTGCGGCCGGGAGGGCGTCGCGGTGATCCCCTACGGCGGCGGCAGCTCGGTGGTCGGCGGCGTCGAACCGCGGTGCGACGGCCACCGCGCCGTGGTCACCGTGGATCTGGAGCGCCTGGACCGGGTCCTGGAGGTGGACACCACGAGCCGGGCCGCGCGGATCCAGGCCGGCGTCCTCGGCCCGCACCTGGAGAACCAGCTCAGGCCGCACGGCCTGACCCTGCGTCACTTCCCGCAGTCGTTCGAGTTCTCCACGCTCGGCGGCTGGCTCGCCACGCGCGCGGGCGGTCACTACGCGACGCTGTACACCCACATCGACGACCTCGTCGAGTCGATGCGGGTCGTCACGCCGAGCGGGATCAGCGCGTCCCGGCGGCTGCCCGGCTCCGGCGCGGGCCCGTCGCCGGACCGGCTCTTCCTGGGCAGCGAGGGCACGCTGGGCATCATCACCGAGGCGTGGATGCGGCTGCGGGAACGCCCCCGCCGGCGCGCCGGGGCCTCGGTGCGGTTCGACGACTTCGCGGCGGCCGTGGCCGCCACCCGGGCGATCGCGCAGAGCGGCCTGAACCCGGCGAACTGCCGGCTCCTGGACGCCACGGAAGCGCTGCTCAACGCGGGCGTGAGCGTGGGCGGCGGGGTGCTCGTCCTCGGCTTCGAGTCCGCCGACCATCCGGTCCACCGCGACCTGGAACGCGCACTGGAACTCTGCCGCGACCACGGCGGACAGCCCTCCGCCGGGAGCCCGGCGGCCTCCGGCGCGGCCCACGACGGCGGGCCCGGGGACGGCGCGGGTGACCCCGCCGCGCAGACATGGCGCTCGGCGTTCCTGCGCATGCCCTACCAGCGCGACGCGCTCGCCCGGCACTCGGTGATCGCCGAGACGTTCGAGACGGCGTGCACCTGGGACACCTTCGAGACCCTGCACCGGGCGGTCACCGAGGCGGCACGGCAGGCCATGCGCGAGGTCACCGGCCCCGGACTGGTCACCTGCCGGTTCACCCACGTCTACCCGGACGGCCCCGCCCCGTACTTCGGCGTGTACGCACCCGGCCACTGGGGCGGCATGGTGGCGCAGTGGGACCACATCAAGGCCGCCGTGTCCGAGGCGATCGAGACGTCCGGCGGCACGATCACCCACCACCACGCGGTCGGCCGCGACCACCGCCCCTGGTACGACCGCCAGCGTCCCGGCCCCTTCGCCGCCGCGCTGGCGGGCGCCAAGACGGCCCTGGACCCGGCCGGGATCCTCAACCCGGGTGTGCTGCTGCCGGAGCGGTGACCCACCCTTGGCGGCCCCCATCGCCCGTACGGCCTGACGGCGTCCACCGTCACCGCTGCGCTACCGGGTCACAGGGGCGGGCCTGTCGTCGCGCAGGGCGGCGTGCATGGCGCACAGCCGCCGGTGCTGCACATTGCCCTGGTGCACGCTCCAGCCGACGAACACCACGGTGAGCACCGCGTATCCGACGGCCTGGCGCACCGTCCCGGTCAGCGCCATCAGCACGGCGACGGCGGTGAACAGCACCGCCAGGCAGACCGACGCGGCCACGCGGTGGCGCGTGCGGCGCAGGCGCTGCGTCACCAGGGCGTCCATGGCCGCACGCTCCCGCGGCGCCGTCGGCACGTCGCCGTGGCGCAACTTCAGCTCCAGCGCCACGAGATCGTCCGCCGAGCCGCCGGCTGCCCGCTTCTCGCGGCGCCGCCGGGCGAGGAACACGCCGATCGCACCGAGCGAGGTGATCGTGGTGCGCACCGCGACCGACAGCACCGACGGGCCCGGGAACAGGAGCGTGACCAGGGCCACGGCGACGAGGAGGGAGAGGACCAGCTGCAGCCAGACGTGCCGGCCGAGAAAGGTGCTGACGCGTTCCATGACCGGGCCTCTCCGGCTCACACCCGTGCCCGGCGCCGCACGGCCGACACGCGCACCACGCAGGCCGCGCCCAGCAGTACCCACGCCACGCCCGCGTACGCCCAGCGCGCCGACCCGTTCAGGGAGCCGACGGACTCCAGTACCGCCCAGACCGCCAGCACCACGCACAGACAGGTCCACGCGATGTCCGCGAGGCGCACCCGCAGCTGCTCACGCTGTCCCGTGCCGGGCTCCAGCTCCCCGATTCCCTGGTCGTGCAAGGATTCCTGCCGAGACACGATCCTCCCCCTTCCGTCCTGGGTCATGTCCGTCCTACGTGTCCGGCGGGTACCCCGAGGCCGTCCGCGCAAGTGTCCAAAGCGCCCCCGAAAAACGGAAGTTGAGCCTCCGGGCCGGTGGGGCCGCGGAGCCCACGGCGGCCACGGAGGCCCGCGGCGGCCACGGAGGCCGCGGAGGCCCGCGGAGCCGGC
>NZ_WWJT01000245.1 GCF_009865385.1 Streptomyces sp. SID486 | reverse complement strand
CAGCCGGGAGACGTGCATCTGGGAGATGCCGAGCCGGTCGGCGATACGGCTCTGCGTCATGTCCTCGAAGAAGCGCATGTAGAGGATGGCCCGCTCCCGCTCCGGCAGCCGGCGCAGTCCCTCCTTGGCGGCCTCGCGGTCGACCACGACGTCGTAGGAGGTGTCCGACTCGCCGAGGGTGTCGGCGAGGCTGTAGCCGTCGTCGCCGGCGGACAGCTCGGCGTCCAGCGAGAGCGTGCTGAAGCTCTCCAGCGCCTCCAGACCGGCGTTCACCTCCTCCTCGGTGAGTCCGGTGTGGGCGGCGATGGCCGCGGGGGTGGGTTCGGGACTGCCGGGGTTCTGGGTCAGCTCCCGGCGGGCCACCCGGACCCGGTTGCGCAGCTCCTGCACCCGGCGGGGCACGCGCAGGGCCCACATCCGGTCGCGGAAGTGCCGCTTGACCTCTCCGGTGATCGTCGGGACGGCATAGCTCTCGAAGGCCCCGCGGGAGGGGTCGAACCGGTCGATGGCCTTGACCAGCCCGAGTGCGGCCACCTGGCGCAGGTCCTCCACGGACTCGCCGCGGTCGCGGAACCGGCCGGCGATCCGGTGGGCCATGGGAAGCCAGGCGGTGACGAGTTCGTCGCGGACGGCGTCCCGCTCGGGGCCGTCCTCCAGTTCCGCCAGCCGGGCGAAGCGCTCCGCCGTGTCGGGGGCGTCATCGTGGTTCCGCCGGCCGGGCCCCGGGGTGGCACCGGCGGGGGCGTCCGCGGGCGCGGGGGTGCCGGGACGGCTTGTCGACATGTCGGTCAGCATGCGGAATCGCTCCTGAACGAGGTTTCAGGGCACAGCCGGAACGACGGTTCCGGGTTCGGGCCCGAACGGTGGTGTCAGGGGGTCGCCGCGGGGGTGGCCGCCGGGCCCGCAGGTCGAGCGGGCCGGACAGCGGTCGTGGGTCCCGCCGGGCGCGCGCCTCCGGTCCGAAGCACGAGGTTCCGTCTGCCCCCCGGCCATGCGGACAAACGCCGCCGAGCGGAACTTCGAGAACCGCTTCAGCTCAGCGGTACGACGGCGGTGATGCGCTTGCCGCCGCGGGGCAGCTCGGCGACCCGGACGTCCCTCGCCAGCCGGCACACGATGGGCCAGCCGCGTCCGCCGGGCAGGGTGCGGCCGCTGCCGTCCATGGCCGGGTGGGCCACCGGGAGTTCGTCACTGCGGTCGCTGACGGAGACCCGGACACCGCCGGAGTCGACGTCGACGTCGAAGCCGGTGATGCCTCCGCCGTGCAGCAGGGCGTTGGTGGTGAGTTCCGAGGTGACCAGCAGGGCGTCCTCCACGGCCTCGGGCGGGCACGGCAGGGCGCGGGCACGGCACCGTTCGGTCATCACCCGCTCCACCGTTCTGCGAGCTTCCGCGGGCCGGCCCGGCACCCGGTGGCGTGCGGCCGGCAGGGTGGTCG
The DNA here is from genome assembly GCF_009865385.1 of Streptomyces sp. SID486. Taxonomy (GTDB): domain Bacteria; phylum Actinomycetota; class Actinomycetes; order Streptomycetales; family Streptomycetaceae; genus Streptomyces. Next base: position 4,720 of record NZ_WWJT01000245.1, on the reverse strand, counting down.
CGAAGGAGTCCTTGCGGTGCTTGTCGAGCATCCTGTCCTCCTTGAACGGCGCCCGGATCACGTTGCTGTCCTTCTTCCGGCTGACCCCCGCAGCGGTTGTCAAACACCGTCGGCGCGGGTGCCATCACCTGGTTTCGAGCGGGTACCCGGCCGGGATGACGGATGTCGTGGACGCGGACGAACTGTTGCGGCGGATCCAGCGGGGCCGGGAGCGCGCGGCCGAGGAGGAGCGGGCCTGGCGGGAGCGGGCCAGCGCGCTGACGGCGACGGACCCGGAGGGCGCGCGGGAGGCGGCGGACCGGGCCCGGGCGTACGAGGCGGTGGCGCGGGTGCTGGACGAGATCGTCCGCCCGGGCCGGACCAAGGCGGGACCGGAGTGAAAGAGGTCACCCGACCTGCTTCCGGCTACCGGTGGTCAAGGAAAATGGTTTATTGTTCACCCATACGTGATGCGCGGGAGCGGCGCGGAACCGTCCTTCCCCCCTCCCCGTCGTCACCGCATACGGCCCTGGCTGGCTTCCCCCGTCCAGCCAGGGCTTTTTGCTGCCCGCTCGGCGACACGAGGGCGCGGTGCCGCTCCCTTCGAGGTGCCCGGGGAGGCGGCAGCGGCTGAAATGGGCTGTAAGCACAGCACCGCAACCGCCGCCGGCGAGGAGCCCCGCGCCATGACCAAAGCGATCAAACTGCTCACCGCCCTCCCCCAGGCGCAGCGCGAGCGCCTGATGGAGGTGGCCGAGGAGGTCTCCTTCCCGGAGGACACCCGCATCTTCGAGGCGGGCGGCACGGCCGACCGGTTCTGGGTGATCCGCTCGGGCGCGGTCCATCTGGACCAGCAGGTCACCGCCCGGCAGCAGGTGACCGTGGCCACGCTCGGGGCGGGCGACCTGCTCGGCTGGTCCTGGCTGTTCCCGCCGTACAAGTGGGACTTCGGGGCGGTGGCCTTCAGCAACGTGCGCGCCTACCAGTTCGACGGGCCCTCGGTGCTCGCGCTGTGCGTGGAGGATCCGCTGCTCGGGCTGTCGGTGGTCCGGACGGTGGCCGAGATCCTCGCCCACCGGCTGGAGACGACCCGCGGGAAGCTGATGGACCAGTACGCCCTGCGTCGCGGGCGAGGGCCCCTGTAGGCGGTCAGACGCGGTAGCGGCGCAGGGCAGGTACGGCGCAGGCCAGGGCCAGCATCACCACGACGACCAAGGCGCCACCGCCCGCGACGGCGGCACGGGTGCCGAACGCCGCGCCCGCGGTGCCGTGCAGGACGTCGGCCAGGCGCGGGCCGCCCGCGACGACCACCGTGAACACGCCCTGCATCCGGCCGCGCATCTCGTCGGTGGCGGCCGACAGCAGGATCGCGCCGCGGAACACCATCGAGACCATGTCGGCGACCCCGGCCGCGGCGAGGAAGACCACAGCCAGCCAGAGACTGCCGGTCAGTCCGAACCCGGCGATGGCCACACCCCAGCCGACGACCGAGCCGATGACCATCCAGCCGTGCCGGCGGGCCCGCGAGAACACCCCGGAGAAGAGTCCGCCGAGCACCGCGCCCACCGGGATGCCGGCGAACAGCACACCGAGGGCGAAGCCCTCGCCCCAGGAGCCGTACGTCTGCGCCGCCAGCTGCGGGAACAGGGCGCGGGGCATGCCGAACACCATGGCGACGATGTCGGCGAGGAACGACAGCAGCAGCACCTTGTGGCGCGATATGTAGCGGAACCCGTCGGCTATCTCGCGCAGTCCCGCCCGGCGGGCGGCCGCCCCGCCGAGCGGTGGCAGGGCGGGCAGGCGGTGGACGGCCCACACGGTCACGCACAGCGCCAGCGCGTCGATCAGGTACAGCTCGGGGAGCCCGATCACCGGGATGAGCACACCGGCGAGCAGCGGGCCGGCGACCAGACCGGTCTGCATCACCGTCGAACCGAGCGCGTTGGCCGCGGGCAGCTGGTGCGCGGGCACCAGGCGGGCGACGGAGGCGGTACGGGCGGGCGCGTTGAGCCCGAAGAACGCCTGTTGCAGCGCGAGCAGCACCATGAGGACACCGACCGAGTCCAGCCCGGTGACGGCCTGCGTCCAGAACAACAGCGAGGTCACCGCGATCCCGCTGTTGGTGACCAGCAGCAGCTTGCGGCGGTCCACGGTGTCGGCGACCGCGCCGCCCCACAGGGCGAAGGCGACCATGGGCACCAGACCGGCCAGGCTCGCGTAGCCGACCCAGGCCGAGGAGTGGGTGATGTCGTAGATCTGCTTGGGTACGGCGACGGCGGTGAGCTGGCTGCCCACGGCGGTGACGATGGTCGACGACCACAGGCGCCGGTAGGCGGGGATGCGCAGGGGGCGGGTGTCCATCGCCCAGCGGCGCCAGCCGCTGCGGGGCGGGGCCTCGTCGGCGGCCGGCTCTTCGGTACCGGTCTCGGTGCTGCTGCTCTCGCTGGTGTCCACGAATGTCCTGGTTGCTCGTTACATCATTTCGCTTCGCGAAGCTAACTATCGCAGCAACACCCCTGGGGTTCGAACCGATTCCGCAGGTTCCTCAGGGACCGGCGACCAGGGCGGCGCCCAGGGCCAGCATCGTGAGCGCCACCAGGCAGTCGAGCACCCGCCACGCGCCCGGCCGGGCCAGGAACCGGCCGAGCAGCCGGGCGCCGAAGCCGAGTGCGGCGAACCAGCACAGGCTGGCGAACGCGGCACCGAGGCCGAAGGTCCAGCGCAGCGGGCCCCGGTCCGCGGCCAGGGAGCCGAGCAGGAACACCGTGTCCAGATAGACGTGGGGGTTCAGCCAGGTCATCGCCAGGCAGGTGAGCACCGCCCGGCGCCGGGAGCCGGCCGCCTCCCCCTCAGTGCTCAGACCGGCCGGCTCCGGCCGGAGCACCCGGCGGGCCGCGAGGGCGCCGTAGCAGAGGAGGAAGGCACCGCCGACGATCCCGATCGCCCGGAGCGCGCCCGGCCAGGCCACCACCACCGCGCCGACCCCTCCGACGCCGAGCGTGATCAGCACCGCGTCGGACAGGGCGCAGATGCCGACGACGGCGAGGACCGCGTCCCGGCGCACCCCTTGGCGCAGCACGAACGCGTTCTGGGCGCCGATGGCGACGATCAGCGAGAGGCCGGTGCCGAATCCGGCGGCAGCGGCGGTCAGGGCGGAGCTCATGGTCCCCGACGCTAGGCAACCCACCGTGACAAGTACAGCTAAAGATTTTTACGTACCCTTAGCGTCTGTGATGACAGACCTTCCCCTGGAACAGGTGCGGACGCTGCTGGCGGTGGTGGACGAGGGCACCTTCGACGCGGCCGCCACCGCCCTGCACGTGACGCCGTCGGCGGTCAGCCAGCGGGTCAAGGCCCTCGAACAGCGCACCGGCCGGGTGCTGCTCCAGCGCACGAAGCCGGTGCGGCCCACCGAGTCGGGCGCGGTACTGGTGCGGTTCGCCCGCCAGCTCGCCCGGCTGGAGCGGGACGCCTGGGGGGAGCTGGGGCTGAGCGGCACCGGGGAGCCGACGCGGGTGTCGGTCGCGGTGAACGCCGACTCGCTGGCGACCTGGTTCCTGCCGGCCCTCACCCGGGTCGAGGGACTCTGCTTCGAACTGCACCGGGAGGACGAGGACCACACGGCCGCCCTGCTGCGGGAGGGACTGGTGATGGCGGCGGTGACCACCTTGCCCGACCCGGTGCCGGGCTGCACGGTCCGTCCGCTCGGACGGATGCGCTATCTGCCGGTGGCCGCCCCGCAGTTCGTCTCCGCCCACCTGGACGGACGGCCCCTGCCGGAGGCGCTGTCCCGGGCACCGGTCGTGGTCTTCGACCGCAAGGACGACTTCCAGGACGGGTTCGCGCGCCGGCTCGGCGGAAGGTCGGCGGGCCCGTTCCGCCACCACGTGCCCACTTCCGAGGGGTTCCTGGACACGGTCGCCGCCGGGCTCGGCTGGGGCATGGTCCCCGAGGTGCAGGCCGGGCCCCTGATGGAGCGGGGGCAACTGGTGCTCCTCACCCCCGGCGCGTACATGGACGTCGCCCTCCACTGGCAGCAGTGGCGGCTCGACTCCCCCGCACTGGCGGCCCTGGCCGACGCGGTGGCCGGGACCGCGGCGCGGACACTGCGCCGCTGAACCGCCCCCCGGACCCCGCGGCGCGACACGCCACGCCGCTGGACCGCCACCGGCCCGGGTGCCGGCTGCCCGCACGAACTCCCCGTCGCCGAGGTCCCGTTCGGGCGCGACCGTGCTCTGCCTGCCATGCCGTACGGCCCGTTCGACCGCGCTCACGCGGCCGTCGGCGGGCGCGTGCGGGCCGGCTCCGCGCGGCGACCGATCCGCGGCCCTCGCCCGATCGGGTCCGGTCGTTCCGTTTCACGTCGCCCTGACCGGTCACCCGAAACCAGGAACGCGTGCAACACGGGTGACAGGCACGACGACTTCGATCCGATCCAGGAGACTTTGATGGACAACTGGCGCGAACATGCCGCGTGCCGCCACGAGGACCCCGACCTGTTCTTCCCGATCGGCACCACCGGTCCGGCACAGGTGCAGGCACAGCAGGCCAAGGCGGTGTGCGAGGGGTGCCCGGTCCGGGAGCAGTGCCTCGACTGGGCACTGGACACCGGCCAGAGCATCGGCGTCTGGGGCGGTACGACGGAGCTGGAGCGACGCGCGCTGCGGCGCCGGGCCCGCTCGCGGCCACGTTCCGGCTGACCGGCCGCGGTGGCGGCCACCGGCCGGTGCGCAGGCACCGG
>NZ_WWJT01000244.1 GCF_009865385.1 Streptomyces sp. SID486 | reverse complement strand
GGTCTCCGTCGGGCGGTGTGCGGGTCCGGTGGGTGGTCTCCGTCGGGCGGTGTGCGGGTCCGGTGGGTGGTCTCAGCCGGTCGGCTCGCGGTTCAGCCGGGTCTTCAGTTCGGCCAGCCGGGAGGCCGCCAGGGGCACACTGATCCGGCCGGTCGCGGTGAGCGCGCCGGTCGTGGCCGACCACACCGGCTGCACCTTGCCCTGGACGCCCCGTGCCGCCAGCGCCTCGACCGCCGCCTGCGGTTCCTCGGGGAAGAGGACGTAGGGAAGCCCGTCCGCCGCCGCGACCGGCCCTGGTACCCCGGCGGCGGACAGCAGCTCCCGCACGAGTGGCTTGTTCCGCGCGATCTCCGCCCGCAGACCGGACGTCACGTCGCCGAGCCCGAGGACACGCCGTCCGATGCGCAGGGACAGCGAGGACGCCCCGAGCGGCGCCACCGCGCCCCGCACCGCCTCGGTCAGGGAGGCGGAGGCCACGCAGTAACCGAGGCGCACCCCGCCGAGGCCGTACGCCTTGGACAGTCCGCGCACGACGAGCAGGTTGGGCAGCTCCCCGGCGAGGTTGGCCGCGCTGTACCGGGCGGGGCAGTAGTTGGCGTTGGACTCGTCGACCAGCACCACCGCGCCCCGCTCCGCCGCCCCCGCGGCCAGCTCGCGGACCGCGTCGAGACCGGCGAAGCGGTGGTCGGTGAGCGCGGGACGCTCCAGCAGCAGGACGTCGCCGGGCGGTCCGGAGCCGAAGGGCACGACGCGTCCGCCGGCCCTGGCCACCCAGTGCGGGAAGTCGGGGTAGACGTCCGTCACGACCTCCACCGTGCCGCCCGCGGCCAGCAGGCTCAGGCCGTGCAGCAGCGGCCCGACACCGGCGCCGCACGTCACCGAGGCGGTCCAGCCGGGCCGGCCGAAGAACTCCGCCACCGCGGGGCCGAGCACGCCCTCGCCGTAGGGGTCCTTGACCATGTAGTCACCGGTGTACGGCAGCCCCTCGGCCACCTCCGCGGTCAGCTCCTGCGCCACGACCGCCATGACGTCGGCACCCAGCAGGTCCCGTTCGTCCTGCGTCCAGGCCAGGTTGAGCAGGTCCGACCCGTCCGACAGGTCGCGCAGCTTCTCGTACGAGCCGATGGCGAGGGGCATGGACGGTGATCGCCTTCCGGTGCGGGGACGGGACGGGGCGGGCGCACGCTGCGCCCGCCCCTGAGGTCGGCCATGAGGGTGAGACGGCGGCGTCAGCGGACGCGCAGCACGCTCCCGCCCGGGTAGACGGCCTGCGAGCCCAGCTCCTCCTCGATCCGGATGAGCTGGTTGTACTTCGACGTGCGGTCCGAGCGGGACAGCGAACCGGTCTTGATCTGACCGCAGTTGGTGGCCACCGCCAGGTCCGCGATCGTGGTGTCCTCGGTCTCGCCGGACCGGTGCGACATCACCACGGTGTATCCGGCCTTGTGCGCGGTCTCCACGGTGGTGAGCGTCTCGGTGAGCGAGCCGATCTGGTTGACCTTGACCAGGATGGAGTTGGCGTAGCCGTCGCGGATGCCGTCCTTCAGCCGCTCGACGTTGGTGCAGAAGACGTCGTCGCCGGTCAGCTGGATCTTGCCGCCCAGCTCGGCGGTGACCTGCTTCCAGCCCTCGATGTCGTCCTCGGCCATCGCGTCCTCGATGGAGGCGATCGGGTAGCGGGAGACGAGTTCGGCGAGGTAGGCGATGTGCTCCTCGACCGAGCGCTTCACACCCTCGCCCGCGTAGTCGTACACCCCGTCGCGGAAGAACTCGGAGGTGGCCGGGTCGAGCACGAGGACGACGTCCTCGCCCGGGGTGTAGCCCGTCTGCTCGATCGCGCGGACCACGAAGTCGAGGGCCTCGTCGGCGCTGCGCAGGTTCGGCGCGAAACCGCCCTCGTCGCCGACGTTGGTGTTGTGGCCGGCCGAGGCCAGCGCCTTGCGCAGGGTGTGGAAGACCTCGGAGCCCATGCGCACGGCGTCGGCGAAGGTCGGCGCGCCGACCGGCGCGATCATGAACTCCTGGAAGTCGATCGGGTTGTCGGCGTGGGCGCCGCCGTTGATGATGTTCATCATCGGCACCGGCAGGGTCCGGGCACCGACGCCGCCGACGTAGCGGTACAGCGGGAGCCGGTGGGCCGCGGCCGCCGCCTTCACCGTGGCGAGCGAGACGCCCAGGATCGCGTTGGCGCCGACGGCACCCTTGTTGGGCGTGCCGTCCAGCTTGATCATCGTCTCGTCGACGAGGACCTGGTCCTCGGCGTCCAGGCCCCGCAGCGCCTCGGCGATGGGTCCGTTGACCGCGTCGACGGCGGTGCGCACACCCTTGCCGTGGAACCGGGAGCTGTCGCCGTCACGCAGCTCGACGGCCTCGTTGGCGCCGGTCGACGCGCCCGAAGGCACCGCGGCCCGGCCGAACGAGCCGTCCTCGAGGGTGACGTCGACCTCGACGGTGGGATTGCCACGGCTGTCGACGATTTCACGGGCTACGACTCGGGATACCGCGGTCATGTGACTCCTCGGACGCATTGATTAACTCGCCGACATCCTGCCAGAGTTGCGTCGGCGGTGCGACGGACGTCTCACTATTCGCAACCGCGGCTCGCCGATTGAGCAGGGTGTCACTCAATTGATTGACGTTACCCGGCGGTTGGGTAAGTTCCGCGCATCCGAGTTTTTCTCGAACCGTACGAAGGAGTTCACCCGATGACGGCTGCCGGCAACCATGGCTCCCAACTGGCATGCTCGTTCTGCGAGAAGAGACAAGATGAAGTCTTGAAGATTGTCTCCGGGCCGGGCGTGCACATCTGCGACGGCTGTGTCGACCTGTGCGCGGAAGTGGTCGAGGAAGCGAGAAATGGGGGGCCAAAGGCGGGCCTCGCCGAGGGGCTGCCGAAGCCACGTGAGATACGGGCATTCCTGGACACTTATGTGGTGGGCCAGGAGCGGGCCAAGAAGTCCCTTTCCGTCGCCGTGTACAACCATTACAAGCGGGTGCGCGGTGCGGCGGCGGCCGATGACGACGACGTGGAACTGGCCAAGTCCAACATCCTGCTGCTGGGCCCCACCGGCTCGGGGAAGACCCTGCTCACCCAGACGCTGGCCCGGATCCTCGACGTCCCCTTCGCCATCGCCGACGCCACCGGCCTCACCGAGGCGGGCTACGTCGGCGAGGACGTGGACGCCATGCTGATGAAACTGATCCAGGCCGCCGACCACGACCCGCGCAGGGCGGAGACCGGCATCGTCTACATCGACGAGATCGACAAGATCGCCCGCCGGGGCGACGGCCCGGCTGTCTCACGTGATGTCTCCGGCGAGGGCGTGCAGCAGGCGCTGCTGAAGGTGCTGGAGGGCTCGGTGGTGACCGTCGCCCCGCCCGGGCGGGGGACCGGCGCGGTCGCCGGCAGCCGCAGCCGCACGGCCCAGGAGGGCATCCAGATCGACACCTCGCACATCCTCTTCATCGTCGGCGGCGCCTTCGCGGGCCTGGAGAAGGTCATCGAGGCCCGGACCGGCGCCAAGGGCATCGGTTTCGGCGGCAGTGTCCGGTCCCGGCAGGAGGCCGTGGCCGACGACCTCTTCGGCCGGGTGACGCCCGAGGACCTCGTGAAGTTCGGGATGATCCCCGAACTGATCGGCCGGCTGCCGATGATCACCTCGGTCTCCCAGCTGGACCGGGACGCGCTGCTGCGCATCCTCACCGAGCCGAAGAACGCCCTGGTGCGCCAGTACCGCAGGCTGTTCCAGCTGGACGGTGTGGAGCTGGCCTTCGAGCCGGGCGCACTGGAGGCGGTGGCCGACCAGGCGATCAGCCGGGGCACCGGCGCGCGGGGCCTGCGGGCCATCCTCGACGAGGCGCTGATGTCGGTGATGTACGACGTCCCGTCGCTGGAGGACGTGGTGCGGGTGACGGTCACCGACCGCACCGTCCTGAAGGGGGAGGAACCGCTGCTGACCCGCGGGGACGGCGCGGCGGCGGCCGGGTGACGCCGGCCGGGTGACGCCGCCCGGGCGGGGCCGGGCGGGGCCGGGGGCGCACGCCACCCGGTCCCGGCCACCCGGGCCGGCCGCGCGGGCCCGGGGCCGGTCAGTCCAGCAGGCCGTACGCCGCCAGCTCGTCCTGTGCCGCGCCGGTCTCGAAGGCGCCGAGTTCCCGGAAGTAGCGCCGGGTCTGCTGCGACGTGGCACGGGCGTGCTCGCTCAGCACCTCGGGCGTGTACACCTCGGCGACGATCTGCTCGACCTCGTCCCTCTTCAGGTCGTACCCGGCGAGTTCCTCGCGCAGGGCGTCGAGGTCCGGCCGCAGGAAGGCGTCCATCAGCGACGGCACCAGCGTGCCCGCCGTCCGCCGTTCCGCCGGTCCGAGACGGGCCCACAGCCGCTGCAGGAAGTGCGCGAAGTAGGCGTGGTGGCGGCCCTCGTCGACGGCGTGGTCGCGGATCGTGCCGGTGACGGCCGGGGCGACCGAGCCGCGCTGCGGCACCTCGGCGAGGCTCGCCGAGATCAGGGTCTCCGAGACGATCACGAAGAGCAGTTCGGCCAGCGGCCGGTCGGCGGCCGGGAGTCCGGCCAGCAGGCCGGTCAGGCGGCGCAGGAAGAAGGGCTCTTCGGGCAGCCGGGCGGGTGTCCCGGTGACCCGGTGGACCTGGGCGGCGAGATCCGCGGAGAACAGCGCGTGGTACGCCTCGTCGCAGTACATCTTGTAGGCGTCGAGGCGCATCTCCTCGGGTACCGGGACGCCCACCGAGCCGTGCGCGATGCCGAGCACGGTGCGGTTGACGACCAGGTACTCGAGCTTCGCGGTGAAGTCCAGGTACCGGTACAGGTGCTGGATCAGCACGTCCTCGAACTGCCGTCCGGGCAGGTCACGGACCAGGGGATGCCGGGTCACCGGCACCAGGTCGGGCGGGAACAGCCAGGGCGCCGTGCCGTCGACGTCCCCGGCGTCGAGCAGCCGCCGGGGCGCGCTGCGCACACTGGAGCGCTCGTACCAGCTGCGGAAGGGGCTGCGGTACGGCCCCGGCCCGGTGTCCTCGGCGGCACCGCTCCCGTCACCGGCGTGCGCGGCACCGCTCCCGTCACCGGCGCGCGCGGCCGGTGCGTCCTCTCCCGCCGTGTCCCCCTCCGGCCCGTCCGGCGCCTCCGGATCCGCCGAGGGGGCTTGCAGCAGGCGCCGGGGACAGTAGGACAGGGCGGAGCAGCCGACGAACATCCCTACGGTCCCACACATGCCGTACCTCTCCCGAAACGGTCCCCGCGCGCCACCGCGGTCACGCCACGACCTCCACGACCCCGTGCTCCAGCAGCTGGACGGCGAACTCCACGGTGTCGGCGGTCGCCTCGTCGGCCGGTACCCCGTACTCCTCCGCCAGCCCGGCCGCGACCTCGGCGAGCGTGGACGTGCCGTCGATGCGGCGGAAGATGGCCTGCGCGACCTCGTCCAGCTCCAGGGCCTGGTCCTGTACGGCTATGTACAGCTTGCCGCGGTACTTGCGTGTACGGGCCTCCATCCGGCGGCGCACCACGCTGCCCGGCTGCAATTCCGTGTCCGCCATCAGTGAATCTCCACATCGATCGACAGGTCCCTGCACAGCTGCACGACCCGGGTCACCCAGTCCCCGGGCCGTTCCTGGGGGAGGTCACGCATGGTCTCCACCGCCCAGTAGTCCTCGTACGACAGCGCCGCGGGCCGTACCTCGTGAAAGCGCCGGGCCCGCCACTTGGGGATGCGGGAGCCGAACGCCCCGTGGCTCTCCAGCAGCGCGTCCACCACGTGCCCGAACGCCTTGCGGGCCGACAGCACGGCGCTGTCGGTGTCGTCGGCGGCCAGCTGGCCGAGGGCGTCCTCGATCGAGGCGTCGGCCTCGGCCAGCGACCGGGTCGTCACGAACGCCCGGAAGGCGGTCGCGTCGAGTCCCAGGCGCCGGACGCGGACCCACGAGGTGCCGCTGAGCGTCAGGCAGGTGGCCAGCCGCTCCAGGAACAGCTCCTCGGTCCCGGTCAGCACGTCGGCCGCGGCGGTGTGCTCCCCGAACCGCTCCCAGGACACCTTCGCCAGCATCTGGTCGACCTGGGCGTCCAGCCAGTACTTGATCTCCCAGCGCCGGCCGTCGACGTACTCCACCGCCGCGGGCACCGTGCCCGGCCGCAGGGCCACGGGGATGGTGCGTACGGCCGGCCCGTGCCAGGGGCCGGCGGTGACGACGTTGAAGTCGTAGTCGCTGCTGTCGTTGGCCCAGCCGCGGGCGACGGAGCCCACGCACATGACGGCGAGGTGGTCGGCGGGCAGCAGTCCGAGGCTCTCGAGTCCTTCCAGGCACCCGAGCAGGCCGGCCTTGACCGTCAGCCCTTCCCACGGTCCGTGCACCAGGGTCGCGTTCGGGTCCTCCACCGGGCCGCGCGCCATCATTCCGCGCGGACCACCGACGACAGCAGGCCCAGCTCCAGCGCCTCGGCGACCAGCGGGGTCACGGTGGCGGCGTCGACGCCGAGCCCGGCGACCAGCTCGCCGTAGGGCTGCTTGCCGTCCAGGGCGTGCAGCAGCTTCGGCCAGTCGGGGTTCTCCAGCTCGTCCAGCACGTACTCGATGCTGCCGTCGACCACGAGGTACCACACCGCCGGTTCGTCGGCCGAGTGCAGCAGCATGACGTGCTCGGGGATCTCCAGCACCTGATCCGCCGAGATCTCCGGGCGGCGCACCACGCGTGCCTCGATGGCCGGCAGCTCGGCCGCCCAGTCGGTCACCGGGACGCCCTGGGGCACCGGTGCCTTGCGGGATTCGACGTGCGGGGTGGGCAGGTCGGCCGTCATCCGCTCCAGCAGCCCGAGGTTGACCACCCGCAGCAGCAGTTCCACGTGCCCGGCCGACGGGTCGTTCTCCAGGCGGCGCAGCCGGGACCGCACCTGGTCGGCGTCCAGGTGGTGCCGGGCGGCGTCGGAGGCGAGCGCCTCGTCGAGCAGCTGGTCGCCGTTCTGGGCCAGCATCCGCAGGAAGGTGCGGTAGGTGAGGTGTTCGCCGCTGCCGTAGAAGAAGGGGCCCTTGGGGCGGTCGACCATCTCGGGCGGCAGGATGCCCACCATGGCCCGGCGCATGATCTGCTTGTCCCACACCAGGCTCGCCCGCAGCGGCTCGGGGACGGCCGCCACCAGCTCGATCAGCCGGTGGTCGAGGAAGGGCACGCGGGCCTCGATGCCGTTGCCCGCCGCGGTGCGGTCCTCGTGCCAGCAGTTGTAGAGCTGCACGTCGCGGTACTTCCAGCGGAACAGCTCGGAGTACGGGTCGTTCGCCCGGCGGTCGGCCGCCTCGCGCAGGTAGCGGGCGCTGACCATCGAGCGGCCCGCCCCGTCCCACCAGGCGCCGAGGTCGGGGCGCACGGCGCGGTCCCGGGCGGAGCCGAGGTCGGCGACGTTGCGCACGAAGTCGGGCCACTCGCCGCCGCCCGCCATCGTCTTGGAGTAGCCGCCGTTGAACTCGTCGGCGCCGCCGCCCAGCAGCATCGCCTTGATCCCGGGCGCGTGGGCGCCGACATAGCGGTACATCTCGTACTTGTAGAACGTCTCGGGGCCCGCGAGCGGCGTCTCCAGCAGCCACAGGTGCCGCTTCCACTCCTCGACGGAAGGGGTGTGCGCGGTGTCCAGCAGCACCTGGTCGTTGGCCAGGCCGAGGACGCCGGCGATGTGGTGCGCGGACTCCGCGTCGCCGTTGGCGAGGGTGCTGCCGTTGAGCGCGGTGAACGTGTGCGGCTTGAGGGAGGCGAGGGCCGCCACGGCCGCCGAGTCGATGCCGCCGCTGAGGAAGAGACCGATCTCGACGTCGGCCATCTGGCAGTCGTCGACGCTCTCGGCCAGGATCCGGCCGTAGTCGGCGACGAGCTGCGACTCGGAGGCGCCGGCGTCGCCCTCGAAGGAGGGGAAGTCCCAGTAGCGGTGGGTGGACCGGCTGCCGTCGCGGAGGTCGAACGTGACGATCGACGCGGCGGGCACCAGCTCGATGTCCTTGAACCAGGAGTGGGCCGGGCTGTCGTCGGTCACCGGGGCCATGCTGAGCAGCTGGTCGCCGAGTGCCGCGTCCCAGTCGAGTTCGCGCGGGCAGTCGGGGTCCTCGAAGAGGGCCTTGATCTCAGACGCGAAGACGATCCGCTCGTGGTTCAGGTGGTAGAAGAGCGGCTTGATGCCGAACCGGTCGCGGGCGAACACCAGCCGGCCGCGGTCGCGGTCCCACAGCACCAGCGAGAACATGCCGCGCACCCGGTCGAGGAAGCGCAGACCGTCGCGGCGGTAGAGATGGAGCAGCACCTCGCAGTCGGAGCGGGTGCGCAGCCGGGTGCCGGCGGGCAGTCCGGCCGCCAGCTCACGGTGGTTGTAGATCTCGCCGTTGGCGATGAGGACCAGGCCGCCGTCGTCCGTGGCGAGCGGCTGGGCACCGCCCTCCGGGTCGACCAGGGACAGCCGGACGAAGCCCAGGCCCAGCGGGCCGGAGCGGAAGTAGGTCTCGTCGTCGGGGCCCCGGTGAGCCACCGCGCGCGCCATCCGGCGGAGCAGGGCGTCCGCTCCCTCATCCACGGGACGGCCGTCGACCCGAGCAATGCCGGACAGGCCACACATACCTCTACCTCGCTCGCTGCGGAGACTGGATCCACGTCGGTTTCGCTGTCGGGCTCGCCGCGCCCGGCCGGAGCCGGGCGCGGCAAGGGCGTCGTCCGAGCAGGCTCAGACGACCATCTTGAGGACGGTGCCGGAGGTGACCTCCTTGGCAGCCGGCTTGGTGTACTTGCGCATTGCATTCACCTCCCCGCGATGTCTCGGGAATGTTGGGGACGAGAAATCCGTCCCCGCGATTCCTGGATTCCGACAACGGAAATGCAACAAGCCAGCCGGTGGCCCCGTCAAGGTCCACATGAGACAGTCAACTGTTAAACCAGGGCTGGTGAGTTGGTGTCTTCGCAGGTGAGGGGCGGTCTCGGTGGGGCGATCCGGATCGGGCACCCACGGAAAACTGAGCACGACGTGAGACAACTTTGCGATTGTCCGGCCCCGTGCGCGCTCTGTAAGGATAGGACCCCCGGTAATCAAGCCGACTTTTCCGGAGTGTTATCCATGGGTGATTCACAGGTTTCGGACGATTCCCTGGTCGGGCCGTTGCTGCGGGCCGTGCGGACCGACGACGTCATGGGCCACGTCGCCCGGCTGAGCGCCCACGACCGCTACCAGGCCTCGCTCGGACTGGAGCGCGCCGCGGAGTACGTCGCCGAGGCCGCGCGGGCCGCCGGACTGCGGGACGTGGGCGTGGAGCACTTCCCCGCCGACGGCAAGGAGCAGTGGTGGACCTTCCGCGCACCGGTCTCGTGGACGCCGCTCGGCGCCCGCCTGACCGTGCACGCCGGTCCCGGCACGGACACCCCGGCGGTGGTGCGCGCCGACCACGCCGAGCAGCCCTTCACCGTGGCGACCTACTCCGCCGCCACCCCCGCGGGCGGCGTCGTCGCCCCGCTGGTCCCGGTGCGCGGCGACGGCCCGGTCGGTGCCGCGGTGGCCGGGGCGATCGCGGTGGTGGACCGGGCGGCGTTCGTCCGGGGCTCGCTGGTGGCCGACCTGACGGCCGCGGGCGCGCTGGGTCTCGTCACGGACGCCCCGTGGAAGGGCACCGAGGACGCACCGCATGTCGGCCGCATCGAACTGCCGCCGGACAGCGCCCTGTTCGGCTTCAGCCTCACCCCCGCGCCGTTCCGGCGGGCCCTGGCCGCCGCGGACCGGGGCGCGGTCGCGCACGCCGAGGTCGCCGTGGACCGGACCGCCGCCATGCCGCTGGTGAGCGGGGTGCTGCCGGGCGACGACGACGCGGAGGAGATCTGGCTCACCGGCCACCTGTGCCATCCGCGCCCCGGCTCCAACGACAACGCGTCCGGGGTCGCCGCGCTGCTCGGCATCGCCTCGGCACTGGCCCGGCTGCGGCGGTCGGACGCCCGGTACGGCGCCCGTCGCCCGGTCCGGTTCTTCTGGGGTGCCGAGTTCCTCGGCAACGCGGCCGCGCTGCACGGGCGGGCACAGCCGGGCGGCGGCGGACTGCCGGCGGCGCTGATCAACCTGGACATGGTCGGCGAGGACCAGGCGCTGTGCCGTTCGCCGTTCGTCGTCGAGCGGGCGCCGGAGACGACGCCGACCCTGCTCTCACCGCTGGCCGAGTACGTGGTGGAGCAGGTGTTCGCGGCCACCGCCACGAGCCCCGGCAGCTGGCGGCCGTCCCCGTTCCTGGGCTTCTCCGACCACGCGCTGTACGCCGACCCCTCGGTGGACCGGCCGGCCGTCCAGTTCTGTCACCCGGACGACCGCTTCAACCACTCGGCGGGCGACGGTCCGGACAAGGTGTCCCCCGTGGAGATGGCCCGCTCCTGCGTGGCCGGCGCCGCCCTGGCCCAGCTGCTCGCCTCGGACGGCCCGGCCCCGGCCGTGCGGACCGGGCTGGTGGAGCGCTGGTGCCGGGGCGAACAGGAGGCGGCGGCCCGGACGGCCCGGGACGGCGGTGGCGCGGACGGGGACTGGGGCCGCGGACTGCTGGACCACGTGGCGCGCCGGAACGCGGCCCTGCGGGCGCTCGCCGCCGGGGCGCCGCTGACCGAGGCCCGCCGGCTGGCCGGGGCGGGACCGGC
>NZ_WWJT01000243.1 GCF_009865385.1 Streptomyces sp. SID486 | reverse complement strand
CGCTGCGCAACGCCGCCGCCGGTCTGTGCCTCGACGCCGGGGGCACGCCCCGCGCCGGGGCGAGCGCCGTGCTCGCCGCGTGCTCCGGTGCCCTCACGCAGCGGTGGACGTACGACGCCGACGGGCAGCTGCGCAGCGCGGCCGACACCGGCCTGTGCCTGGACTCGCACGCCGACGCCGGTGTGGTGCTGCTGGGGGACTGCGCCGACGCCGGGTCGAAGCGCGGTGACGACGTGCGCTACGACCTCACCGCGCAGGGTGAGCTGCTGCCCCGCTGGGACCGGACCCTCGCCCTCGCCGCCGGGGACCGGGCCGGCGACGACCTCGTGGTGAAGGTGCGGGACGGTTCCGCCGGACAGCGCTGGACGGCCGGCGCGCCGACGCCGGGCCGGAGTTCGCTCTCCATGGCCGGGCCCGGAGGGCGGACGGGCCGGCCGGCCTAGCGCCTGCGGTGCTGCGGTGCGGTGCGGCGCGGGGACGTCGCCCGGTGCGGGGTCGCCGCCGGCCGATCGCGTGGCCCCCGTCCCGGGGTGCCGTCCGCCGGCTCAGACGGGAGTGTCGGTCAGGGCCGCCGGGGTCAGGGTGGCCGGGGTGGCGTGGCCCGAGAGTGCGAGCGTGAGGTCGAACTCGGCCAGGACGCAGCGGATCACGTGCTCCACGCCTGCCTGGCCGTCCAGACCGAGTCCGTAGACGTAGGGCCGGCCCAGCAGGACCGCCCGGGCGCCCAGGGCCAGGGCCTTGAAGACGTCGTCGCCGGTGCGGACCCCGCTGTCGAACAGGACCGCCAGGCGGTCGCCGACCGCCTCGGCGACCCGGGGCAGCGCGTCGGCCGCCGCGACCGAGCCGGCCACCTGCCGGCCCCCGTGGTTGGAGACCACCACGCCGTTCATCCCGGCGTCCGCGGCCAGCCGGGCGTCGTCCGGGTGCAGCACGCCCTTGACGACGATCGGCCCGGCCCAGTGCTCCCGCAGGAAGCCCAGGTCCGGCCAGGTGTGGCCGGCGTCCCCGAACAGGCCCAGGAAGTGCAGCACCGCCGCGTTCGGGTCCTCGTCCACCGGCTTGGCGAGGCCCGCCCGGAACGCCGGGTCGGTGAAGTAGTTGGCGGTGCCCACGCCGTGCAGGAACGGCAGGTACGCCTGGTCCAGGTCCCGGGGCCGCCAGGCCAGCAGCGGGGTGTCCAGGGTGACCACGAGAACGGAGAAGCCGGCCGCCTTCGCGCGGGCGAGGAAGCTGCGGGTCACCTCGCGGTCCCGGCCCCAGTACAGCTGGAACCACCGTTCGGCGTCCCCCATCGCCTCCGCCACCTGCTCCAGCGGTGTGCTCGACGCCGAGGACAGGACGAACGGCACGCCCTGGGCGGCGGCGGCCCGGGCGGCGGCGGTCTCCGCGTCCGGATGCATGATCGACAGGACCCCGACGGGCGCGAGCGCGAGCGGTGCCGGCAGGGTCCGCCCGAACACCTCGGTCGTCAGCTCGCGCTCGCGGACGTCCCGGAGCATGCGCGGCACGATCCGGTGCCGGGCGAGCGCCGCCCGGTTGGCGCGTGCCGTGCCGCCGTCGCCCGCGCTGCCCGCCACATAGCCCACCGGGCCGGGGCCGAGCCGGTGCTCGGCCAGCTCCTCCAGCCGGGTGAGGTCGGTCGGGAGCCGGGGCACCTTCCCGGACATCCCGTTCAGGTAGATCTCGTACTGGAAGTCCGCCCAGTGCCGCGTCATCCGTAGCCCCTCCGCGCGTGGTCGTCGGTCGCCTGCCGGGCTGACGATACCGACCGGTAGGTCAGCGGTGGCAGGGTCCGGTGGCGGGCGGGCACCGCCACCCGTAGGGCCCTTCCGGGCGGCGGTCCCTCCACTCTCCGCACCGAGGGCGGAGGAGCGGTCCCCGCCTCTCCGTACCGCGGGCGGAGGAGCGGTCCTCGTCCGTGGTCCCCGTCCGCGGGCTCCTGCCGGTCTGTCGGATGGCGGAGGCGCCGGCTCCCGGTGATCACTTCGTGAACACGAGGAGTCATGAAGGGACTTTTCGAGGGCGAACCGTGAATGTTTCAGGACGATTAACGAAGCGCTGATTTTCGGCCATCTGGCCGCAAGCGAGACGGGGGAACCGCTCTGTTGCTGGGTCACAGGGTTCGAATTCCGTGACTTCACGCCACTGATTCAACACGAAAGGTTACTGAAACCCATGGGTTCGATGTGAGTTTCGCCCGGCGACTCGGCAGAGTGGCGCTCGCCACCACGGTCCCGACCGGGTCCGAGCCGGCACATCGTCTCTGTTCGAGCGGAAGGATGCACACAATGCGGAACACCGCGCGCTGGGCAGCGGCCCTCGGCCTCACGGCCGCCGCCGTTTGCGGACCCCTGATCGGGGCCGCCGTCGCTGCACCGGGCGCCGCCCCGTCGTCGCTCTACGCCCCCTCGGCACTGGTGCTCACCACCGGCCACGGCAGCGACGCGGCCACGGCCACTCCGGAGCGCGCAGTCACCCTGAACTGCGCCCCGACGGCCTCCGGCACCCACCCCGCCGCGCCCCGGGCCTGCGCCGAACTGCGCGGACTCGACGGCGACCTCGGGGCCCTGAAGCCCGCCGACGGCGTGATGTGCACCAAGCTCTACGACCCCGTCGTCGTCACGGTGCAGGGTGTCTGGCAGGGCAAGCGCCTCTCCTATGAGCGCACGTTCGGCAACGCGTGCATGAAGGATGCCGTCAACAGCAGCCTGTTCGCGTTCTAGGACCGGGATCGCACGGGTCCTCGCGACACCGGACAAGGCCCGCAACTGGGGAGTGCGGCCCCTGGAGCGGGGAACCTGCGATCTCGCACCGGGGCAGGCGGGCGGAGTGGGGCCTCCCGCCGGTCCCGGGCACACAGCCGCTCCCCGGGCAGGCCCGTGGGGGGCCTTCCGGGGAGCGGCGAAAAACAAGCGGTTTCAACCAGGTGTTCAGCCCTTGCGCCGGTGACTCGTGTCGCACCAGGGGTAGCGGCGACTGCGCCGGCAGGTACACAGAGCGACGCGGAACCGGTCCGAGGAGACCGTGGTCCCGTCCTCAAGTTCGACTTCCACGGGCCCTTCCACCAGGAGGGGCCCGCGTCGTCGTACGGTGATCCGGCGGGGCCGCTCGGCGGAGCCGTCCGCCGCGGAGTCAGCAGGGTCGTTCGGCACGGATGACCACCAGCTCTTCCCTGTCGTCGGCCGGCGCGAGCAGACCGCGCCGGCGCAGCCATTCCTCCCGGGAGCGCAGTACCGGGCCGAGGGCGATCCAGCGGCGCCGGACCACCGTGGCCTTCAGACCCGACGCCCGCAGCAGCTCCAGCGTGCGGTCGGGACCGCTCAGCGCCGAGTGCACGATCAGCAGCAGTCCGCCGGGGCGCAGCAGCGCCGGCGCGTCGCGGCAGATCCGGTCCAGCAGCAGCCGCCCGTCGCTCCCCGCGTCCCAGGCCCGGGACCGGCCGCGCGGACCGCGCCCGGCCTCGGGCGCCGGCACGTACGGGGGGTTCGTCAGGATGACGTCGTACGTCCGGCCCAGCACCGGCGTGAAGAGGTTGCCGCGCCGGGTGCGCACCGGAAGCCGGGACAGCCACGCGTTCAGCCGGGCCGTCCACACCGCCCGCCGGGACACGTCCACCGCGGTCACCTCGGCGCCGCGCCGGGCCGCCTCGAGGGCCAGCGCGCCGCTCCCGGTGCAGACGTCCAGCACCCGCGCGCCGGGTGGCAGGGCCTCCTGGCGCAGGACCTCCGCCAGCAGCTCCGTGTCGTCCTGAGGGGCGTACACGCCCGGTATCAGCAATGCGATCACCTCGCGCGGGTACCCCGGGATTCAGGATGTATGGGACATTTCCTGATCCCTGGGTGTCTCCTGGGACGGGCCCCGGGGCGCACGGCCGTCCGGCGCCGGGGAGGTCACGGGCGCCGGCAGGGGTTTCCGCAGGGCCGACCGCCCCGCCGTCCAGGCGTCGAGCAGCCGCCGGGCCAGCCGGTCCTCCAGGTACTCGGTCGCGTCGATGCCGAAGGTGATGTCCGGTGCCAGCTCCGGTTCCTCGGCGAGCAGCCCGCCGATCACCTCGTGCCGGACGACCTGCTCGTGCACCGCGTCCGCCTCGACGTGCTCGTCGTAGAAGAACTCCGCGGCCGGGCCGGCGCCGGTGCGGCGCATGGCCTCGGCCAGCCGGCGGGAGGCGGGCGAGGACGTGATCTCCACCTCGGCGAAGTGGCCCACCAGTGCTCCGCGCAGCTGCCGGTGCAGCCCGAACAGGGACATCAGGTTGACCACCGCCAGCATCTCGGCCGGGGCCGCGTCCAGGTGGCGGCCGTAGGAGGTGTCCAGGCCCAGGTCCGTCATGAGGTCGGCGAACAGGCGCGCGTGCACCCGCTCGGCCCGGCCGCCGCCGAACTCGTCGAACTCCACCGCGGCCATCGCCGCCTTCGCCCGGCCCCACAGCCGGGGCAGCACCCAGGCGTGCGGGTCGGCCTCCTTCAGGTGGTACAGCGAGCGCACCGCCGCGTACTCCCGTACCTGCCACAGCTCGCCCCGCGCGCACAGGAAGTGGGAGACGCCCGTGCCCTCGGCCGGCTCGACCAGGAGGGCGCCGAGCGCTTCGTCCAGACTGTCGTGGGCGGGGCTGTCGGCGCGCAGCGCCGTGAGGAAGCGGTGTTCCAGGGCCGCCCGGACGCGCAGCAGCTCGGGATCCCACTCGGTGTCCGGCGGCACCCCGGCGAAGCCGCGGTAGTGCAGCTCGTAGCACAGGTACAGGGCGAGCTGGAGGTCGTCGCCGTACGGGTCCGCGGCCTGGGCGTCCGCCGGGCGGGGGAGCGGGCCCGCGCCGCGCAGGCAGGCGGTGACGGCGGCGGAGAGAGGCCCGCGGGGCGGGGGCAGCTGAGGTCCTCGCAGGTGGTCGTTCATGGGGCTCGGGTACCCGGCTCCCGGGAAAGCATCAGTACTCACTCGCGTGCCGGCCGCGTCCGCCGGGCCGCGCTCGGGCCTGTTCCGCGGCGCGCCGGGCCGCCTTGTCCGGTCCGTCCGGTTCGGCCTCAGTCGCCCTCCGCCTGTTCCTGCGCCCCGGTGTTCGGGGTGATGGCGTCGCCGGCCTCGCCCTCGGCCGTCTTGTCCTCGTCGCGCTTCTCGGCCTCCTCGACCTCCCGGAGCACCTCCTCCAGGGCCGTCTCCGGCCGGTCCTCGTGGTCGTCGCCGCCGGGCATGACGTCTCCTTCCGCCGTGGTGGTGATCTCCGTGATCTCCTGTGCGGGTTACCCACCCGCACGTTCTCAAGCGTCGGACCGGACAGGCCGGGGGGCCGCCGTCTCCCTGCGGACGGCGGCCCCCCGGCCCGATGGCGGCGACTGCGGCGGCTACATGTGGACGACGGGTGCGGCGTCGGCGTCCTGCCGCGGCACCCCGCGGCGGTAGAGGAGGAAGGCGATCACCGCGCCCGCCCCGAAGAGGACCGCCGACCACCGGAAGGCGGTGGTGTAGCTCTCGATGGTGGCCTGTGCCCGCACCAGCCGGGCGGCGGCGTCCCGGCCGGAGAGGTAGTCGGTGGCGGCGCTCGCCGCGAGGGTGTTCAGCAGGGCCGTACCGATCGACCCGCCCACCTGCTGCATGGCGTTGACGGTCGCGGAGGCGACGCCCGCGTCCTCGGCCGCGACCCCGCCGGTGGCCAGTTGCATGGCCGGCGGCATGACCAGGCCGAGGCCCACGCCGATCACGATCAGCTGCGGCAGCACCGCGCCGAGGTAGTGCGAGCCGAGGCCGATGCCGGTCAGCCAGGCCATGCCGGCCGTGGCGATCGCGAAGCCCAGCGGGATGACGGTCTTCGGGCCGAGCCGCGGCAGCAGCATCGTGGTGCCCGCCTGCGCGGTCACCATCAGCGCGCCGACCATCGGCAGGAAGGCGACGCCGGTGCGCGTGGGGCTGAAACCGAGGTTGAGCTGGAGGTAGTAGGTCAGGAAGAGGAACACGCCGAACATGCCCGCGCCGGTGATGAGCACCGCGACGAAGGAGGCCGCGCGGTCGCGGTCGAGCAGGATCCGCAGCGGCAGCAGCGGGTGCGCCGTCCGGGTCTGCCACCAGGTGAACGCCGCCAGCAGGACCCCGCCCGCGAGCAGGAAACCCCAGGTCATCGGCGAGCCCCAGTCATGGGTCTCGGCGTTGGAGAAGCCGTAGACCAGGGAGAACAGGCCAGCGGCGACGAGAACCGTGCCCGGTACGTCGAGCTTGGCGTGCGCCGCGTCGCGGTGGTTGCCCAGCAGCAGCCAGCCGCCCGCGAAGGCGACGACGGCGATGGCGACGTTCACGTACAGCGTCCAGCGCCAGTCCAGCGCGTCGGTCAGCACGCCACCGAGCAGCAGGCCGACCGCGCCGCCGGCCCCGGCGATGGCGCCGTACACGCTGAATGCGCGCGCCCGTTCCCGGGCGTCGGTGAACGTGGTGTTGAGCAGCGACAACGCGGCGGGGGCGAGCAGGGCGCCGAAGGCGCCCTGGAGGGCGCGCGCGGCGACCAGCATGGTGAAGCCGTTCGCGGCGCCGCCGAGCGCGGAGGCCGCGGCGAAGCCGACGACACCGACGAGGAAGGCCGGCTTGCGGCCGAACAGGTCGGCTATGCGGCCGCCGAGCAGCAGCAGGGAGGCGAAGGCCAGGGCGTAGGCGGTGACGATCCACTGCCGGTTGCCGTCGGAGAAGCCGAGGTCGGTCTGGGCGGAGGGCAGGGCGATGTTCACGATCGTGGCGTCGAGGACCACCATCAGCTGGGCGATGGCGACGACCGCGAGGATCCACCACCGCCTGGGCGAGGCCGCGCCCTTCTCCGTCGGGGCCGCTCCCGCGTGGGAGCCTGCGGCCAGGGTCTTCTCGGGCATGGGGGCCACTCCAGGGAAGTCGTCCGGGAACGGGAAGGCAAACAGCTCGTAAACGAAACTGTTTCGTACACATCGAGCCTACGACGCCACGAGCGAAACGGCAACGTTTCTTTATTTCGCTCGCCGCCGGAGGTGCCCGCGTGCGCCCGCCACCGGGCCCGGACCGGGCGGGCCGCGGGTCAGGCGCGGAAGACCCGGCGGAGACCGCAGCCAGCGGACCGGGCCCGGCCGGGGGGCGATCGGTGGGCCTTGGGGCCCGGCCGGGGGGTGTGTGATCGGTGGGCCTTGAGGCACGGCCTGGGGCGGGCGGCGGGCCTTGAGCACGGCCGGTAGGCCGTCAGCGGGCCTTGGGTACGGCCGGTAGGCGGTCAGCGGGGCTTGGGTACGGCCGGTAGGCGATCGGTGGGCCTTGGGTACGGCCGGGAGGCGGGCGGTGGGCCTTGGGGCACGGTTCCGTCGGTGGGCTTCGGGGCGCGCGCGGTGGCCGCGTCGTCCGGGCCGACAAGGGGCTCAGGGCACGGTCGGTGGCCCCCCGGTGGTCCGGGCCGTGGTCCGGGCCGCGCCGGGCTCTCGGCCGGCCGACCGTGGTCCCCGCCGGGCTCTCGGCCGGCCGCCCGTGGTCGCCGGTGGT
>NZ_WWJT01000242.1 GCF_009865385.1 Streptomyces sp. SID486 | reverse complement strand
GTCCGCGTGGGCCGCGGACGCGGTGCCGCCGGTGTCGCCGCCGGCCGCGCGGACCGCGCGACGCCGGCGGCCTCGCCGTGCTCCGGGAAGACCACGTCGGAACACGAGTAGTACGTGTCCGGCGTGCTGCTGTTCTGCCACACCGTGTACAGCACCTGACGCCCCGTCCGGTCCGCGGGCAGCGTCACCTCCATCCGGTACGCCCCGTCGCGCAGCGGCGGGTCCGTGATCCGGGCGAAGGGCCGCTCGGGCAGGTCGGACCAGGTCAGCGGGCGCGACGGGTCGTACCCCTGCTCGGTGAGGTACAGCCGGAACGTGCCCGTGTGCGCGATGGTCGACGCATAGGCCAGCGACAGCCGGCCGCCCGGCGCCAGCCGGGTCGCCGGCCAGTCCCGGCGGGCCAGGTCCAGGCCCCGGTACGCCGGCAGGTTCCCGCTGCACAGCCTGCCGTCCGGGATCACCTGCCGGTCACGGCCGTCCACCCCGGCCACCCGCAGGTCGTCCCAGGCCGTGAACGGAGCGCCGTTCGCCGCGATCGCGGCCCGGCACGCCGCCGACCGGGCGGCGCCGCCTCCGGGCGAGCAGGCGTAGACCCTGCTGACCGGGTCCGTCGGGGCCCCGTGCGCCCGGGCGGGTTCCGCCGCCCAGGTCAGGAGCAGGAGCGGCGCCGCCGCGGCGGCCACCCTGACGCTCAGGCGGGCTGTCATCCGAGTCATCCGGGACGTCTCCTCGGCGGGCGGCGGGAACGGGATCTGCGGCGTCCAGTACGGCGCGGGGACGCCCCCTGTTCAGCCGGTCGTCCGCCCGGACCGGCGCACCCGGTCACGGGGGCGCGAAAACACCGACCGGTCCAGCCGTTTCGCGCCCGTTTCCACGCCCCGCCGGAAGCCGGCCGCGCACCTCGAGCCGTGACGGTTCCGGGGCCGGCCCGCGCCGCCCCGGGGCCGCGGACCGCCGGTCGGCGGTGACTGCGGACACCGACGTGATCTCGGCCGTTGCGAGGGAACCGCACTTCGGGCGACACCTCCGGCCACCCACTGACACGTGTCGAGTAGGCGGCGGGGACGCACTGGACTCCCGCTGCCGTTCCGTGAGTTATCGTATGCGGGGGGTTAGAAACAAACCGCATGTCCCGTTCTTTTGAGGTGGGAGGAAGGGGTCCCAGGATGGCGAGGCAGTTACGCGCTGAACAGACCCGCGCCACGATCATCACGGCCGCCGCCGACCTGTTCGACCAGCGCGGCTACGAATCCACCAGTCTCAGCGACATCGTGGCACACGCGAAGGTCACCAAGGGCGCCCTGTACTTCCACTTCGCCGCCAAGGAGGACCTGGCCCACGCCATCCTGGAACTGCAGGCCAGAGCCGCCCGGCAGCTCGTGGCCGACGTCGAGAGCCGCGGCTGCTCCTCCCTGGAGGCGCTGATGCGCACCACGTTCGGCATCGCCCGGCTGGCCGTCGCGGATCCCGTGCCGCGTGCCGGACTCCGCCTCGCCACCGCGGACATCGCCGTACGGCCGCCGCTGCGCCATCCGTTCACCGAGTGGCTCGACTTCGCGACCCGGAAGTTCAGCGGAGCCGTCCGGGAGGCCGATCTGCACGGTGACGTCGACGTCGGTGTCGTCGCCCACTCCCTGGTCTGCTTCTTCATCGGCACCCGGGTGGCCGGCCGCTCGCTGGAACCGGTCGGACGGCTGCCGCGCAGGGTCGCCGAGATGTGGCACCTCGTGATCCGCGGCCTCGTCCCGGTGCACCGGCGCCCCCGCTACGTCACCCTCGCCACGCAGCTGGAGCGGGAGATCCGTACCGCCTGACGCCCGCGATACGGTGACGGACATGTCCGACTCCCCGTCCGCCCCCGTGATCGTCGGCGACGAACCCGGCTCGTTCCCGCACAGTGTGCTGGCCGAGCGGCACCCCGCGATCATCCGTCAGGTCCGCGACGCCTTCCCGTACGGCCCCGGGCAGCACCGGGCGCTGGACGAGCTGCTCCGAAGCTGCACCGAGGGCACGGTCGAGCCGCTGCCCGCCGACGCCCCGGACCGCGACCGGTGGCACGCCTGGGGGCTGGCCGAGTACACCGGCCGGTCCTGGTACGACGTGCCCTGGCTGTGGTCGGAGAGCTACTTCTACCGCCGGCTGCTGCAGGCCGTCGGCTGGTTCGGCCCGGGGCCCTGGCAGGGCGTCGACCCCTTCCGCCCCGCCAAGCGCGCCGAACTCGACGCCCCGCAGACCGACGAGGAACTCGCCGCCCTGGACGATCTGCGTGACCTGCCGGAACAGGAGCGGGCGCAGGCCCTGCTGCACGGCTCGCTCTGGGGCAACCGCGCCGACCTCGGCTTCCGGCTCTCCGCCGCGGGCGCCGAGGCCGGGGAACCCGCCCCCGCGCTGGTCGCCGACGACAGCGCCGCCCTGTGGTCGCTGCTCCCGCCCGCGCAAGCGGGCACGCTCGTGCTCGTCGCCGACAACGCGGGCCGCGAACTCGTCCCCGACCTCCTCCTGATCGCCCACCTCCTTTCCGCGGGCCGTACCGCGCGGGCGGTCCTGCACATCAAGCCGTACCCCTACTACGTCTCCGACGCCACCACCGCCGACGTCGCCGACGCCCTGCGCCGGCTGCGCGGGGCGTCGGGCGCCGCCGCCGAGTACGCGCGCGTGCTCTGGTCGGCCATGGCCGACGGCCGGCTCACCGTCCGCGCGCACCCCTTCTCGTGCGCCCCGCTGCCGTACGCCGACATGCCGGACGACCTGCGGGCCGAGTTCGCGGCGGCCACCCTGACCCTCGTCAAGGGCGACCTCAACTACCGCCGCCTGGTGGGCGACCGGCGCTGGCCGCCCACCACGCCCTTCCGGGAGGCGACCGCGTACTTCCCCGGCCCCGTCGCCGCGCTGCGTACCCTCAAGTCCGAGGTGATCACCGGCCTGTCCGCCGCCACCGAGGCCGCGCTGGTCGCCGCCGAGGGGCAGCGCTGGCGGACGAGCGGCACGCACGCGCTCATCCAGGCCGACACCTCAGACCGGCCTGACCCGCAGTGACTTGACGCCGTTGATGAAGTTCGACACCAGCCGCCCGGCCGGACCCGCGAGGCGCGGCGGCCCGGGCAGCGCGCACAGCACCTCCTCGTACAGCAGCCGCAGTTGCAGCCGGGCGAAGTGCGCGCCGAGACAGACGTGCGGGCCGTCCCCGAACGAGACGTGCGGGTTGGGGGAGCGGGTGAGGTCGAGCCGCTCCGGGCTCGCGAAGACCCGCTCGTCGCGGTTGGCCGAGGCGTGGAACACCACGACCTTGTCGCCCGCCCGGATCCGGCGGCCCGCCAGCTCGGTGTCCCGTACGGCCGTCCGGCGGAAGGTCAGCACCGGCGGATGCCAGCGCAGCAGTTCGTCGACGGCCGTGGCCGGGACCGCCTTCCCGGCGCGCAGCGCCTCGTACGCCCCGGGGTGTTCCGCCAGCGCCAGCAGCCCGCCCGGGGCCGCGCCGCGCACGGTGTCGTTGCCCGCCACGGTGAGCAGGAAGAAGAACATCTCCAGTTCACCGTCGCCGAGTTCGGCGTCGTGGGCGAGCGTCGTCATGATGTCGTCGGCGGGGTACCGGCGCTTGAAGCCGGCCAGCTGTCCCGCGTAGTCGAACATGTCCCGCAGCATCGCCGGCGACCGCGGATCGACCGGCCGTCCCGTCCCGTCCAGCACCCGGGGACCGGCCTCGTCCGGGTCCTGGTACCCGATGACCCGCCGCGTCCAGTGCAGCAGCAGCCGCCGGTCGTGTTCCGGGACGCCCAGCAGGCCCGCCAGGTTCAGCAGGGCGTACTCGTCGGTGACCGCGGCCACCAGGTCGACCGTCCCGTCCCCGGCCCGTGCCTGCGCCAGCGCCCGTTCGAGGAGCGTGCGCGCCCGTTCCCGGGCGACGGCCGCGAACCGTTCGACGCGCCCCGGTGTGAAGGCGCGGCTCACCGTCCGACGCAGCCGCCCGTGCCCCGGCGGATCCTGGTTGAGCATCATGCGCCGGATGAACGGCAGGTCCGCCGGATCGGGGTCACGGATCTGGGTCGCCCCGGCGTACGAGGAGTACGTCCCCGAGTCCTTCAGCACGCGCACCACGTCCGCGTGCCGGGTCACCGCCCAGAACCCCGGGCCGGCCGGCCAGCCCAGCACCTCCGGCTCCTCCTGCCAGGCCACCGGATGGTGGTCGCGCAGCACCCGGTAGTCGGCGTAGGGCACTTCGGTGGCGTACCGGCGCGGATCGAAGACGTCCGGCACCGGCGGTGCCGCGTGCGCGCTCACGCCGGCCCGCCCCCGTGCGCGTCGTCCGCGCGCAGGAAGTCCTCGACGGTACGGATCAGGTCCAGCGGGGTCTCGTCCATCGCGTAGTGCCCGGCGCCGGGCAGCACGGCGAGCTGCGCGCGCGGGTACCAGGACATCCAGGTCAGCCGCATCACCTCGGCCGACAGCGCCGGGTCGAGCGCGCCCGCCACGGCCAGCGCGGGCACCTCGCTGCCCGCGACGTCGGCGCTGAAGTCGTCACCCGCCCACGAGTCGAGCCACGTCCGGAACGCCTTCGCGTCACTGCGCTCCAGCGAGGCGGCGACCATCCGGTCCAGCCAGGCGGCGGGCCGGCCGCCCCCGGTGGTGAGATCGATGATCGCGCGCCGGTTCTCCGCCCGGTGCGCCGCGTCCGCGAACAGCACCGCCTGCTCACCGGCGAGCGGCATGCCCGACGCGGGCACCGGCGAGACACCCGCGATCCGGCGCAGCCGGTGCGGGGCGACGGCGAGCAGCCGCTGGGCCACCGCGCCGCCCATCGAGTGCCCGATCACCGAGAACCGCTCCCAGCCGAGCCGGTCGGCCAGCTCCACCAGGTCCCCGGCGGCCTCGGCCGTGGTGAACGAGCCCGGGGCGTCCCGGGCCTCGCCGTAACCGCGCAGGTCGACCAGCGCGTAGCTGAAGCGGGTGCGGTCGAGGTCCGGCAGGACGGCCGCGTAGGCGGACCGGTCGGCGAACCAGCCGTGCACGGCGAACACCTTGTGCGGGCCGTCGCCGTGCACCTCATGGGGCAGCACGAAGGAGGTCATGCCGCTTACCGTGACCCGCGCGCGCGGGTACGGCAAGAGCGCCAACGCCACAACCGCGCACCGGAGTTCCACGTTTCGAGAAGGGTTCACGCGATGGTGTGATCATGTGCTGCCGGGCGGATGGGGGTCCGGGGGCACGGGTAGGGCCCCCGCCATGACGCAGCCGTTCGAACTCCCGCACTTCTACATGCCGTATCCCGCGCGGCTCAATCCCCACCTCGACGAGGCCCGTGCCCACTCGACGCGGTGGGCACGCGAGATGGGCATGCTGGAAGGTTCCGGGATCTGGGAGCAGACCGACCTGGAGGCGCACGACTACGGACTCCTGTGCGCCTACACCCACCCCGACTGCGACGCCTCCGCCCTGTCGCTGATCACCGACTGGTACGTGTGGGTGTTCTTCTTCGACGACCACTTCCTGGACATGTTCAAGCGCACCCCGGACCGCGCCGCCGGCAAGGCCCACCTGGACCGCCTGCCGCTGTTCATGCCGCTCGACCTGTCGGCCCCCGTGCCGGAGCCGCGCAATCCCGTCGAGGCGGGCCTGAAGGACCTGTGGACGCGTACCGTGCCGTCGATGTCCGTGGACTGGCGCCGCCGGTTCTCCGTCGCCACGGAGCACCTGCTCAACGAGTCGATGTGGGAGCTGTCCAACATCAACGAGGGCCGGATCGCCAACCCCGTCGAGTACATCGAGATGCGCCGGAAGGTGGGCGGCGCCCCCTGGTCGGCCGGGCTCGTGGAGTACGCGACCGCCGAGGTGCCGACGGCCGTCGCCGGCACCCGGCCGCTGCGCGTCCTGATGGAGACGTTCGCCGACGCCGTCCACCTGCGCAACGACCTGTTCTCCTACCAGCGCGAGGTCGAGGACGAGGGCGAGAACAGCAACGGCGTGCTGGTCCTGGAGAAGTTCTTCGGCTGCACCACCCAGGAGGCCGCCGACACCGTCAACGACGTCCTCACCTCCCGGCTGCACCAGTTCGAGCACACCGCGCTCACCGAGGTCCCCGCCGTCGCCCTGGAACAGGGACTGCGGCCGGACGAGGTCGCCGCCGTCGCCGCCTACACCAAGGGACTCCAGGACTGGCAGTCCGGCGGCCACGAGTGGCACATGCGCTCCAGCCGCTACATGAACGAGGGCGCCCGCTCCGGTTCGCCCTGGCAGCTCCCGAGCGGCCCCGGCACGTCCGCCGCCCATGTCGGCGCCCTGCTCGCCGGGGCGGCCCGGGACCGGCTGCGCGCCCACTCCCACGTGCCCTACCAGCAGGTCGGACCGTCCCGCATCCCCGATCTGTACATGCCGTACGAGCTTCAGCTCAGCCCGCACGTCGACCGGTCCCGGCGCCGCCTGGTCGAGTGGTGCCACGAGATGGGCATCCTCCAGGAGGGCGTCTGGGACGAGGACAAGCTCGCCGCCTGCGATCTCGCGTTGTGCTCCGCCGGCCTGGACCCGGACGCCACCCCCGAGGCCCTCGATCTCAGCGCCCAGTGGCTCGCCTTCGGCACCTACGGCGACGACTACTACCCGCTGGTCTACGGCCACCGGCGGGACCTGGCCGCCGCCCGGCTGACCACCGCCCGGCTCTCCCGGTGCATGCCGGTGGACGGCGAGCCGGCTCCGGCTCCCGGCAACGCCATGGAGCGGGCGCTGACCGACCTGTGGGCCCGCACCACGCGCGGGATGACGGCCGGCCAGCGCCGCTCCTTCAAGGGGGCCGTGGACAAGATGACCGAGAGCTGGGTCTGGGAGGTCGCCAACCAGCTCCACCACCGCGTCCCCGACCCGGTCGACTACCTGGAGATGCGGCGCTCCACCTTCGGCTCGGACCTCACCCTGAGCCTGTGCCGGATGGGCCACGGCCCGGCGATCCCGCCCGAGGTGTACGCCAGCGGCCCGGTGCGCTCCCTGGAGAACGCCGCCATCGACTACGCCTGCCTGCTCAACGACGTCTTCTCCTACCAGAAGGAGATCGAGTACGAGGGCGAGGTCCACAACGCCGTCCTCGTCGTGCAGAACTTCTTCGGCGTGGACTACCCGGCCGCGCTGCACGTCGTGCACGACCTGATGACACAGCGCATGGAACAGTTCGAGCACGTCATCGCCCACGAACTCCCCGTGCTCTACGAGGACTTCGCACTGTCGGCCGAGGCGCGCGCGATCATGGACGCCTACGTGCTCGACCTGCAGAACTGGCTGTCCGGAATCCTCAACTGGCACCGGGAGGTCGACCGCTACAAGGCCGAGTGGCTCGGTCGCCGCACCCACGGCTTCCTGCCGGACCACCCGCCCGCCGTACCGCTCCCGTCGCCCGCCGCCACGCCCGCCGTGCCCGCCGTGCCGGCCGCGGCGCCTGCCGTACCGCCCGCCGTACCGGCCACGGTGCCTGCCGTACCGCCCGCGGTGCCCGGCGTGCCGGCGCTGACACGCGGCTGACGCCTTCCGGCCCTCGCGCGCAGGGAACCGGACGCGTCAGGCCGGACGGGTCTGCCGGGACGCCGCGTGGTCGGCCGCGGCTCGAGCCAGGGCCCGGACCATCGGGTGCGGGTGCGAGCCGTCGCCGGCCAGCTCCGGCTGGAACAGCGAGGCCAGGAAGAAGGGATGGCCGGGCAGCTCGGCCATCCGGACGTGCCCGTCCTCGTCGTGTCCGGAGAATCGCAGTCCATGGGCGCGCAGCGTGTCGAGATGGCGGGAGGGGCCGTACGCGCAGAAGTACCGCTCGACCGTGCGGGCCGCGCCGATCACGGACGCGGCCAGCGACTCCGGCGCGACCGTCACGGCGGCCTCGTGCCCCACCAGCGAACAGGCCAGCGGCTCGATGAGCGGGTCCTCGGCGCCGGGGTCGTTCTCGGCGTGTGCCACCCCCGTCAGCCCGCAGACGTTCCGGGCGTACTCCAGCAGCGTGTGCTGGAAGCCGCCGCACGTGCCCAGGAACGGGATGCCCTCCTCACGCGCGGTGCGGACCGCCGCGAGAACGCCCGCCTCGCTGCGGTACGGGCTGCCCGGCAGCACCCACACGGCGTCGAAGCCGCGCACCGCGCCCTCCGCCTCCGCGTCCCGCGAGGAGATCCAGTACGCGTCCAGGACCAGCCGGTCGCGCGCGGCCAGGGCGTCGAGCAGGACCGGGACGCGGGTGTGCGAGACGACGTGGGGGGAGCGGTCGCCGACGAGGGCGAGCGTGGCGGTGTTCGTCATGGACACCATCCTCAGCGGGGCGGGCGGTTCACGTCCAACGATGGATTCTGCACGGTCGATAAGCGCTGCTGATGGAGTGGGATGCTGGGCGGCATGGACCCGCACCTCCTCCGCACGTACGTCACCGTGGCCCGCCTCGCCTCCTTCTCGGAGGCCGCGCGCGAGCTGGGCTACACCCAGTCCGCGGTCTCCCAGCACATCGCCGCCCTCGAAGGGGACCTGGGCGCACCGCTGCTGACCCGCAGACCGGTCGTACCCACCCTGGCCGGTGAGCGGCTGCTGGAGCACGCGGGCCCGCTGCTGCTGCGCCTCGACGCCGCCCGCGCGGACGTCCTGCGCATCGCCGCCGCGCCCCGGTACGGCCTCACCCTCGCCGCCACCGCGACCGCGCTCGGCCCCGCCGTCCTCGGCGCGCTGCCCCCGGCCGGCGTCACCCTGCGCGTCCTGCCCCGCACCGGGATCCCCGCCGCCGTCGCCACGGGCACCGC
>NZ_WWJT01000241.1 GCF_009865385.1 Streptomyces sp. SID486 | reverse complement strand
GCTGGCGTTATCGCGTGGCGTGGTCGCCGTTGGCCGATGCTGCTGCTGGTGTGTTGTCGGGGGTGTGGTTGGTGGTGGTACCGGCCGGCCTCGCAGGCGATGCGTGGGTGGGTGAGTGCGTGAGTGGTCTGGCGCGCAGCGGTGCCGAGCCGGTGGTGCTGGAACTCGGTGCGGATGGCGCGGGCCGGGAGGAGATGGCCGGGCGGCTGCGTGAGGTTGCCGCTGGGGTGGACGCGGTGGCGGGTGTGGTTTCCCTCCTCGCGTTGGCGTCGGGCCGCGATGCGGTCTTCCCGTCGGTGCCCGTGGGGCTTGCTCTGACGCTTGGTCTGGTTCAGGCGTTGGGTGATGTGGGTGTCGAGGCTCCGTTGTGGTGTGTGACGCGGGGCGCGGTCGCGGTCAC
>NZ_WWJT01000240.1 GCF_009865385.1 Streptomyces sp. SID486 | reverse complement strand
GGTGCGCGGAGGCGGGCCGCCGGCTGGACGCGGAGGCGGCGGCGCTGGACCGGGTACGGGGGTCCGGTGCGCGGGAGGCGGGCGAGGGAGCCGGGCCGGCGGGGTCGGAGGTGGCCGAGGGGCGGTGCCGCGAGGCGGCTGTCCGGGTGGTGGCCGCGCAGCGCACCCTGGCGGCGCTCCGCGAGCGGTACGCGCCCTCCGCCTCCGGGTCCGTGGCCGGGTACCTCGAACTGGCGGAGGACCGGCTGGTGTTCGCCGGCGCCCGGCTCGCCGGGGCCCGCCGGGCCGCCGAAGAGGGCGACGCACGGCGGGCCGCGTGGCAGTTGCGTGCCGGGGAGGGCGCGGTGGCGCAGGCCGAGGTGCTGGCGGGCGGCGTGGAACGACTCGCGGCACAGCTGCGGCAGGCGGCCGCACTGATGCCGTGGACTCCGGCCGCTACGGAAGCGGGGCCGGCCGGCACGGCAGCGGGGCCGGCCGGTACGCAGGCGAGACCGGGCCCTTTGGAGGCGGGGCCGGGGGGTACGGAAGCGAGACCGGACGACTCGGAGGCGGGGCCGGGAGGTACGCAAGCGAGACCGGCCGGCACGGAAGCGAGACCGGACCGTACCGAGGTGGGGCCGGACGTCTCGGAGGCGAAGCCGGACCGTACAGAAGTGAGACCGGACCGTACGGAAGCGAGACCGGACGACTCGGAGGCGGAGCCGGGAGGTACGCAAGCGAGACCGGGCGACTCGGGGGCGGGGCC
>NZ_WWJT01000239.1 GCF_009865385.1 Streptomyces sp. SID486 | reverse complement strand
CCTGGCCCGGCACCTGTCCGGGCAGGCCCGGCCGCCGGCCGCCGCCCGGGGCGGGGACCCCGGCGCCGGAGCCGGAGCGCGGTGCGGCTCCGTGCCAGGGGGCGCCGCGCACCCCGTACGGGTCGGCTGTCCGGCCGGGCGGCCCCCCACTGCCCGGCTCGGCGGAGTACGGCGGCTGGTCCCCGGCGTACGGCTGCTGTCGCGTGCCGTCGGTCCGGCCGGCGCCGGTGTCGTCCTCGACGGCAGGGCGGGCGCCGGGCAGCGCGGGGCGATCGCTCTGCTGGGCTTCGTGGACCCGGGCCGCGGCACGGGCACCCGCGCGGTACGCCGCGATGGCCCCCGCCCGGGCCGCCCGGACATCGGCGCCGGTGTCCAGGGCCGGCCGCCCGGCCGTACCCGCCGCCCCGGCGGTACCGGGCAGCCCGGGTGCGCCGGGGGCCGGCAGTCCTCCGGCCGCCCGCGCCTG
>NZ_WWJT01000238.1 GCF_009865385.1 Streptomyces sp. SID486 | reverse complement strand
TGCGCCTCCACCACATCCACCTGGGAGGCGGACAGCCCCGCACTCGCCAGCGCGGAACGGATCACCCGCTGCTGCGACGGACCGTTCGGCGCGGAGAGGCCGTTGCTCGCGCCGTCCTGGTTCACGGCCGAGCCACGCACCACCGCCAGGACCTGGTGACCGTTGCGCTCGGCATCCGACAGCCGCTCCAACAGCAGCATGCCGGCACCCTCGGCCCAGCCTGTGCCGTCCGCGCCCGCTGCGAACGCCTTGCAACGGCCGTCCGCCGCGACACCCTGCTGTCGGCTGAACTCGACGAAGAGTCCGGGCGTGGCCATCACCGTGACACCACCGGCCAGCGCGAGGGAGCACTCGCCCTGGCGGAGGGACTGCACGGCCAGATGCAGGGCCACCAGCGACGACGAACACGCCGTGTCCACCGTCACCGCAGGACCCTC
>NZ_WWJT01000237.1 GCF_009865385.1 Streptomyces sp. SID486 | reverse complement strand
TCAGCGCGAAGGCCAGCCCGTCCTCGATCAGCAGCGTGGCCGCGAACTCCGGCACGGTCCAGGCGACCAGGAAGGCGTCCGTGTCCGGTCCGGCGCCGAACAGCCGGGCCAGTGACTGGTCCCGCACCAGCCCGAGCAACGCCGCCGCGACCGACAGGGACGCGGTGAGCAGGGTCGCCCGAGCGAGGAAACGCCCGGCGGCGAGCGAGGGGGCGGAGCCGGGAGCCGGCGGGGAGGGGGCGGGGCGTGCCGGCGTTGCCGGGGCCGGGGC
>NZ_WWJT01000236.1 GCF_009865385.1 Streptomyces sp. SID486 | reverse complement strand
GACCGCCCTGCCGCGCGCGGCGACCGCCGTCGCGGCGGCACCGGCGGCGGCGCCGAGCCGCACCCGGCGGGTACCGGCCCGCGCACCCGGTGGTCTGCGAGACCGGCGCCCACCCGATGGAACCGGCCCCGACGGCCGTCCGCCTCTCGCCATCGGCCGTCTCCTCCGGTTCCCGGGCCGCTCTCGCGTCGGGACGGCTCCGTCACCGCGCTCCATGCCCGACGACAGGACACCTCCACGCTGACACAGGCCGGGGCGGTTGCCCGTGGCGAGAGATCCATCCGGGCGCCCGGTCCCAGCCGAATGGCCGAACCGGCCCCCTCCGACGCCACCTGGGCATGCCGCGCCCGAGCCGCGAGCGAGGACGGGCGTCGGCCACCTCCGCCACTCCCCCGGTACGCCGCAAACGGCCCACGAGATCGACGGGAACCGCCCCCCTCTCTCCCCCGGCCCACCGCGAGTGGCCCCCGAGACGGACGCGGAACCGCCGCTCCCGGCACTCCCCGGTACGCCGCGAGCAGCCCCCGAGACAGACGCCGAACCGCCACCCCCG
>NZ_WWJT01000235.1 GCF_009865385.1 Streptomyces sp. SID486 | reverse complement strand
GAAGCCCCTCGCCGCCCCCGGCCCCGAACCGCTGCACCCCCTGACGCCCCTCCCCCACGCATCCGCGTCGCCCCCGTACCGAACCCTTCTCCACGAAAGGCACCCCACCCATGCGCAACCTCATCTCCCTCGCCGACCTGACCCCCGCCGAGCTGGACCGGATCGTGCGGCGGGCCGTGTTCTTCGGCCGCGAGGGTGTCGATCGCCGGTCGCTCGACGGCAAGCAGGTCGGCGTCTACTTCCGCAAGTCCTCGACCCGCACCCGTACGTCGTTCTGGAGCGCGGCGACCCGGCTGGGCGCCGACGTCATCACGTACGGCCCGAACGAGCTGCAGCTGTCCACCGGCGAGACCGTCGAGGACACCTCCCGTGTGCTCGGCCAGTACCTGGACGCGCTGGTGGTGCGCACCAACGGTGACGTGGAGGAGATACGGCGGCTCGGCAGCAGCCCGGAACTGGCCGTCGTCAACGCGCTGAGCCTGGACGAGCACCCCACCCAGGCGATCGCGGACCTGGCCACGCTGACGGAGCGGTTCGGCTCGCTGGACGGGCTGCATCTCCTCGCCGTCGGTGAGGGCAACAGCTCCGGTGCCGCCCTCGCGCTGGCCACGGCGCTCACCCCGGGCCTGCGGCTGACCCTGCTGTGCCCGAGCGGCTACGAGGTGCCGAAGGACAAGCTGGACCTCGCCGACGAGCTGGCCGGCGGCAAGGCCGCGGTCACCCAGATCACCAGCCCCGACGACGTCGAGGGACCGGTCGACGCGGTGTACACCAGCCGCTGGCAGACGATGGGCGTGCCCAAGGCCGACCCCGAGTGGCTGCGGGACTTCGAGGGCTTCCGGATCGACGACGCCTTCCTCGACCGGTTCGGCGGCCCGGACGTCGTGTTCCTGCACGACCTGCCCGCCGTGCGCGGCCAGGAGGTCACCGACGCGGTGCTGGACGGGCGCCGCAGTGTCGCCTGGCGGCAGGCGTACCACAAGATGACGGCCGCTATGGCGGTGCTGGAGTGGTGCGTGGTCTCCGCCGCGGGCTGACCGGACAGGGAAAGGGCCGGGCGGGCTGGAATCCTCCAGCCCGCCCGGCCCTTCACGGTCGTCAGCCCGCCAGCGCCGCCACGACGGAACGCGGGCGCATGTCCGTCCAGTTGGCCTCGATGAATTCCATGCATTCCTGCTTTCCGCTCTCTTCCTTCACGAGTTCCCAGCCGGCCGGCTGCTCGATACGGGCGGGCCACAGGGAATGCTGGCCCTCGTCGTTGACCAGCACGACGTAGCGGCCTTCGGCGTCCTCGAACGGATTCGTAGCCATGGTGTCCACCTCTGCGAAGTCGGTTTGTGGGAAAAACGCTAGACCCGCGCCGGCGCCTTGCCAGGCAGGAGGCCGGGCAGTTGTGCGGCAACCGGGCCGCGGTGCGCGCGGGTGACCGCGATACCGGTGGCGACGGTGGCCGCGCGGACCGAGGCGAGCGCCTCGCGCAGCAGCTCCGCGTGCTCCGAAGGAGCCTGCGCGAGCGGTGGCCGGCTCGCCCGTACGAGGCTCAACGCCGCCTCCAGAACAGCCACTTGGGCTTCCCCCAGCGCCTCGCTCCGGTCGATCCCCGCGCGCGCCCGGTCCAGCACGTCCTCCAGCGTGTCCGTCATGTCCTCACTCCTCGTTCGGGTGTCGTGCGACCCAGTGTCGGACCCCGGGGAGACCGGCGGCGGCAGCCGGCCGCCAACTGCTGCACGCCTGCCTGTCGGTTGCCGCCGGGGACGCCGGAAACGGCGGCGGCGCGAATCTACGGTGATGTCCGAAAGGAAGTTCCGGGACCGCCGGAGTCTCTTTCTCCCCTGTCACCCCATGATGTGGACGAAGCGAACAATGAAGGCTGTGGAACGGGCGGAGCGCCCTCGATCCGGGCCGCTGGACGTCGTCGTTACCGGACTGCCGTCCGATGCGCACACCTGGAATCTCGTATTCATCCAACTGCTGCTCGAAGACCTCGGGCACAAGGTCGTCAACCTGGGCCCGTGCGTCCCCCAGGACGAAATCGTGGAATCCTGCTGCAAATTCGAACCGGACCTGCTGGTCGTCAGCAGTGTCAACGGGCACGGCTTCAACGACGCCCGGCCGCTCATCGAGGCGGTCAGGTCCCGCTGGGAGCTGGCGGGCCTGCCGTCGGTCATCGGCGGCAAGCTCGGCGTCGGCGGTGGTGACGAGGAGCAGGCCGCCGAGCTGATGCGGGCCGGCTTCGACGCGGTGTTCCAGGACGGGACCGGCATCGCCGCCTTCGAGTCCTTCGTCGGTTCGCTGGCGGTGACACGGTGAGCGGGGCGGACCCGGCCGGCCCGGTGCCCCCGGCCGGCGGGACGGACCCGGCCGGCACGGGGAGCACCCTGCACCGGCGCCCGCCGTCCTTCGGCCGTTTCGTCGCCGAGGCGCAGGCCCGCGGGGCGCTCGTGGTGCAGCCGCGGATGGGGTTCTCGGACCCGGCGCTGATGCGGGCCGGCCTGCTGGCCACCAAGGGAGCGACGGACGCGGTCGTCGGCACCGTCACCATCGACAGCTACACGCGGGTGGGTGACGAACCCTCGGCGGTCCGGGCGCTGCACGAGGGGGTCCCGCTCAACGGCTTCCCGATCACCTCCTACAGCCCGCACACCTCGGCCTGGATGCTGGACGGCGTACGCGACGCCGGCTTCCCGGTGCAGGTGCGGCACGGCTCGGCCCGCCCCCAGGGCATCATCGCCGCGCTGGGCCGGATCGGCCTGGACGCCACCGAGGGCGGCCCGGTGTCGTACTGCCTGCCCTACGGGCGCACCCCGCTGCTGGACTCGGTGCGCAACTGGCAGGAGAGCTGCGAGGCACTGGCGGCGCTGCGGGCGACCGGCGCGGAGCCGCACCTGGAGACGTTCGGCGGCTGCATGCTCGGCCAGCTCTGCCCGCCGGGGCTGCTGGTCGCGATCAGCGCGCTGGAGGCGCTGTTCTTCCACCGGGCGGGGCTGCGCAGCATCTCGCTCAGCTACGCCCAGCAGACCAGCCCCGCCCAGGACCGTGAGGCGGTGCACGCACTGCGCCGGCTGGCCGGCGAGCTGCTGCCCGACACCGACTGGCACATCGTCCTCTACACCTACATGGGCCTGTACCCCGGCACCCGGCGCGGCGCCCTGGACCTGCTCGAACGCTCCGCCGAACTGGCGGTGGAGACGGGCGCCGCCCGGCTGATCGTGAAGACGACGGCCGAGTCGCACCGGATCCCGACGGTGGACGAGAACATCGAGGCACTGCGCGTCGCCTCCCGGGCCGCCGCCCGGCACGTCACGGCGGCCGCCCCGCCTGCCGGCCGCGCCGACAGCCCCGTCTACGCGGAGGCCCGCGCCCTCGTGGACGCCGTGCTCGAACAGGACGCGGATCTCGGCCGGGCGCTGCTGAAGGCGTTCGCCCGCGGTCTCCTCGACGTCCCCTACTGCCTGCACCCCGACAACGCGGGCCGCTCCCGGAGCACCATCGACCGCGAGGGCCGGCTCGTGTGGACGGAGATCGGCGCGATGCCCATCGGCCGCGTCTCGCGGCGCGGCCGGCGGCTGACGGCGACGGGCCTGTACGACGCGCTGTCGTTCGTGCAGCGCCGCCACGACACCCCTCATACCCAGGAGGTAGCAGCATGACCAGCACGCCCGCGTTCCCGTCCTCGCCGGACCAGCACCTGGTGCGGGAGAGCACCCGCGCCACCCTGCGGATCCAGTCCCGCATGCTGGCCGCGACCCGCGCCTTCCTGACCGGGCGCGGCTTCCAGGAGCTGCTGCCGCCGGTGATCGGTCCGGTCACCGACCCGGGCATCCGTGGTTCCAAGCAGGTCGACGTCGACTTCTACGGCCACAAGTACAAGCTGATGACCAGCGCGATCCTGTACAAGCAGGCGTCCCTGCTCGCCTTCGACAAGATCTTCTACATCGCGCCGAACGTCCGTCTCGAACCGCTGGAGACCGCGGTCACGCACCGCCACCTCGCCGAGTTCCACCAGATCGACGTGGAGATACGCGACGCCCGCCGGGAGGACGCGATGGAGGTCGCCGAGCAGCTGGTGGCCCACGTCGTCGACGAGGTGGTGCGCACCCTGCCGGGCGACCTGGAGCTGCTGGGCCGGGACACGGACGCGTTCCGCGAGGTGGTCCAGGGGCTCTTCGGCCGGACGACCCACAAGGAGGCGACCGCCGACCTGGTGGCGCTGGGCCACCCGCAGGACCCGGGCGCCGAGATCGACTGGCAGGGCGAGGAGATCATCTCCGCCAAGAGCAGCCGGCCGTTCTTCGTGGTCGACTACCCCAAGGGCTCGCGCGGCTTCTACGACCGCGAGGACCCGCAGCAGCCCGGCGTCCTGCGCAACTTCGACCTGATCGCCCCCGAGGGCTACGGCGAACTGGCCAGCGGCAGCGAGCGGGAGTACGACTACGCGGCCCTGGTGACCCGGATGCGGGAGACGGGCGAGAACCCGGCCAAGTACGGCTGGTACCTGGACCTGGCCCGGCGCGGCATCCCCGCCAGCTCCGGCTTCGGCATCGGCCTGGAGCGCTTCACCCGCTACGTCGCCGGCCGCACCGCGGCGTGGGAGGCCAGCGCCTACCCGAAGCTCCCGGGAGTGGTGTCGGCATGAGCGCCGTACTGAGCGCCTCCGGCTTCCCCGAGGAACAGGTGCGGCACCGGGCCCGGCACGGCGCCGCGGCCGCCTTCCCCGCCCTGGAGGGCTACGGCACCGGCCTCCTCGGCGCCGTCCCGGCCGGGCAGGACGCCGGCGACCTGCTGGAGCGGGCCCGGATCGTGCCGCCGGTGTTCATGCCCGAGCGGCTGAAGAAGCTGATCGAGCTGGCCCGCGAACCGCTGTACACCGACGTCGACCTGGACACCGTGATCGGCGGGTTCGCCTCCCGGCTGCCGCTGTACGTGTCGGCGTTCGGCTCCACCCAGGTCGCCAGCCGCGACCTCGGTGAGGCGGCCGGCCGGCAGGCGGGCCGGCTGGGCGTGCCGATGGTCATCGGAGAGAACGTCGTCCCGGTCAACGGCTACCGCGCCGCCGCCGACGCCCAGGTCTCGCCGCTGCTCGGCCGGATCTCCGCGTACACCACGGCCGCCGCGGACGCCGGCAACGAGGCGTTCGGCGGTGTCGTCGTCCAGCAGTCCACCGAGGACGCCGACGCCGAGGTGTGGAACCTCGTCTACAGCGACCCCGTGAGCGAACCCCTGCTGGCCTCCGGGCGGCTGGCCTTCGAGCTGAAGGTCGGCCAGGGCGCCAAGCCGGGGCTGGGCGGGCTGACCGTCCTGGACCGGGAGGCCGCCGGGCGGATCGCCGAGCAGTACGCCACCGACGAGGTGCTCGGCGCCGGCAGTGAGCGCGTGCTGCGGATCAGCAGCCCCGGCACCTTCACCGAGGAGATCCTGCGCCAGCAGATCCGGCTGATGCGCAACAACTTCCCGCGGGTGAAGGTGTGGGTGAAGCTCCACCCCGGCCGCGACGTCGCGCTCGCGGCGGCCACCGCGTGGGCGGCCGGCGCGGACTCCGTCACGGTCGACGGCGCCGAGGGCGGCACCGCCTGGGCGCCCAGCGGGTTCCTCGGCCAGGTCGGACTCCCGCTCGGCGAGTGCCTGACCCGGATCGGCCGCACCGGCAACTGCCTGCTGGCGAGCGGCCGGATGTGGGAGGGAACCCGGGCCGTCAAGGCCCTGGCGCTCGGCGCCCACGCCGTCGGACTGGGCCGGGCCGCCCTGCTGGCGGTCGACGAGGACGCCGAGGACGGGCTCGTCCGGCTCGTCGAGAGCATCGCGCTGGAGCTGCGGCTGCTGATCAGCGCGGTCGGCAAGTACCGGGTGGACGCGCTGGACGCGAAGGACGTCCTGCTGCCGGCCGCCTGACCTCCCCGAGGCACCCGAACCATCCAGCACCGCCCGTTCCGAACACGTCGTGGCTCCGTCGGTCTCCCGGCCCGCCGCGAGACCAGCCAACCGAGCTTCCCGAGAAGGTGTCGAGATGTCCCAGCAGCAAGCCGAACCGGCTCTCTCCACGGGCGCCGACGGCGTGCCCGCGCACATCGCCGCGTACAACGACACGGCGGTGGACCTCCCCGTCGGTGCCCTGCACGAGCTGTTCGCCGCGCAGGCCGCCCGCACCCCGGACGCGGTCGCCCTGGTGAGCGGAGCGCGCGAACTCACCTACCGGGAGCTGGACGCGGCCTCCGACGCCCTGGCGCACCGGCTGATCGCGGCCGGCGTCGCTCCCGCGGACGCGGTCGGCCTGCTCTTCGACCGGTCCCTCGCCTACGTCGTCACCGTGCTGGCCGTCCTCAAGGCCGGCGGTGTGTACGTCCCGCTGGACCCGCGCCAGCGCGCCGAGCGGCAGAGCTGGATCCTCGACAACACCGCCGCCGTGCTCCTGGTGACGGACCGGCAGGCCGCGGAGGAGACCTCCTTCGCGCAGGGACGCGGCGTGCTCCGGGTGAGCGACGCGAGCCTGCTCTCGTACGACCCCGCGCCCGCGCCCCGCGTGGCGGTCCACCCCGACCAGGCGCTGTACGTGATGTTCACCTCCGGCTCCACCGGCACTCCCAAGGGCGTCGTCAACACCCACCGCAACGTGGTGGAGCTGGCCCTGGACCCCGGCTTCGGCACCGAGGCCCACCAGCGGGTCCTCGCCTACTCGCCGCTGGCCTTCGACTCCTCGACGTACGAGCTGTGGGTGCCGCTGCTGCGCGGCGGGCTGGCCGTCGTCCTGTCCTCGCCGAAGATCGACATCGGTGAGCTGGGCGAGGCCGTCGCCCGGCACGACGCGACCGCCGCCTACTTCACGACCGCCCTCTTCGACGCCATGGCCGGCGAGGCCGTCGAGAGCCTGGCCCGGCTGCGGGAGATCTGGACCGGCGGCGACGTCCTGTCGGCGACCGCCCTGCGCAAGGTCCTCGGCCACTGCCCGGACACCACGGTCGTGCACGTCTACGGCCCGACCGAGGCCACCGTCTTCTGCAGCTACCAGGCGTTCACCCCCGAGGTGCGCACCCTGGACCGCCTCCACCTGGGCGTCCCGATGGCCAACACGGCGATGTACGTCCTGGACGCCGGCCTGCGCCACACCGCCCCCGGCGAGACCGGGGAACTCTACGTCGCCGGACCCCACCTGGCGCAGGGCTACAGCCGCCGCCCGGGCACCACCGCCGAGCGCTTCACCGCCGACCCCTACGGTCCGGCCGGCAGCCGCATGTACCGCACCGGTGACCTCGCCGCCTGGAACGAGCACGGCGAGATCGTCTTCCAGGGCCGTGCCGACCAGCAGATC
The DNA here is from genome assembly GCF_009865385.1 of Streptomyces sp. SID486. GTDB lineage: Bacteria > Actinomycetota > Actinomycetes > Streptomycetales > Streptomycetaceae > Streptomyces. Next base: position 1,113 of record NZ_WWJT01000235.1, on the reverse strand, counting down.
AAGCTGCGCGGCAACCGCATCGAGCCGGGCGAGATCGAGACGGTGCTGACCGGCCACCCGTCCGTGAACCAGGCCGCGGTGATCGTCCGCGAGGACCGCCCCGGCGACAAGCGCCTGGTGGCGTACGTCGTCCCGGCCGTGGAGGGTGTCGTCGACACCGCCGAGCTGGCGCGGTACGCCGGCCGGGAACTGGTCGAGTACATGGTGCCGTCGGCGATCGTCCCGCTCGGCGCGCTGCCCCTGACCCCCAACGGCAAGCTGGACCGGCGTGCGCTGCCCGCGCCCGCCGCCGGGACCGCGGCGAACGGCCGGACGGCACGCAACGGTGTCGAGGAGGTGCTGAGCGGTCTGTTCGCGCACGCCCTGGGTCTGCCCTCGGTCGGCATCGACGACGACTTCTTCACCGCCGGCGGCCACTCCCTGCTCGCCACCCGCCTGGTCAGCCGGGTCCGCAGCACGTTCGACGTCCAGCTCACCCTGCGGGAGTTCTTCAAGCACCCGACGGTGGCCCTGCTCGCCGAGTACGTCACATCCGGCGGCGGCCGGTCCGGGCGCCCGGAGCTGACGGCCGCCGAGGAGCGGCCCCGGCTGCTGCCGCTGTCGGCGGCCCAGCAGCGGCTGTGGTTCCTGGACCAGCTGGAGGGCCCCTCGGCGACGTACAACATCCCGCTGAGCGTGCGGATCCGGGGCGCGCTGGACGTGCGGGCGCTGGAGGCGGCGTTCACCGACGTGGTGGGCCGGCACGAGAGCCTGCGCACGGTCTTCGGCACGGAGGGCGGCCGGACCCACCAGCGGGTGCTGCCCGCGGACACGGTACGGGTCGGGCTGCCGGTCACGGCGGCGGACGAGGCGACGGTCGCGGGGCTGCTGGCGGCCGAGGCGGCGCGGACGTTCGACCTGTCCGGTGACCTGCCCGTGCGGGCCCGTCTGTTCAGCCTGGGCGAGCGCGACCACGTGCTGCTCGTGGTGATGCACCACATCGTGTCGGACGGCTGGTCCTACCAGCCGCTGATGCGGGACCTGAGCACCGCGTACACCACCCGTGCCCGCGGGGAGCGTCCCGCCTTCGAGCCGCTGCCGGCGCAGTACGCCGACTACACGCTGTGGCAGCAG
>NZ_WWJT01000234.1 GCF_009865385.1 Streptomyces sp. SID486 | reverse complement strand
GGGCGGCGCTCTCGCGCCCGTCTTCCGCGCGCTGGCGGGCCGCCCGGTGCGCCGGGAGGCCGCCGCGCAGGACGCCGGGGTGACCTTCGCCGAGCGCATGGCCGCCCTGGGGGAGGAGGAGCGCGCCGAGGCGCTGCTGCACACCGTCCGCGCCCATGTCGCCGGGGTGCTCGGGCACACCGACCCCGGCAGCGTGGAGACCGACCGGGCCTTCAAGGACCTCGGGTTCGACTCGCTGGCCGCCATCGAACTGCGCAACTCCCTCTCCGCCGAACTGGACCAGCGGCTCAGCGCCACCCTCGTCTTCGACCACCCCTCGCCCGAGGCGCTCGCCGCCCACCTCGGCACCCTCACCGGCGGCGCCCGGACCGGAGCACGACGCGCCGGCCGTCGCGCCGGCACGGCCCGTGCGGACGAACCGCTGGCGATCGTGGGCCTGGCCTGCCGGTACCCCGGCGGTGTCCGCACCCCCGAGGACCTGTGGCGGCTGGTCGCCGACGGCACCGACGCCATCAGCCCGTTCCCCGCGCGCCGGGGCTGGGACGTGGACCGCATCGTGGACCCGACCCGGCAGCGGCCCGACACCTCCTACGTCGGCGAGGGCGGATTCCTGCACGACGCGGGCGAGTTCGACGCCGCGTTCTTCGGCATCAGCCCGAAGGAGGCCCTCGTCATGGACCCGCAGCAGCGGCTGCTGCTGGAGGCGTCGTGGGAGGCGCTGGAGAGCGCCGGCATCGACCCGCACACCCTCAAGGGCAGCCGCACCGGCGTGTTCGCCGGGGTCCAGTACCACGACTACTTCGGCAGCTTCGGCTCCGGCAGCATCATCTCCGGCCGGATCGCCTACACCCTGGGCCTGGAGGGCCCCTCGCTGTCCGTCGACACCGCTTGCTCCTCCTCGCTGGTGGCGCTGCACCTGGCCGCCCAGTCGCTCCGCCAGGGCGAGTCCGGCCTCGCACTGGTCGGCGGTGTGGCGGTCATGGCCACGCCGGAGACGTTCATCGAGTTCAGCAGGCAGGGCGCGCTCGCCCCCGACGCCCGCACCCGCGCCTTCGCCGACGCCGCGGGCGGGACCGTCTGGGGCGAGGGCGTCGGCGTGCTCGTCGTGGAGCGGCTCGCCGACGCCCGACGCAACGGGCACGAGGTGCTGGCCGTGATCCG
>NZ_WWJT01000233.1 GCF_009865385.1 Streptomyces sp. SID486 | reverse complement strand
GTCCCGGGCGCCGGGCAGGGCGTCGCAGGCGGCCACGGCGGCGGCGTGCAGTGGCCGGACCCGCTCCCGCTCCGCCGCGGCGGCACCGGGGCCGTACGCCGCGGCGAGATCGTCCAGCAGCGCCTCCACCACGTCCCAGGGCGGCAGCTCACGCCCGTCGAGGCAGGCCCGCATGCCGTCGGGGTCCCGCTGCCAGAAGACCCCGCTCCAGCCGCGGCGCGGGTCGAGGCGCGCCAGCAGGGCGTCCAGACGGTTCGCGAACTCCCCTGCCCGGCCGGGGAGTCGGTCCGCGGCCATCGCCCACCTCCCGCCCGGTCACCGGCACTCCGTCCGGTAGGCAACACCAGTCGTGTTACGGGCTTGCTACGGAGAGTTTTCGGGCGGCGCGCGGGTGGTTCACACGGGCAGCAGGGCGCAGCGCGTCACCAGGTCGTCCATGGACAGGCCGAGGACACGCGCCAGGGCGGCCACCGTGAAGAACGCCGGGGTCGGCGCCCGGCCCGTCTCGATCTTGCGGAGCGTCTCGGCCGAGACACCCGCCTCGGCGGCCACGTCGACCATGCTCCGGTCGCCGCGCGCCACACGCAGCAGCTGCCCGAGCCGCTCGCCGCGTTCACGCTCTTCGGGGGTGAGGGGGGTGCGCACCATGCCCCCATTCTGCCCGCCGCCCCACTCGATTACTATACCGGTATAATAATTGGGTCACGGGGAGGGCGACCGCAGCGGCCCGCGAACCGGGGCGGAGCAGCCGCAACGGCCCGCGAGCCGGCGCCAAGCGGCTGCGACGGCGTCGGCGTCGGCGTGCGAGCGGCGGGGAGCGGCCGCACCGGGCCGCGCCGCCGA
>NZ_WWJT01000232.1 GCF_009865385.1 Streptomyces sp. SID486 | reverse complement strand
GGCGGGGCCGCGGCCTCGGAGGGGCTCGGCGCGCCGGTGAAGGCCGGCATCGCGGCCGGGGTCGTCGCGGTGGCCGCCGCCGCGGTCGCCCTGGCCCTGGCGAACGACAGCCATCCGGTGAAGGAGGCCGCCAGGCCGTCGCCGTCCGCGCCGGTGGTACGGCCCGGGACACCGTCGCCGCCGACCCGCGAACCCTCGCCGAAGCCCGTGGTCCGCGCCCCCGCACCGGCACCGCCCCCCAGGCCCGCCCCCGACCCGACACCCCCGCCGAAGCCGCCACACCGGGCCGTACCGGCACCCGCCCACACCCACGCGCCGGACCCGGAACCCAGGCCGCGACCGACCCGGACACCCACTCCGGCACCGACGCCCACTCCGACACCCACTCCGCCGCCCGCGTCCGCCGTCTACGAGCTGGGCAGCCTGCGCTACGACGCCCTCGGCGACGGCACCGGTCCCGAGATCAGCCTGGGCGAGAGCAGCTGGGTGTGGCAGCGGTACGGCATGTCGATCGGCGGCAAGCGGTACGCGCGCGGGGCCACCGTGCACGGCCAGTCCTCCGTCACCGTCGCGCTCAACCGTGCGTGCACCGCGTACGACGCGCTGGCCGGGGTGGACGACCTGACGCTCGGCCTCGGCAAGGTCTCCTTCTCCGTTTATGCCGACGGCATCCCGCTGTGGCGCTCCGGCACGGTCCGGGGCGACGACCGGGCCGTCCCCGTCCACGTGAACCTCACCGGGCGCAGGACCGTACGGCTCGTGGCGCGGCCGGAGGGCCGCGGGTGGGACCGGGCGGCGCTGGCGGACTGGGCTGAGTCCCGGTTCACCTGCCGCTAGCCGGCCGCTGCTCCTCCGCCGGGGCCAGGTCCGGGGCGGCCGGTGTCGTGGTGTCCAGTTCCCGCAGGACGTCGGCCAGGCCGAAGGAGGCGCCCCGGGCGCACTCGGCGGCGTACCGGCCGGCCGGCAGGACCGCGCGGGCGCCGGCCCGCACCCGGGCGGCCTCGCCGCGCTCCGGTTCGGACCGCGAACGGCCTTCGCGCCAGTG
>NZ_WWJT01000231.1 GCF_009865385.1 Streptomyces sp. SID486 | reverse complement strand
GACCGCGCCCCCGGCCGTGCCCGGGACCGGTTCGCGGGTCCGGATACCGGACACCCTGACATTTTTTTGACACGTTGCCTGCGGTTCCCGTTCAGGTGGGATGAAACGGGTGACGAAGGGGTTGCCGCCGTATGTCCTTCGAAAGCAAGGTCACATTCGGATGGAGCTTGGTGGATGCCCCTATAGGGCGTCACGGCCTGGGAAAGTAACGCGGCGGCGCGCCTCCCGCAGGTGCGGATTCCGAAGGTGAACGGCCATTGACGGGGCGGTTTTCGTCGGGGTTCTCTATGCAACGCCGGGAGCGGACGAAACGAACGTACGACGATCCGCCGGAGGCGATAGCGCTCCCGACCCCCTCCCCCCAAGTCGCACCAGTCGATCGGAACCGCCGTATGACCGACACGCTCCAGAAGTCCGTGGCCGACGCCCCGACGGCCCCCGCACCGGGGCTCAAGCGGTCCATCGGCGTCGTCGGCGGCACCCTGCTGACGCTGTCGTGCGTCACGCCCGCCTCCACGCTCTTCGTGGTCGTCCCGGACCTGTTCGGCTCCCTCGGCACCGCCACCGCCCTCACGATCGCCATCGGCTCCCTCCTCTGTATCGCCGTGGCGTTCTGCTACTCCGAGCTGGGCACCCTCATCCCCAGCGCGGGCGGCGAGTACGCCATGGTGTCGACGATGGCCGGGCGGCTCGCGGGCTGGCTGGTCTTCGTGCTCTCCCTGCTGGTCGTGATGATCGTCCCGCCGGTGATCGCGATGGGCACGGCGGACTACCTCGCCCCGATCGTGCACCTCGACCCCTCGATGACCGGCGCCGGCGTGATGCTCCTCGCCACCCTCGCCGGCCTGCTCGACCTGCGCGCCAACGCCTGGATCACCGGCATCTTCCTGGTCCTGGAGGTCATCGCCGCCGGTGTCGTCGCCCTGCTGGGCTTCACCCACGGCCACCGCGGCGTGGGCAGCCTCGTCTCCATGCAGGTGGCGGGCGGTGACGGCCACACGGACACCGTGACGGCCATGCTGGTCGTCTCCGGGCTCGCCATCGCCCTCTTCGTCACCCAGGGCTTCTCGACCGCCGTCTACCTCTCCGAGGAACTGGAGAACCCGCGCCGCAACGTCGCCCGCACGGTCCTCGCCACCCTCGCCATCTCCACCGTGGTCATCCTGGTGCCGGTCACCGCGATCACCATGGGCGCCGGCGACCTCCAGGAGCTGACCGGCGGCGACATCAGCGCCATGGTCACCGCCTGGTCCAACTCCGCGGTCGGCACCTTCGTCAGCCTCTGCGTCGCCCTCGCCATCATCAACGCGGGCATCGTCATGGTCATCCAGAACTCCCGCGTCCTGTTCGCCTCCGCCCGCGACAAGGCGTGGCCCGGCCCCGTCAACTCGGTGTTCTCCCGGCTCGGCCGCTTCGGCTCCCCCTGGGTGGCCACCCTCGCGGTCGGCGTCCCCGGCGCGCTGCTCTGCTTCGTCAACCTGGACACCCTGTACGGCGTCACCGGCGTCTCGGTGACCGGCATGTACCTGCTGGTCGCGGTCGCCGCCCTGCTCGCCCGCCGCGGCTCCCACAAGCACACGCCCGCCTGGCGGATGCCGCTGTGGCCCGCCGTGCCGGTCCTGCTCATCGCCGTCCTGGCGTACATCCTGACCCAGCAGGAGACCAGCTACCTGGTGTGGACCGGCGGCATCACCGCCGCCGCCACCCTCTACTGGGCCTTCTACCTGCGCCCGCGCCGTGACACCCGCTGGCTGGTGACGATCCCGGCGGACGCGCAGATCCCGGACACCCTGGCCGTCCCCGCCCAGCCCGGCCCCCC
>NZ_WWJT01000230.1 GCF_009865385.1 Streptomyces sp. SID486 | reverse complement strand
CTCCGCAGTCCCCGGCCGCCGCGCGGCCGGGCACGCCTCCCGCCGGTACCCCGGGGGCGCTGCCGCTGCCCGCCGAGACCGGCACCGGGCAGGTACCGGTGCAGGGGACCCCCGCCGCGCCGGTGACGCCCGGCGTCCCGCAGCAGTGGCCCGGTACCGGTGACACCACCGGCACGGGGACCCCGGCCCCCGCCGTCCCGGCGGCCGGCACCCCAGCTCCCGGCACCCCGGCTCCCGGCACCCCGCTTCCCGCCGGAGCGGTCGGCGGCCGGCCGCAGCGGGCCGCGCAGCCGTTGCCCGCCGAGGCAGCGGGCGCCGCGCCGTTCGACCCGGACTCCACGCAGGGGCGGGCGATCTCCGTCCGCACGCTCGGCCAGGGCGTGCCGTTCGCCCGGCAGGCCGCCCCGGTGCAGCAGCCGACGGCGACGCCGCCGCCGCACGCACCCGGCGGATCGGGCCGGCGGCGCAAGCTGGGCACACCCCCCGACCCGGCCACCCGTCCCGATCCGAAGCCGGACCAGGCGGCCCGGCCGCACCCGTCGGCCGAACCGGCGCCGGCGCAGCCGTCGCTCGCCGGTCAGTCCGCGCTCGCCGGCCAGCCGTCGGCGGCGCAGCCGGTGACGGCCGGTCAGCCATCCGTGCCGCAGCCCTCGCTCGGCGGCCAGCCCCGGCCGGTCCCGGGCACCGAGGGGGCGGGGCGGTCGTACGCCATAGGCGCGCCGGAGCCCGACGCAGCCGAGGGGCCCGAGCCGCTGGACGGTCCCGGCGGCGCCGTGGAGGTGGCGGACACCCCGCGCCCGCAGCCCCTGGACGACGAGCTGCCCCCGGAGCCGCTGGACAATCCGCGCCGGCTGCTGGTGTGGCCCGCGCCGGACGTGACGACGCAGCAGGCGCTCAGCGACCGTGGCTACCGGCCGGTCATCGTGCATTCGCGTGAGGAGGTCGACGCGCAGATCGCGGCCTTCCCCGCCGCACTGTTCGTGGACCCGCTGACCGGTCCCATCACGCGGACGGCTCTGCAGTCGCTGCGCCAGGCCGCCGTGGCCGCCGAGGTCCCGGTGCTGGTCACGGCCGGGCTCGGGCAGGCGACGCGCGAGGCGGCGTACGGCGCCGACCCCGCCGTGCTGCTGAAGGCGCTCGCTCCCCGGGACAGCGAGCAGCATCCGCCGCGGGTGCTGCTCATCGAGGAGCACGCGGAGATCGCGCTGGCGCTGACCGCGGCGCTGGAGCGGCGCGGGATGCAGGTGGCGCGGGCCGCGAGCGACAACGACGCGGTGACGCTCGCGGGGCAGTTCCGGCCGAACCTGGTCGTGATGGACCTGATGCAGGTGCACCGCCGACGGGCCGGGATCGTGGACTGGCTGCGGGCGAACGGTCTGCTGGACCGCACCCCGCTGGTCGTCTACACCGCCGCTGTCGACCAGGCCGAACTGCCGCGGCTGGCCTCGGGTGAGACGGTGCTGTTCCTCGCCGAGCGGTCCACCAGCACCGAGGTGCAGAGCCGGATCGTGGACCTGCTGGCCCGGATCGGGACCAACTAGACACCGGACACCAGGCACCCCGGCAACGACCGGACACCGGCCCGGCACCCACCGAGCGCCGGGCCGGCACCCACCGGGCACCCACCGGACGCCGGCCCGGCACCCAGCGAACGTCGGCCGGGCACCCACCGGACGCCGGCCCGGCATTCACTGGACGCCGGCCGCGTCCCGCGACTGCCGGTCCCGGGCACATTCCCCGGTCCCGGTCCCGGTCCCGGTCCTGGTCCCGGTCCGGTCCAAGTCCGGTTCGGTTTCCAGCTCCGGTCCTAGCTCCGGCTCCGGCTCCCACTCCCGCTCCGGTCCAGTCCGGCCCCCGGTCCGGCTCTGTCCCGGTCCGGCTCCCGGCCCCGGTCCCAGTCCCGGTCCCGCTCCGGTCCGGCTCCCGCTCCGGTCCGGCTCCCGCTCCGGTCC
>NZ_WWJT01000229.1 GCF_009865385.1 Streptomyces sp. SID486 | reverse complement strand
GGCTCCCGCGCCCGGCCCCGTGGCTCCCGCGCCCGGCCCGGCTCCCGCGCCCGGCCCCGTGGCTCCCGCGCCCGGCCCGGCTCCCGCGCCCGGCCCCGTGGCTCCCGCGCCCGGCCCGGCTCCCGCGCCCGGCCCCGTGGCTCCCGCGCCCGGCCCGGCTCCCGCGCCCGGCCCCGCCGCTCCCGCACTCGGCAGGGCGTGCACGCCGTCCGGTGTCGACGGTTCGGCCGACTGCGCCGGGGACCGGACGAGGTCGGTGTCCAGCAGGTGCATGGGCCCGAAGCCCCCCGAGACGCTGGGGGCGCCCGGGTGCGAGTCCCAGCGCGACTGCATGTACGCCACGCTCATGAGGACACTGCGCGGCACATGGAACTCGCGCGCGGCGTCGGTGAAGGCGTTTTGCAGGCGCCGGTCGGACGGATCGTCGGCGCCGGACATCGGGAGGATCAGCAGCGGTGGCAACAGAGCCGCCCCCGCGATCACACAGGCCGTCAGGCGGCATCTCCGGATGGCTCCGGGGATATGTGCAGAAACATTTCTTCTCATCGCAGAGGCTCTCCCAACCACGCTCGTTCGCAACCAGGACAAAGGAGCTGCCCGCCGTGCCACCCCACGTACGTTTCCGTGCCGCGAGCGCCGTGTCGTGGCGAGCGTCACCGGGGTGGACCAGCCGCCCCGCAGAGGCCACCCGGTCGGCGGCAGTGACTCGGCTGCCCGGGGCAACCAAACCCGCCGCCCGCGGGCTCAGTCCTCCACCGGGTCCACCTGCCAGTCGGGATGCCCGGGCATGGGCGGGGTGTGCGCCCCGTACAGCCACGGGGTGAGGAACGGTTCCAGGTCCTCGCCCGCGACCCGGGACGCGAGCGCGACGAAGTCCCGCGTGCCGGCCGCGCGGCCCCGGAAGGTGGTCACCCAGGCGCGCTCGATCCGGCCGAAGACCTCCTCGCCGACCTTCTCCCGCAGCGCGTACAGCACAAGTGCCGAGCCGTCGTACCGCATCACCTTGAACAGCGTCGCCTCGGTCGGCTCGGCCGGTGCTCCGTCGTCGTGCCGCCATTGGTCGTGCTGTTCGTATGCCGCCCGCATCGCCGACTCCAGGCTCACGCCGCCGTGCTCGTCGGAGTACAGGCGTTCGTAGAAACGGGCATGACCCTCGCTCAGCCACAGGTCGGACCAGCGCCGGACGGCCACGCTGTCACCCGTCCAGTGGTGGGCCAGCTCGTGGACGAGATTGCGTTCGGCGTCGACCCGGTCGCCCAGCAGGTCGTCCCGGGGCACGACGGAGAGGGACTGGGTCTCCAGCGCCACCGGCAGGTCGGTGTCCCCGACCAGCACTCCGTAGCGGCGGAACGGATACGGACCGAGCCGCTGCTCCAGCCAGGACAGGTGCTGCGGAGTCAGTGCGCGGTACTCCTCGGTGTCCTCGGCCAGGCCGTCCGGAACCGCGTCCCGGACGGGCAGCCCGTGGGGGCCCCGGCTGTCGGCGAAGGTGAACTTCCCGATGGCGAGCTGGACCAGCTGCGCCGCGATCGGCTGCTCGGAGTCGTACGTCCACCGGACGCGGCCGTCCGGGCGCCGTACGGTGCCGACGAGCCGGCCGTTGGCCACCGCGCTCAGTCCCGCCGGTGTGGTGATCCGGAAGGTGACGGGTGCCCGCAGACTCGGGTGGTCGTTCGCCGGGAAGATCATTCTGGCCCCGTCGGGCTGCGCGCAGACCACGGTGCCGTCCGGTGTCGGCACCCAGCCGTAGTCCTGGATCGCGTCGTCGCGGTGGCGTCGTTGCGTCGGGTCGGCGGTGTAGGTGACGCGCACGGCGAACGTACGGCCACGCGGGATGGGCTTCGCCGGGGTGACGACGAGTTCGTCCCCGTCGCGTCGGACGGTGGCCGGCGTGCCGTCCACGGTCACGTGGTGCAGCACGTTGCCCGCGAAGTCGAGGTCGAAGCGGGACAGCGCCTGCGTGGCGGTGGCGCTGATGGTGGCGCCGGCCTCGAACGGCGTCCGTGGCGCCCGCCAGTCGAAGTCGAGCGTGTAACGCCGGACCGTGTAGCCGCCGTTGCCCG
>NZ_WWJT01000228.1 GCF_009865385.1 Streptomyces sp. SID486 | reverse complement strand
CGTGCCGCTGCCCTTCACCCTGTCCGCCCGCGGCGAAGGCGCCCTGCGCGCCCGGGCCGGCGAACTGGCGGCCCTGGCGGACGAGGCCGATCCGCTCGATCTCGCCCACTCGCTGGCCACCACCCGGGCCGCCCTGAGCGACCGGGCCGTGCTCGTCGCCGCCGACCGCGCGGAACTGCGCGCCGCCCTGCACGACCTCGCCTCCGGGGCAACGCCCCCGACCGCGCGCGCCGAGGGCGACCTCGGCTTCCTGTTCACCGGACAGGGCAGCCAGCGGACCGGCATGGGGCGCGAACTCGCCGCCGCATACCCGGTGTTCGCCGACGCGCTGGACGACGTCTGCGCCCACTTCGACCTCCAGCTCGACCGGCCGCTGCGGAACGTGCTGTTCGCCGGGCCCGGCACCCCCGAGGCCGAGCTGCTGCACCGGACCGAGTACGCGCAGCCCGCCCTGTTCGCCGTCGAGGTCGCCCTGTACCGCCTGCTGGAGAGCTGGGGCCTCACCCCGGACCAGCTCGCCGGGCACTCCGTCGGCGAGATCGCCGCCGCGCACGCGGCCGGCGTGTTCACCCTGCAGGACGCGACGATCCTGGTCGCCGCCCGGGGCCGGCTCATGCAGCGCCTCCCCGAAGGCGGCGCCATGGCCGCCGTACGCGCCACCGAGGACGAGGTGACGCCGCTGCTCACCCCGCGCACCGGCATCGCCGCCGTCAACGGCCCCGCCGCCCTCGTGGTCTCCGGTGACGCGGCCGACGTGGAGCGCATCACCGCCGAACTCGCCGCGCGCGGCCACGACACCAGACGCCTGCGGGTCAGCCACGCCTTCCACTCGCCGCTGATGGAACCCATGCTGGCCGAGTTCCGCCGTATCGCCCACGTGCTGGACTACGCCGAGCCGACGCGGCCGGTCGTCTCGACCGTCACCGGCGGCCCCGTCACCTCCGCACTGAGCGACCCCGAGTACTGGGTGGAGCACGTCCGCGCCCGGGTCCGCTTCCACGACGCCGTGCGCACACTCGCCGACTCCGGCGTACGCACCTTCCTGGAGGTCGGGCCCGACGCGGTGCTGTCCGCCATGGGCCCCGACTGCACCGACGCCCCCGGCACCGCCTTCCTGCCCGTGCTGCGGCGCGAGCGCCCCGAGGCACGCGAAGCCGTCACCGCGCTCGCCACCGCCCACGCCCGGGGCGTCCCCGTCGACTGGCGGCGGCACTTCTCCGGTCTGGGCGGGCGCCGCATCGACCTACCGCACTACCCCTTCCAGCGGCGCCGCTTCTGGCTGGAGCAGAGCACCGCCACCGACGCCGCCGGCCTCGGCCAGCTCCCCGCCGGCCACCCGCTGCTGGCCGCGGTGGTCGCCGTCGGCGCCGAGGGCGTCGTCCTGACCGGGCGGCTGTCCACCCGCGCCCAGCCCTGGCTCGCCGACCACGTCATCGCCGGACGGGTGCTCTTCCCCGGCACCGCGTTCGTCGAACTCGCCCTGCGCGCCGGCGACCACGTCGGCGCGCACACCCTGGAGGAACTCACCCTCGGCGCCCCGCTCGTGCTGGGCGCCGACGCCGACACGGCCGTCCAGGTGGCCGTCGGCGAACCCGACGACACCGGCCGACGCGGCGTCACGGTCCACACCCGCACCGCGGACGCGGCCGCCTGGACCCAGCACGCCACCGGCGTCCTCACCACCACCGCCCCGGCCGCCGCGGCCGACCCCGGCACGTGGCCGCCGCCCGGCGCCGAACCGCTGGACACCACACGCGTCTACCCGGAACTCGCCGCGCAGGGCTACGGCTACGGCCCCGCCTTCCAGGGCCTGCGCGCCGCCTGGCGGCACGGTGACGACCTCTACGCCGAGGTCGCCCTGCCCGAGGAGACCGCCGCCGACGCGGCCGGGTTCGGTCTGCACCCCGCGCTCCTCGACGCCGCCCTGCACGCCGCCGACCTCGACACCCCGCCCCGCTCCGAGGTCCTGGTGCCGTTCGCCTGGACCGGCGTCACCCTGCACAGCACCGGCGCTCCGGCACTCCGCGTGAAGATCACCCGCGGCGGCGGCGACACCATCACCCTGCACCTCGCCGACGCCACCGGCGCCCCGGTGGCCGACATCGAGGCCCTGACCTCCCGCCCCGTACAGGCCGACGACGTCCTGTACACCGTGCGGTGGTCGCCGGTCCCCCGGCCGGCGACCACCGCACCCGTGCGTACCGCCGTCCTGGACGGCGCCGCCGACGGGCTGGACGCCCTGCTCACCGGCCCCGCCCCGGACGCCGTGCTGCACCGCGTGC
>NZ_WWJT01000227.1 GCF_009865385.1 Streptomyces sp. SID486 | reverse complement strand
CCCGCCGGCCCCGCCGGCCCCGCCGGCCCCGCCGGCCCCGCCGGCCCCGCCGGCCCCGCCGGCTCCATCCGCTCGCCGGGCCGGACCTCCGCTACAGCCGTTGAATGATCGTGCCGGTCGCCAGTGCGCCGCCCGCGCACATCGTGATGAGGGCGAACTCCTTGTCGGCGCGCTCCAGTTCGTGCAAGGCCGTGGTGATCAGGCGGCCGCCTGTCGCCCCCACCGGGTGGCCCAGTGCGATCGCACCGCCGTTCACGTTGACCTTGTCCAGGTCCTGCTCGAAGACCTGGGCCCAGCTCAGCACCACCGACGCGAACGCCTCGTTGATCTCCACGAGGTCGATGTCCTTCAGGGACATCCCCGCCTTGCCCAGCACCGCGCGCGTCGCGTCCACGGGCCCGTCGAGATGGAAGTGCGGGTCGGCGCCGACCAGCGCCTGGGCGACGATCCGCGCCCTGGGCTTCAGCTTCAGGGCGCGAGCCATCCGCTTCGACGCCCACATGATCGCCGCCGCGCCGTCGGAGATCTGGGACGAGTTGCCGGCGGTGTGGATCGCCTTGGGCATCACCGCCTTGAGGCCGGCCAGTGCCTCCGGTGACGTGTCGCGCAGGCCCTCGTCCCGGTCGACCAGGCGCCACATGCCCTGCCCGGCGTGCTGCTCGTCCTCCGTGGTGGGCACCTGCACGGCGAAGGTCTCCCGCTTGAAACGTTCCTCCGCCCAGGCGTGGGCGGCCCGCTCCTGTGAGCGCAGGCCGAGCGCGTCGACGTCCTCGCGGGTCAGGCCCCGGTGCCGGGCGATCCGCTCGGCCGCCTCGAACTGGTTGGGCAGGTCGACGTTCCACTCGTCCGGGAACGGCTTGCCCGGGCCGTGCTTGGAGCCGGAACCCAGCGGGACCCGCGACATGGCCTCGACTCCGCAGCTGATGCCGACGTCGATCACGCCCGCGGCGACCATGTTGGCCACCATGTGCGCGGCCTGCTGGGAGGAGCCGCACTGGCAGTCGACGGTCGTGGCGGCCGTCTCGTAGGGGAGGCCCATGGTCAGCCAGGCCGTGCGCGCGGGGTTCATGGACTGCTCGCCGGCGTGTGTCACCGTGCCGCCGACGATCTGCTCGACCGCGTCGGCGGGGATGCCGGTGCGGCCGAGGAGTTCACGGTAGGTCTCGCCCAGCAGATAGGCGGGGTGCAGGTTGGCGAGCGCGCCGCCGCGCTTGCCGATCGGGGTGCGGACGGCTTCGACGATCACGGGTTCGGCGGCCATGGGTGCGGGTCCTCTCCGAGAGGGCTCTCCTCCAGAACTAGTACGCGTTCTAGTTCTGTCCAGCAGTCTGCTGACGTGACGTCCATCACCGCAAGGGTCTTGCAGGTGCCGGGGGTGCGTTCGGCGCCACTTCCCCACGGATTGGCGATGCCCTGGCCCTTGCTACTTGTAGAACCGGTTACTACCTTCACGGCACCCGCTGATGGTCCGTCAGATGGCTGGAGTCGCCGATGCCCTGTCCAGCGCTGCCCGACGGGTTCGACCTCACCGACCCCGACCTGCTGCACCACCGCGTGCCCCTCCCGGAGTTCGCCCAGCTGCGGCGTACCGAACCGGTCCGCTGGATCCCGCAGCCGCACGGTGCCGCGGGCTTCGCCGACGCCGGCTACTGGGCCGTCACCCGGCACGCCGACGTCAAGCACGTCTCCACCCACCCGGAGCTCTTCTCCTCCTACCTCAACACCGCGATCATCCGCTTCAACGAGCACATCCAGCGCGACGCGATCGACGCCCAGCGGCTGATCCTGCTCAACATGGATCCACCGGAACATACGCGGGTGCGCCAGATAGTGCAGCGCGGGTTCACGCCACGCTCGATCCGTGCGCTGGAGGACCGGCTGCGCGCCCGCGCCGAGGCGATCGTCGCCGCCGCCCGCGCCCGCTCCGGGCCCTTCGACTTCGTCACCGAGATCGCCTGTGAACTGCCCCTGCAGGCCATCGCCGAACTGATCGGGGTCCCGCAGGAGGACCGGTCCAGGATCTTCGACTGGTCCAACAGGATGATCGCGTACGACGACCCCGAGTACGCCATCACGGAGGAGGTCGGCGCGCGGTCGGCCGCCGAGATCATCGCCTACTCGATGAACATGGCCGCCGAGCGCAAGCGCTGCCCGGCGCAGGACATCGTGACGACCCTGGTGGCCGCGGAGGACGAGGGCAACCTGAACTCCGACGAGTTCGGCTTCTTCGTGCTCATGCTGTCGGTGGCCGGCAACGAGACGACCCGCAACGCCATCACCCACGGCATGCACGCCTTCCTCACCCACCCCGGGCAGTGGGACCTCTTCACGCGTGAGCGCCCCTCGACCACGGCCGAGGAGATCGTCCGCTGGGCCACTCCGGTCAACGCCTTCCAGCGCACGGCGACCCAGGACACGGAGCTGGGCGGCGTGCTGATCAGGAAGGGCGACCGGGTCGGCCTGTTCTACGCCTCCGCCAACCACGACCCCGAGGTCTTCACCGACCCCGACACCTTCGACATCACCCGCGATCCCAACCCCCACCTGGGCTTCGGCGGCGGCGGTCCCCACTTCTGCCTCGGCAAGTCGCTGGCCGTCCTGGAGATCGACCTCATCTTCGACGCGCTGGCCGACGCGCTGCCCGGCCTGCGCCTGGCGGGCGACCCGCGCCGGCTGCGCTCGGCCTGGATCAACGGGGTGAAGGAGCTGAGGGTGGTCGCCGACTGAGCCGCGGCGCCGCTCACTCCCGGCCCGAGGCCACCAGCGCCAGGACGGCCGAGGCCAGCGCCGCGATCAGCAGCGGGATGCCCAGGCCGTGGTGCAGCACCAGCCATGCGCCCAGGCAGGCGCCGCCCGCCATGGCGAACGCGGACGCGGTACGGCGCGGGGAGCGGTGGCCCGTGCCGTCGCCGAGGCGGGACTCGGAGGCCAGGGCGGTCAGGGTCATGGTCAGGACCGTCGTGGTGAGGTCGGGCACGCCCAGTTTGCGGACCGTGGCGTTGCGCAGGCCCATCGCGAGGGCCGTAAGGGCGATCAGGGCGTACCGGGTGCCTTCGGCGTCCGGCCAGGCGAAGGCCACGGCCGCGGACGCGCCGACCAGCACCGCCTCCGCCGCCAGGGTGAGCCGGGCCCACCCGCGCCGGGAGCCCCGGCCGCGGCGGGCCGCCACCCGGCCGCCGGTCACCGCGCCCAGCAGGAAGCAGGCCAGGGACGCGGCCGTGTGGGACACGGAGAAGCCGGGAGCCCCGGCCGCGGCGAAGCCCAGGACGACGACGTTGCCGGTCATGTTGGCGGTGAAGACCCGGCCGAGCCCCAGATAGCCGACGGCGTCGATCAGGCCGCTGACCACGGTCAGCGTCAGCAGCACGGTCACCAGCCGCAGCCCGCGCGTCTCCGGGTCCCGCGCCGGTGGCGTCGGCGTCGTCATCGCTCCTCCGAAGGGGCAGAAGAAGATGCCGGGACGCTTTCACCCGCTGCCGGGGGACGCCCGGACATCCGCCCGCATCAGGGGTGACGCGGCGGAAAAGCACCCCGGTCGGCCCATCGCCCCGACAGGGAGGCGCACCTGCCCGGACAGGGAGACGCACCCGCCCGGACAGGGAGACGCACCCGCCCGGACAGGGAGGCGCACCTGCCCGGACAGGGAGGGGCACCTGCCCGGACAGGGAAACGCACCCCCGCCCGAGGGGCGGGGGTGCGGATCGCTGTGCTGGGGGGTGGTGGCTCAGTACCAGCCGTTGGCCTGCCAGAAGCTCCAGGCCTTGGTCGGGCTGCCGTAGCGGGAGTTCATGTAGTCCAGGCCCCACTTGATCTGGGTGGCCGGGTTGGTCTTCCAGTCGGAGCCGGCGGAGGACATCTTGGAGCCCGGCAGGGCCTGGACCAGGCCGTAGGCGCCGGAGGAGCTGTTGGTGGCGGCCGGGTTCCAGCCGCTCTCGTGCGCGACGATCTTGCTGAAGGCGCTGAACTGCGCGGCGTCCGGGATCATCTTGTGCGCGATCGCCTGAGCGGAGGAGGCCGACGTGGTGGCGGCCTGGGCGGGCGCCGCGGTCAGAGCCATGCCGGCGGTGGCGGCGGCCACGGCGGCGGTGGTGAGGGCCTTCTTCGGGGAAGCGATGCGGCGGATGAAGGAGACGGACACGGAGAACCTCTTGCGTCGGGGACGGGGGATCGCCCGCATGGGACGGGCCACGCGCTGTGGCCGCATGCGTCGGCGCCGCGACCCGGGTGGGCGTCGGCGCCTGGCGACGTCGTCCAGATAAGCAGGCCCGACAGGTGTCCGCAATGACCCCCTTTACTAGTTGTGGCCGGATCGGCGAGGAATGTCCGCTCTGTGGCGTGGGTCTCAATCCGCAGGTCAGAAGGAGTGCAGGACGGGATAAATCGGACAGCGACGGCTACGGCCCTCCGTCGTAGGTGACGTGCGTCATGTGGGGTGCTTCACCGGCCCGCTCACACCGTGCGAGCGGGGCGTCACCCGGCGGGACCGTCGAATGTGACCGCGGTCTCGAAAGCGGCCCGGCGCGTGGCCCGGCGCAGGGCCCGCAGCACCGCCGGGCCGAGAGCCAGGGTCAGCACGACGGTGCAGAGGGCCCGGCCCAGGTCCCACCCGAGCGAGGTGGCCGCGCAGTACGCGACGAAGCGGGCCAGGTTGGTGCCGACCGGGGCTGCGGCGTCGAAGGAGATGTTCGAGGCCGCGGCGGCCAGGAAGGGCCAGCCGGCCAGGTTCATGACCGTGCCGTAGGCGAAGGCCGCGAGAAAGCCGTAGCAGGCGAGCATCAGCAGCTCGGCCCGGCCGCGCGCCCTCTTCCTAGGACGCGACCCGGCGTGGGCGGCGGTGCCCGCCCCGCCGCCCGGCAGCAGCCCGGCGCCCATGGCGAACCAGCCCATCGACAGCATCTGGAACGGCAGCCACGGCCCCACCCCGCCCGTGAGCAGCGCCGACGCGAACATCGTCACCGAGCCCAGCGCGAACCCGAAGCCGGGGCCCAGCACCCGCCCGCTGAGCACCATCAGGAAGAACATCGGCTCGATGCCCGCCGTGCCCGCTCCGATCGGCCGCAGCGCCGCCCCGGTCGCCGCCAGCACGCCCAGCATGGCCACGGCCTTGGGACCGAGCGCCGACTCCGAGATCGTCGCCGCCACGACCGCCACCAGCAGCACCAGCAGACCGGCGAAGAGCCAGGGCGCGTCCTGGGCGTGGGCGCTGAGCTGCGAGGACGGCGGGGCGAGGAAGGGCCAGCAGAAGGCGACGACGCCCACCGCGCTGGTCAGCGCCAGCGCGGCGAGCGAGCGGGGGCCGAGCCGGACGGCCCGGACCCGTGCGGTGCGGCTCATGCCAGCGCCTCCCGCACCTCGGTCACGGTCAGCCACCGCTGCGGGGCCAGGATCTTCGTCACCTGCGGCGCGAAGGAGGGCGAGGACACCACGATGTCGTCCGTCGGGCCGTCGGCGATCACCTCGCCGTCGGCGAGCAGCACCACCCGGTGCGCCAGCTCGGCGGCCAGCTCCACGTCATGCGTGGCCAGCACGATCGCGTGCCCCTCGGCCGCCAGTTCCCGCAGGACGGTGACCAGGCGGCCCTTGGCCGCGTAGTCCAGGCCACGGGTCGGCTCGTCCAGCAGGAGCAGGGGAGGACGGGCGGTCAGGATCACGGCCAGCGCGAGTGCCAGGCACTGGCCCTCGGACAGGTCCCGCGGGTGGGTGCCGTCCGCGATGTCCGGCAGGAGTCCGGACACCAGGGCCCGGCAGGTGCCGGGCGCGGCGCCCGCGTCCCGGTCGGCGGCGGCGCACTCGGCGGCGACCGTGTCGGCGTACAGCAGGTCGCGGGGGTCCTGGGGGACGAGACCGACCTGACGCAGGAGGTCCCTGGGCGGCGTGCGGTGCGGTACCAGCCCGCCGGCCAGGACCGTCCCGGCCGACGGCTCCACCAGTCCGACGAGCGCACCGAGCAGTGTGGACTTGCCGGCGCCGTTGCGGCCCATGAGCGCGACGGTCTCGCCCGGCACCACGGTCAGGTCCACCTGGCACAGCGCCTGGATCCGGTCACGGCGCACCGAGAGGGACCGGACCTCGGCGCCGGGCCCCCCGGCGCCGGGGGGAAGGAGCGCAGAGGGGGACAGGGAGGGGGAGGGAG
>NZ_WWJT01000226.1 GCF_009865385.1 Streptomyces sp. SID486 | reverse complement strand
GGCGGGCGCCGCGCCCGTGCCGGGCCCGGGGTCCACCCCGCCGACGGCCCCGTGCGGTCCGGCGCTCCCCGGCGTTCCCGCGCCCGGGCCCTGCGGACCCACCTCGGCACGCTCACCGGTGCCGTCATCGTCGGCGTCCTGCTGTGGCGCCTCGGTACCGGGGTGCTGCTCGACGGGCTGCGCCGGATCGACACCGGGACGGTGCTGGCCGCGCTGGGCATCGGCGTGGTCACCACCGTGTTCAGCGCGTGGCGCTGGCAGTTGGTGGCCCGCGGGCTGCGGCTGCGGCTGCCGCTCGGGCCGGCCGTCGCCGACTACTACCGCGCCCTCTTCCTGAACGCGGCCCTGCCCGGCGGGATCCTCGGCGACGTGCACCGGGCCGTCCGGCACGGGCAGAGCGCCGGTGACGTACGGCGCGGGGTGAAGGCGGTCGTCCTGGAGCGGGTCGCGGGCCAGGCCGCGCTGACCGTGACCGGCATGGCGATCCTGCTGACCCTGCCGTCCCCGGTGCGGGCCCAGGTCCGCGGCTTCGCGCCGCCGGCCGCCCTGGCCGCGGCGGGTGCGCTCGCCGTCGTGCTCGCCGTCCGGATGAACCGCCCGGCGTCCCGCCGGGGCGGAGCACTGCGCGAGACCCTCGGCGAGGCCCGCCTCGGCCTCGCCTCCCGGCGGAGCGGGCCCGGCGTCGCACTGTCCTGCGCGGTCGTCCTCGCGGGGCACCTCGCCACGTTCGTGGTCGCGGCCCGGG
The DNA here is from genome assembly GCF_009865385.1 of Streptomyces sp. SID486. Taxonomy (GTDB): domain Bacteria; phylum Actinomycetota; class Actinomycetes; order Streptomycetales; family Streptomycetaceae; genus Streptomyces. The sequence continues at coordinate 2,003 of NZ_WWJT01000226.1, read as the reverse complement.
TCGCCGGCTCGGCCGCCCCGGTCGCGGTGCTGCTGCCCCTCGCGGTGCTGGCACTGGTGGCCATGGGGCTGCCGCTGAACGTCGGCGGCTTCGGCCCCCGCGAGGGCGTCACCGCGTGGGCGTTCGGCGCGGCGGGACTCGGCGCGGACACGGGAGTAGCGGTCGCCGTCGTCTACGGCGTCCTGACCCTCGTGGCGAGCCTGCCCGGCGCCGCCGTCCTGGTCTGGCGCTGGTACGAGACCCTGCGCACCACGCCCTCCGCACCCACCGCCACGGCGCCCTTCGGGTCCGTGTCCGGTGACGGCCCGCCGGCCGGGGCCGCCCCCACGGGTCCCGGCCGGCCGGCCACTTCGGACTACTTCCGTTCCGCCGCCGCGGTGAGCAGGGCGAAATACGGCCCGAAGGATTCCACCAGGCTCGCCAGCAGTTCCTTTCCCTTTTCCGCCGAACCCAGGGAAGGACGGCCGATGACGCCCGACTCGGTATAGGCGGACATTCCCACGGTGAGCAGATGCCGGCGGTCGTCGGCGGTGAAATCGGCGGACTCGTTGCCAGGGCGGACGAATTCGGGGTGAGCGTGCAGCAGAATCGAGGTCTCGATTTCTCCCGCGTGCATGTCGGTGAGCAGCGAGGTGACCACCCCGGCCCGCTCCCGTGCCGTCTCCCAGTCCTCCGCGGCCGGGAACAGCGCCATCCGCTCGCCGCGCGCCGACGACTCCTGGACGACGTTGCCCAGCACGTAGTTGCCGCCGTGCCCGTTGACCACGACCAGCGCGCCGACGCCGGAGCGGCGCAGCGAGGCCGCGATGTCGGAGACCACCGCGTGCAGGGTCACGGCGGAGATGCTGACGGTTCCCGGCCAGGCCGCGTGCTCGTGCGAGCAGGAGACCGTCACCGGGGGAAGAAGGTGCACCGGGTACGCGGCGGCGATCTCCCGCGCCACGGCACAGGCGATCAGCGTGTCGGTCGCCAGCGGGAGGTACGCGCCGTGCTGCTCGAAGCTTCCGACCGGAAGGACGGCGACCTGTGCTGAAACGCCCGCCCCCCGCGCCCGTACGTCCTCCGTGGTGTCCGCCGGCAGCACGCCGTCCGTCACATCGACCGCCGCCACCCGCGCGCCCGAACCACTCATCGTTCCACGGCCTTTCGTCTCTGTTGAGGAATCAGATCATGACAGAAAACACCGGCGTCAACATCGGCGTACTCGGCAAGAAGTCCCCGCGGCGTTCGGGTGCGGAACGCGTCGTGAATGCACCGTTGCCCACCGTGTACGGGAATTTCCAGGCGATCGGATACCTGGACCACGACCGCGGTGACGAACAAGTGGCCCTGGTGTACGGCGAGATCGGCGCCGAGAACGTCCTCGTCCGGCTGCACTCGGAGTGCCTGACCGGGGACGCGTTCGGCTCCCGGCACTGCGAGTGCGGCGACCAGCTGGAGGCGGCCATGCGCGCGGTGGTGGCCCAGGGGAGCGGGATCGTGGTCTACCTGCGGGGGCACGAGGGCCGCGGCATCGGCCTGCTCGCCAAGCTGCGCGCGATGGCCCTGCAGGCGGAGGGCCTGGACACGGTCGAGGCGAACCTGGCGCTCGGCCTGCCGGTCGACGCCCGTGACTACCGCGTCGCCGCGGAGATCCTGCGCGACCTCGGGGTGCGCTCGGTAAGGCTGATGTCCAACAACCCGGCCAAGCGGGAGGCGTTGACGCGGCACGGCATCGAGGTCGCCGAGCAGGTGCCGCTGCTGATCGAGCCGTGCGAGAGCAACATCACGTATCTGCGGACCAAGCGGGAGCGGATGGACCACCACCTGCCGCACCTGGACGCCGTCGCCCAGGGCTCCTGAGCCCGGGCCCGGGCCGGACGGCTCCTGACTCCGGACTCGGGCCGGACGGCTCCTGATACCCCGGACTCGGGCCGGACGGCACCTGACTCCGGACTCGGGCCGGACGGCTCCTGACCCTGGATCCGGGCCGGACGGGGCCGGCGGAGCGCTCCGGCCCCGGT
>NZ_WWJT01000225.1 GCF_009865385.1 Streptomyces sp. SID486 | reverse complement strand
TGTCTCGGTGCCGGTGTCGGTGCGTGCCTCGGTGCCGGTGCCGGCGCCGGTGCGTGCCTCGGTGCCGGCGCCGGCGCATGTCTCGGTGCCGGTGTCGGTGCGTGCCTCGGTGCCGGTGCCTGCGCCTGTGGCGATGCCTGCGCCTGTGGCGGTGCCCGCGCCGATGTCCGTGCCGGCGCCGGTGCTACAGCCTCCCCCACGTGTTCCGGTCCCGCGCCATCCCGTGCAGCGCCTCGACGTCCGCCGGTTTGAGCACCCCGCCCAGCCGGGCCAGGCCGGTCAGCTCGGTGTCCCGCAGGATCCGCACTCCGCGCGGCTGCGTCGTCACGGTGACCTCGGCCGGTTCCACCAGGGCCAGCACCGGGCGGACCTCGGCGGTCAGGGCGTAGGAGGCGCGGTCGGCGTCGGCGCGCAGCCTGCGCAGCAGCGGTTCGGCCTCGCGGCGGCCCAGCGTGACCATCGGGTCGGCGACCAGGACCCGGCTTCTACGGGCGTGGCGGGCGTGGACGGCGAACAGGCCGCCGGGGCCGATCGCCAGGTGGTGGATGCGGTCGCCGCCGGGCAGCGGGACGGAGTGCAGGGTGTGCCAGCCGGCGCCCTCCAGCCGGTCCAGCCCCTGGCCGACGGTCTGCTCGGCGGTGAGGGCGCGCCTGCGGGGGTCGGGACGCAGCCGGCGGGCGGGGCCGGGGTCCCGCTCCAGGGCGACGAGCAGGGCCTCGCCGGGGCGGTTGGGGGCGAGGTCGTCGTCCGGGTGGAGGGTCAGCCGGGCCAGTTCGGCGGGGGTGGGGACGGGCGGCGGGCCCACGGTGACCTGGCCGGTGAGGAAGGGTTTCAGGGCGTGCAGCACGTCGTTCCTGCCGTCCTCGCCGAGCACCAAAAGATTGACCCGGCCCGTCTCACGGTCGTACCAGGCGACATTGCTTCCGTCCTCGCGGCAGACGTACAGCCGCTCCCGGCCGTGCCGGTAGGCCGGCACCACGCGCAGTCCGCTCATGCGCCATCACCCCTCGACCATGGGAACAGGCGGGGTGCTCCCGGGGCAAGACCGGTTACCGTGGATGGCGGCCCCGTGAGGGGGAGTTGGGGAGGCACCGTTGCGGACCCGCGGAAGGCAGCCCGACGTACCGACTCCGGAGAGCCCGTGGAGCGAGATCGTGCCCGGCCTGTGGATGGGCGGGCACGAGTTCCGGGGCCGTTCCGGACGCCTGGAGCCCGCCGTCGTCAGGGACGAGTTCGACGTGGTGCAGTCCCTGCTGCGGCTGCCGGGGCACGGTCCCGGTCCGGGCGTGGAGCACCGGGTGTGGCCGATCCCGGACGGGCCGCTGGACGGCACGCAGCTGGCCGGGGTGATCAGGCTGGCGCACGCGGCGGACGAGGCGCTGGACGCCGGCTGCCGGGTGCTCGTGCGGTGCCGGCACGGTTACAACCGGTCGGGGCTGGTCGTCGCGCACGCCCTGGTCCGACGGGGTGACACGGCCGATCAGGCGATCCAGCTGATCCGGGCCCGGCGCTCGGCGTGGGCGCTGCACAACGAGCTGTTCGTGGAGTACCTGCGGACGGGCCTGGCGACCGTACGGCTGCTGGAGGAGCTGGCCGAGTAGCCTCTCCCCCAGCGCCCCCGGCGGCTCCCCCCGGAGTCGCGCGGGACGACGCCGGCGCCGAGGCGGCCCCGCACCGGGGCGCGCGAGCGGTGCACGAAACGTACGAAACGGATTTCTGTCGGAATCTGAGAACACTTCCCTACGAACCCACGAATTAGGGTGTACGGGACCCCACCGACCCCGACGTCCAGGAGCACCGTGCCAGCCCGTCGTCCCGCGCGCACCGCCCTCGCCGTGGCCGCCGTCGCCCTGCTGTCGGCGACGGCGACGGCCTGCGGGGACACCGGCGGCCTGCGCGGTGCCGGGCCGACCCCGACCGCCGTCAGCCCCGCGAAGCTCTGGCCGGACCTCAGGCCCGCGTCCAGCCCGGCCTACCCCTACCAGGTGGCGACCCGGGAGACCGTCAAGGGCGTCACGATCCCCGGCGACGACATCCGGAAGGTGGATCCGGTGGACGTCGTCGAGGCGGAGATGAAGGCGCACCCCGACGACTACGGACCCAAGGGGGCGTACCACGCGACGGAGGAACGGCTGAAGGAGTGCCGGCGCGGCGGGGACCGGGCCCGGTGCCCGCTGCTGAAGGCGTACTACCGGGACCTCACCGGGGACGGCCGGGCGGATCTGACGCTCGGCTTCCGGCTGTACCCGACCAACCAGACGGCGGTGCGGGTCTACACCGTCGAGCGGCACCGGCTGGTGCAGGTGCTCGCCGACAACGACGCGATCATCGGGGTGGAGCTGGCCGGACGGGCACTGATCGAGCGCTCGCCCGCCGACATCTCCGGCTACGAGTACCGCACGACGTGGGTATGGGACCCGGGCCAGCGCGCGATGGTCTTCTCCCGCGACGAGTACCTGCACGTCGGCGACGGCCGGCCCAGCAGGGCACCGTCCCCGTCGGCCTCCCCGCCCGCCTCCCCGTCGGGCTCACCCTCGGCCTCGCCCTCGGCCGGTCCTTCCGCGTCCGGCACCGCCGGTCCTTCCGTGTCCGGCACCGCCCCGGCCCCCGGCTCCGGCTCCGGCTCCCCGGGCGCGCGATGAGGATCGCGCTGCCCCACTGGGCCGGGGCCCTCGCCGTCAAGGCCGCCGCCTTCATCACGGTGATGTGCTGTGCGCTGGCCGCGCTGCTCGGTGTCCTGGTGCACGTCTCGGTGACCGACCAGACCGTCGGCCAGGCCCGCGACCTGGCGCTGTCCCGGCTCGCGGACGCCACGCACGCGTACGAGGCGGGGGACACGCTGCTGCCGGGGGCCGCGGTGGACCCGAGGGGGCTGCCCGCGCCGCTGCGGTCGCTGGCGGCGGGCGGGCAGCGCGGCACGATGGTGGCGATGTACCGGGGGCGCCCGACGATGTGGGCGGCGGGACCGGTGGCCGGGCGCCGGGCGCTCGCGGTGGAGGTCGACTACTCGCAGCAGTCGCGCACCATCACCGGTCTGGACCAGTCGATCCTGTGGTCCTCGGGGCTGGCGATCGGGGCGACCGTGCTGGTCGGCGTGTTCGCGGTGACGCGGGTGACCCGGCGGCTGCACGGCACGGCGCGGGTGGCGCGCCGGATCAGCGCCGGTGACCTGGACGCCCGGGTGGACGACCCCCGTACGAAGGACCAGACCCGTCCGCAGGACGAGGTCGCCGCGGTGGCCGCCGCGCTGGACTCGATGGCCTCCTCGCTCCAGGGCAAGCTGCTGAGCGAGCAGCGGTTCACCGCGGACGTGGCGCACGAGCTGCGCACCCCGCTCACCGGGCTGCACGCGGCGGCCGAGCTGCTGCCGCCCGGCCGGCCCACGGAGCTGGTGCGGGACCGGGTGGCGGCGCTGCGCACCCTCACCGAGGACCTGCTGGAGATCTCCCGGCTGGACACCGGGCGGGAGAAGCCGGTGGTGGAGACCGAGGAGCTGGGTGCCCTGGCCGCGCGGGCGGTGCGCGCCTCGGGCACGGAGACGGACGTCCGGATCCTGCGGGACGTGCGGGTGGACACCGACCGGCGGCGGCTGGAGCGGGTGCTGGGGAACCTGGTGGCCAACGCGCACAAGCACGCGGCGCCACCGGTGGTGGTGACCGTGGACGGCCCGGTGGTGACCGTGCGGGACCACGGCAGCGGCTACCCGGACTATCTCGTCGCGCACGGGCCGCAGCGGTTCCGCACCGAGGGCGGCGCCAAGGGGCACGGACTCGGGCTGACCATCGCGCTGGGCCAGGCGGAGGTGCTCGGCGCCACGCTGACCTTCGCCAACGCGGCGGACGGCGGCGCGGTCGCCACGCTGCGCCTGCCCTCGGCCGGCTAGCTCCCCTCCGGCTCCACCGGGGCTCCCGCCCCCGCTCCGCGCGTCCGTCAAGATCACTCCCCCGGGCCGCTCCCCCGGTTGACCGCCCCCCTTCGGGGCGCGCCCGGGGAACAACGGACACAAGGCTGTGCATTTAGGTAGGTTCCGGGCATGACGAAGGCCGGAACCACCGTGGCGGCGGCCCCCGCTCCCGCACCCGCCGCGCGCCTCCCCCGGCGCCGGGGCATCGAGCTGTCCCTGCTCGTGCTGGCCGTCCTGCTGTCCGTGTACGGCTACTGCGCGGTGGGCGTGGCCCGGAGCGGGACCGTGCCGCCCGGGGCCGCGGGCTACGGAGCCGGGCTCGCCGTGCTCGCCCTGTTCGCCCACATCGCGGTGCGGATCCGGGCGCCGTACGCCGATCCGCTGCCGCTGCCCATCGGTGTGCTGCTCAACGGCCTCGGACTGGTGCTGATCTACCGGCTGGACCTGGAGACGCCGGGCGACCGGGCGGCCCCCACCCAGCTGGTGTGGTCCACGCTCGGGGTGGGCCTGTTCATCGGTGTCGTCCTGGTGCTGCGCGACCACCGGGTGCTCCAGCGGTACTCGTACGTCTGCGTCGTCGCGGCCCTCGTCCTGCTGGTGCTGCCGATCCTGTTCCCGGCGGTCAACGGCGCCCGGATCTGGATCCGGATCGCCGGGTTCTCCATCCAGCCCGGTGAGTTCGCGAAGGTGCTGCTCGCGGTGTTCTTCGCCGCGTACCTGGCCGCCAACCGCAGCGCGCTGTCGTACACCGGCCGCCGGCTGTGGCGGCTGCAGTTCCCGACCGGCCGGGTGCTCGGCCCGATCCTGACGATCTGGCTGGTGAGCGTGGGCGTGCTCGTCCTGGAGCGGGATCTCGGGACCTCGCTGCTGTTCTTCGGGCTGTTCGTGGTGCTGCTGTACGTCGCCACCGGGCGCACCGGCTGGATCGCGGTCGGGCTGGTGCTCGCGGTGCTCGGCGCGGTCGCCGTCGGGCGGCTGGAGCCGCATGTGGGCGCGCGGATCGAGGACTGGCTGCACCCGTTCGCCACCATCGAGGCCGGGCGGGGCCCCAACCAGCTCTCCCAGTCCCTGTTCGCCTTCGCCGCCGGCGGGGTCCTCGGGACGGGACTCGGGCTCGGGCACTCCATCCTGATCGGCTTCGCCACCAAGTCCGACTTCATCCTGGCGACGGCCGGGGAGGAACTGGGCCTCGCGGGCCTGGCGGCGATCGTGCTGCTGTACGCGCTGCTGGTGGAGCGCGGCTACCGGGCGGGCCTGGCGCTGCGCGAGCCGTTCGGCCGGCTCCTCGCGGTCGGGCTCGCCTCGATCGTGGCGTTGCAGGTGTTCGTGATCGCGGGCGGGGTCACCGGGCTGATCCCGCTGACCGGCATGGCGATGCCGTTCCTCGCCCAGGGCGGCTCCTCGGTGGTCACCAACTGGGCGATCGTGGCGCTGCTGGTGCGGGTGAGCGACTCCGCGCGCAGCCAGTACGACGGCCGGGAGGCCCCATGACCGAGTACGGCGGCTTCCCCGAGGGCGGGCGGCCGATGGCGAAGTACATCCGGCACGCCTGCGCGTTCTGCGCCCTGCTGCTGGCGGCCCTGCTGGCCAACGCCACCCGCGTGCAGGTCGTGCAGTCCCGTGAGTACGACGACAACCCGGCCAACCGCCGGGCCACCATCGCCCGTTACCAGCAGCCGCGCGGGAACATCCTGGTGGACGGCCGGCCCGTCACCTCGTCCGTGGACACCGGCGAGCAGCTGCGCTACGAACGCGGCTACCTGGACGGTCCGTTGTTCGCGCCGGTCACCGGCTTCGCCTCGCAGACGTACGGGACGACGTTCCTGGAGCACGCCGAGGACGGGGTGCTCTCCGGCACCGATCCGCTGCTGGCGCCGCTGCCGCTGTGGAACGACGTGACGCGCGGGCGGGATCCCGGCGGTGACGTCGTCACGACCCTGAACGGGCGGGCGCAGGAGGCCGCGCACCGGGGGCTCGCCGGGCGCAAGGGCGCGGTGGCCGCCGTCGAGCCGGCCACGGGGCGGATCCTGGCGCTGGTGACCAGCCCGTCGTACGACCCCACGGAACTGTCCGGCAACAACGAGGCGGTGGCCTCGGCGTGGGCCCGGCTCAACCACGACCCGGAGAAGCCGATGCTCAACCGGGCGGTACGGCAGACCTATCCGCCGGGGTCGACGTTCAAGGTGGTGACGGCGGCGGCGGCGCTGGACGCGGGCGTGGTCACCGACCTGGACGCGCGGACCGACTCCCCGGACCCCTACCGGCTGCCGGGCACCACCACACGGCTCACCAACGAGGGCGACGGCTGCACGGACGCCTCGGTGCGGGACGCCTTCGAGTGGTCCTGCAACACGGTCTTCGCCAAGCTGGGCGTGGACGTCGGGGTGCGGGACATGGCGTCCACGGCCCAGGCGTTCGGGTTCAACGACCCGGGTCTGCGCATCCCGTTCTCGGTGGCGCGCAGCACCTTCGACCCGCACGTGGACAAGGCGCAGCTGGCGCTGTCCTCGATCGGGCAGTACAACACGCGGGCCACCCCGCTGCAGATGGCGATGGTCGCGGCGGCGGTCGCGAACGGCGGCCTGCTGCGCCCGCCTTATCTGGTGGACCGGACCACCCGGCACGGCGGTGAGACGGTCGCCGGGAGCGGGGCCCGGCCGGGACGGCAGGTGATGCGGCCGTCCACCGCCGCCCGGCTGATGGAGCTGATGGCCGGTGTCGTCGAGGAGGGCACCGGCACCAACGCGGCCATCCCGGGCGCCCTGGTGGGCGGCAAGACGGGTACGGCGCAGCACGGGCTCGGCAACGCCGGGGTGCCGTACGCCTGGTTCGTCTCCTGGGCGCGGTCCGGGGACGCGCCGGAGCCGCAGGTGGCGGTCGCGGTGGTGGTGGAGGACGCCTCGGCGGACCGGGGCGAGATCAGCGGCGGCGGAGACGCGGCGCCGATCGCCAGGGAGGTGATGCGGGCCGTCCTCGGCAGGTGAGGGCGGGCGCCGTGCGGTCAGCCGATCGGGGTGAGCATCTCGGTGCGGACCGCGGCGGCGTCGCGCGCGGCGGCGTCCAGGTCCACGTCGGCGGGGACGGCGTGCAGGGCGCTCGTGTCGATCCTGGCCACCATGGCCGCGGTGTTGCCGTCCGCCCAGGCGCAGAACGGGTAGGTGAGCGTCAGCGAGGACTGCTTCTGGACCACGACCTCACAGCTGACCGTGAGGTCCGTGCCCGTGGGGGTGATGTCCCTGGCGGGCACCGCCACCGTCACGCCGTCGGCGTCGCCGGCTCCCTTGAGCATGGCGTGCCGGCCGTGGGCCGTGTTCTTGAACCGGCCGTAGAGGCCCGACACCATGAGGCTGCCCCGGCTGTCGTCGCCGCCCGGGCTGTAGCGGCCCATGACGGCGTCGGTGACCTTGGCGTCCCAGGCGCCGTCGACGTCGTCCTCGATCCGCTGCCCCTCGCTGTCGGAGAGGTCGGCGGCGAGTTCGTACTTGTCGTCGAGCAGGGTCCTGGGCAGGACGAGCTTGTTCCTCGCCTCGGGGAAGCCGCTCTCCGCCACCGCCCCGAGCAGCACCAGGCCCACGATGCCGAGCGTGACGACACCGCCGACGATGCCGAGCACCAGCCCGAGCCTGCGCTTCTTCGGCGGCGGCGCCATGGGCGGCACGCCCCAGCCGGGGTAGGGCTGTTGCGCGTAGGGCGGCTGCGGGGAGTGGGGCGGCCCGGGGTAGGGCTGCTGCTCGGGGTACGGCGAGGGCGGGCTGTAGGGACCCGGGGCCTGCTGGCCGTACGGGGGCTGACCGCCGTAGGGCGGCTGGGGCTGGTGCGGGTACGGCGGCGGAGGCATGGACACGCCAGCACGCTACTGCACCCGGGTGAGGGGCCGGGCACCGGACACCGGGCCAACAAGTCCTGCGCGGGGGATTGACGGGCTTGCTGACAAGCAGTCTCATAAGAGCAGGACGACTACCCCCGGGTAACGAGGTGAGGGAGCCATGACGACCCTGACGGAAGCGGACGCGCTGGACGGCCTGCGCGACGCGCTCGGCCTTCTCAAGGACCGGGAGCAGGTGGCCGAACGGCTGCTGGCCTCCTCCGCCAAGCACTCCTTCGACCCGGACAAGGAGCTGGACTGGGACGCGCCCTTCGAGGAGGGCAAGTGGTTCTGGCCGCCGGAGCTGGTCTCGCTGTACGACACCCCGATGTGGCGGCGGATGAGCGAGGAACAGCGCATCCTGCTCTCCCAGCACGAGGCCGCGGCCCTGGCCTCGCTCGGCATCTGGTTCGAGCTGATCCTGATGCAGCTGCTGGTCCGGCACATCTACGACAAGGCGGCGACGAGCGCCCACGTGCGGTACGCGCTCACCGAGATCGAGGACGAGTGCCGGCACTCGAAGATGTTCGCCCGGGTGATCTCGCGCGGCGGCACGCCCTGGTACCCGGTGGGCCGCGCCCACCAGAACCTCGGCCGCCTGTTCAAGACGATCTCCACGACCCCCGGCTCCTTCACCGCCACGCTGCTCGGCGAGGAGGTGCTGGACTGGATGCAGCGGCTGACCTTCCCGGACGAGCGGGTCCAGCCGCTCATCCGGGGTGTCACGCGGATCCACGTGGTGGAGGAGGCGCGGCACGTCCGGTACGCCCGCGAGGAGCTGCGGCGCCAGATGGTGACCGCACCGAAGTGGTCGCAGGAGTTCACCCGGGTCACCTCCGGCGAGTTCGCCCGCGTGTTCTCCGTCGCCTTCGTCAACCCCGACGTCTACACCAACGTCGGCCTGGACAAGCGGGAGGCGCTGGCGCAGGTGAAGGCCAGCGGACACCGCCGCGAGGTCATGCAGAGCGGCGCCAAGCGGCTGACCGACTTCCTGGACGACATAGGGGTACTGCGGGGCGTCGGGCGCCGGCTGTGGAGGTCG
>NZ_WWJT01000224.1 GCF_009865385.1 Streptomyces sp. SID486 | reverse complement strand
GGCGGCGGGCGCGCTCACCGGCCTGGGCGGCGGGCGGGCGGCGGCCCGTCCGGCGGGCGGGGTGACCGGGCGTCATCACCCGTTCCTGGAAGGGGCCTTCGCGCCGGTCACCGAGGAGCTGACGGCCTTCGACCTGCCGGTCACCGGCCGGGTGCCGCGCGAGCTGAACGGGCGTTTCCTGCGCAACGGCCCCAACGTGCTCGGCCTGGAGGATCCCCGGGCCCACCACTGGATGCTCGGTGAGGGCATGGTGCACGGCGTCCGGCTGCGCGACGGCAGGGCCGAGTGGTACCGCAACCGGTGGGTGCGCTCCTCACAGGTGGCGGGGAAGCTGGGCGAGCCCTACCCGGGTCCGGTGCCGGCCGAGGACTACGCGTGCAACACGCACGTCATCCCCCACCGGGGCCGGATCCTCGCCCTCCAGGAGAGCGGGCCGGCGCCGTACGAACTCGACGACGAGCTGAACACCGTGGGCACCTACGACTTCAAGGGGACCCTGGACGGCGCGTTCACCGCGCACACCAAGTTCGACGCGCACGCCGGTGAGCTGCACGCCGTCGCCTACCACCCCACGTGGGACCACGTCCGGCACCTGGTGGTGGATCCCGCCGGGCGGGTCGCCCGTACCACCCGGATCCCGGTGCCGGACGCGCCGATGATGCACGACTTCGCCCTGACCGAGCGGTACGTCGTCGTCTTCGACCTGCCGGTCACCTTCGACGAGGCGGCGGCCGGACGCGGTGCCCCGGTGCCCTACGTGTGGAACCGGCACCACGCCACCAGGGTGGGCGTCATGGCGCGCTGCGGCGGCCCGGTCCGCTGGTTCGGCATCGAGCCGGTCTTCCACTCGCACACCCTCAACGCCTACGACGAGGGCGGGTGCGTGGTGGTCGACCTGATGGCCTTCCCGGCGCCCTTCCAGGTCGCCGGCCGCGGCTCGGGCGGGCCGTACGCGGCGGGCACGGCCCGGCTGGAGCGCTGGACGGTCGACCTGCGCCACGGGCACGTACGGCAACGGGTGCTGGACGACAGGCCGCAGGAGTTCCCGCGGGTGAACGAAGCGGTGGTCTCGCGGCGCCACCGCTACGGCTACACGGCGGCGGCCGCCGACATGACGGCCGCGTATCTGACCGCGGACGGGGGCGACCCGCCCGACGACGCCTTCTCCGACGCGCTGCTCAAGCACGACCTGCTGCGCGGCAGCACCGAGGTGCACCGGCTGCCGCGGGGGGCGGCGGCGGGCGAGGCGGTGTTCGTCCCCCGGGACGCGGCCGACCCCCGGGCGGCCGAGGACGACGGTTACGCGATCGCGTACGTGCACGATCCCGACCGCGGGGCGGCCGATCTGCTGATCCTCGCGGCCCAGGACTTCACCGGCGAGCCGGTGGCGCGGGTGCGGCTGCCGGGGCGGGTGCCCCTGGGCTTCCACGGAAGCTGGATTCCGGACGCGTGAGCGGCGCCGGTTTGCGATGGTGGACGGTATGCATGCAAAGGACATCCTCATCGACGGCTTCGGCCGCATCCGGGAAGAAGTCCATGCCGCCCTCGACGGCCTCGGCCCGGACGGACTGCACCACCGGCCGGCCCCCGACACCAACTCCATCGCCTGGCTGGTCTGGCACCTGACCCGCGTGCAGGACGACCACGTCGCCGACGCCTTCGACCTCGACCAGGTGTGGCTGGCGCAGGACTGGGTGAAGCGGTTCGGCCTCGACCTGCCCAGGCACGACACCGGCTACGGGCACAGCCCGGCCAAGGTCGCGAAGGTCCGTGTCGAGTCGGCCGGCCAGTTGACCGGGTACTACGACGCCGTCCACGAACAGACACTCGGCGTGCTGCGCTCGCTGGCCGCCAAGGACCTGGAACGCGTCGTGGACGAACGCTGGGACCCCCCGGTGACGCTGGGGGTCCGCCTGGTGAGCGTCCTGTCCGACGACCTTCAGCACGTCGGACAGGCCGCCTACCTCAGGGGGCTGGTTCAGAGCGCTGCCGCGTAACCCGGCAGGACGACGTCCTCGATGAGGGCCTTGCGCTCGTCGAACGGGATGAACGCGCTCTTCAGGGCGTTCACCGTGACCGTGCGCAGGTCCTCCACCGCCCAGCCCGCCTGCTCGACGAGCAGGGACATCTCCCGGGTCATCGTGGTGCCCGAGACCAGCCGGTTGTCGGTGTTGAGGGTGACCCGGAAGCCGAGGTCCTTCAGCGCGGTGATCGGGTGCTCGGCTATCGAGGTGGCGCAGCCCGTCTGCAGGTTGGAGGTGGGGCACATCTCCAGGGCGATCCGGCGGTCGCGCACCCAGGAGGCGAGACGGCCGAGCTTGCCGGCCGCGAGGTCCGGGATGTCCTCGACGAGACGCACACCGTGGCCGATGCGCTGGGCGCCGCACACCTGGAGCGCCTGGTGGATGCTGGGCAGGCCGTGCGCCTCGCCGGCGTGGATGGTGAAGGGCACGTTCTCGCGGCGCAGGTGCTCGAAGGCGTCGAGGTGGTCGGCGGGCGGGAAGCCGTCCTCGGCACCGGCGATGTCGAAGCCGACGACTCCGGCGTCCCGGTAGGCGACGGCCAGGTCGGCGGCCTCACGGACCCGGTCGAACATCCGCATGCCGCACAGCAGGGTGCCGACGCGGACCGGGGTGCCGGCGGCGGCGGCCTTGGCCATGCCGGCGGCCAGGCCCTGCTGGACGGTCTCCACGACCTCGCTGAGCGACAGCCCGCCGTTCGTGTTCAGCTCGGGGGCGTAGCGCACCTCGGCGTAGACGACGCCGTCGGCGGCGAGGTCGAGGACGTACTCCTCGGCGGTGCGCAGCAGGCCCTCGCGGGTCTGCATGACGGCCAGGGTGTGCTCGAAGGTGGCGATGTAGCGCACCAGGTCGCCGGAGTTGGCGGCCTCGAAGTACCAGGCGGCCAGCTCGTCGGGGTCGGTGGTGGGCAGCTTGTGGCCGACCGCGGCCGCCAGCTCGACGACGGTGGCGGGGCGCAGGCCGCCGTCGAGGTGGTCGTGCAGGACGGCCTTGGGGAGCCGGCGGAGGGTCTCGGTGTCGATGGGGGACGCGGTCATGGGCGTGCTTCCTCGGCAGGTGATGCGGTGCGTGGATTCGGGTTCAGGCAGCGTGGTGGTTCAGGTGGCGGGCTGGAGCAGGTCCCAGCGGTTGCCGTACAGGTCCTGGAAGACGGCGACCGTGCCGTACGGCTCGTGGCGCGGCTGCTCCAGGAAGGTCACGCCGGCGGCGGTCATCCGGGCGTGGTCGCGGGCGAAGTCGTCGGTGTGCAGGAAGAAGCCGACGCGGCCGCCGGTCTGGTCGCCGGCCCTGGCCCGCTGGTCGTCGTCCTTGGCGCGGGCCAGGAGCAGGCCGGTGCCGTGGCCGTCGCCGCCCGGTTCGACGACGACCCAGCGGGAGCCGTCGGGGCGCGGGGCGTCCTCGGCGAGACGGAACCCCAGGGCCTCGGTGTAGAAACGGATGGCCTCGTCGTAGTCGTGGACGACGAGGGTGACCAGGGCGACGCGACGCATGGCGACCTTCCGGTGGGCGTGGTTAGCGGGTGAGGTTATACGTAAAACTAGACGGGCGCCAGTCCCGGTTCTACGCGCGTCACGGTTCGGTCGGCAGGAGTGCCGGAGTGAGGATCCGCAACCCGCCTGGGTGCGGGTGCTCAGCGCGCCCGGGTACGCACGCTCAGCGCTCGGGTGCGGGTGCTCAGCCCGCCCGGGGCGCGGGTCCGTGCGCACCCCGGTGCGGGCCCTTGCGCACCCGGTGCGGATCGTCAGGCCGCCCGGGTGCGGGTCGTCAGCCCGGCAGGGTGTGGGTGCTCAGGCCGGCCGGATGCGGGTCGTCAGCCCGGCAGGGTGGTGGGTGCTCAGGCCGGCAGGGTGCGGTGCTCAGGCCGCCCGGTTGCGGGCCGCGTCGAGCCGCACCCGCTCGTCCTCGCTGAGACGCAGCGCGCCGGCGGCGACGTTCTCGGCCAGGTGGTCGGGGTCGCCGGTGCCGGGGATGGCGAGGACGTGCGGGCCCTGGTGCAGCGTCCAGGCGATGCGGACCTGGGCGGGGCTCACGCCGTGCGCCCGGGCGACGGAGAGCACGGCGTCGGCGTGCGCGCTCGTCGCGCCGCGCTCCCCCGCCGCTCCGGCGACGGCGTAGAAGGGCACGAAGGCGATGCCGTGCTCACCGCACAGCCGCAGCACCTCGTCGCCGACGGCGTCGGGACGGTCGACCGCGTACCGGTTCTGCACGCTCACCACGGGAGCGATCTCCAGTGCCTCGGCGAGGTGCCGTGGCTCCACGTCGGAGATCGCGAGATGCCGGACGAGTCCCGCCTCGCGCAACTCGGCGAGCGCACCGAAGTGCTCGGCTATGGACTCCTGGCCCATGCGGCGCAGGTGGACGACGTCGAGGTGGTCCCGGCCGAGCTGGCGCAGGTTCTCCTCGACGTGCCCGCGCAGCTGGTCGGGCCGGGCCGGGGTGCCCCACTCCCCGTCGTGATCGCGGTAGGGGCCGACCTTGGTCGCGATCACGAGGTCGTCCGGGTACGGGGAGAGCGCGGTGTTGATGAGTTCGTTGGCGGAACGCAGCGACGAGAAGTAGAAGGCCGCGGTGTCGATGTGGTTCACACCGAGTTCGACGGCCCTGCGCAGGACGGTGAGGGACCGCTCCCGGTCGCTGGGGGTGCCGTGGTGGAAGGCGGCGCTGCCCGTCAGCCGCATCGCGCCGAAGCCGAGGCGGTGCACGGGCAGATCACCGAGTTTCCAGGTGCCGGAGGCGTCCGCGGTGATCGATTCTGCAGTCATCGGCGGAGCATCTCATACGGCGCCGGCAGGAGGAGGCCAGGCCGTACGGGGCGACGCCCTCGCAAGCCTCCGGCGCCCAGGGCGGGTTGCGGCCGGCGGTCCGGCATGCGGTCGCCGGTGACTCGACGGGCAGGGAAGGCGGGCCCGGCCATCGGGCGACGGTGAC
>NZ_WWJT01000223.1 GCF_009865385.1 Streptomyces sp. SID486 | reverse complement strand
GCTCCGGCGCTCCCGGGTCCGGCTCCGGCTCCGGCTCGCCGCGCGAGCGGACGGCGGAGGGTGACCGGCTGACCCTGGACCTCGGCGTACCGGCCCCGCCGAGCCCGTTCGAGCCGGCCCCGGAACCGGCCCCGGAGCCGCCTCGCGAGCCGTTCCGGTTCCGTGCCTCGGTAGCCCGGCCGGGTGATGCGCTGATGATGTGCACGGCCGGCCTGGCCGACCCGCTGCGCGGTGAGCCCGCCCTCTGCGCCTACCTGGCCCGCCGCTGGTCCTGCCGTACCCCGCCCGGACTCGCCGCCTTCCTCGCCGACGCCCAGGTGCGGGTGAAGGGCTACGCCGACGACCGTACGGCGGCGGCTGTGTGGGAGGCGTAACCCGGGCCCCTGTGACTGTATGGAGGTATGGCAAAACAGAACGTAGCCGAGCAGTTCGTCGACATCCTCGTCCGCGCCGGGGTGCGCCGCCTCTACGGTGTCGTCGGCGACAGCCTCAACCCGGTCGTGGACGCCGTACGGCGCAACTCCGCCATCGACTGGATCCACGTGCGCCACGAGGAGACCGCCGCCTTCGCGGCCGGTGCCGAGGCGCAGGTCACCGGGCGCCTGGCCGCCTGCGCCGGCTCCTGCGGCCCGGGCAACCTGCACCTGATCAACGGCCTGTACGACGCCCACCGCTCCATGGCCCCGGTGCTCGCGCTGGCCTCGCAGATCCCGTCCAGTGAGATCGGCCTCGGCTACTTCCAGGAGACGCACCCGGACCGGCTGTTCCAGGAGTGCAGTCACTACAGCGAGCTGATCTCCAGCCCGAAGCAGATGCCCCGGCTGCTGCAGACCGCCATCCAGCACGCCGTGGGCCGGCGCGGGGTGAGCGTGGTGTCGCTGCCCGGCGACATCGCCGCCGAGCAGGCCCCGGAGAAGGCCCCGCAGAGCGCGCTCGTCACCTCCCGGCCCACCGTGCGGCCCGGCGACACGGAGATCGACCGGCTCGTGGAGATGATCGACGCGGCGGGCAAGGTCACCCTGTTCTGCGGCAGCGGCACGGCCGGTGCGCACGCCGAGGTGATGCGGTTCGCCGAGAAGATCAAGTCCCCGGTCGGGCACGCGCTGCGCGGCAAGGAGTTCATCCAGTACGACAATCCGTACGACGTGGGGATGAGCGGGCTCCTCGGCTACGGCGCCGCCTACGAGGCCACCCACGAGTGCGATCTGCTGATCCTGCTCGGCACCGACTTCCCGTACAACGCCTTCCTGCCGGACGACGTGCGGATCGCCCAGGTCGACGTGCGGCCCGAGGTGCTCGGCCGCCGCTCCCGGCTCGACCTGGCGGTGTGGGGGGACGTGCGCGAGACGCTGCGCTGCGTGATCCCGCGGGTGCGGGAGAAGAAGAGCCGGCGTTTCCTCGACCGGATGCTGAAGAAGCACGCCGACGCGCTGGAGGGCGTGGTCAAGGCATACACCCGCAAGGTCGACAAGCACGTCCCGGTGCACCCCGAGTACGTGGCCGCCGTCCTGGACGAGGTCGCCTCCGACGACGCCGTCTTCACGGTCGACACCGGTATGTGCAACGTGTGGGCCGCCCGCTACATCTCGCCCAACGGCCGCCGCAGGATCATCGGTTCCTTCTCGCACGGCTCGATGGCGAATGCGCTGCCGATGGCGATCGGCGCCCAGTTCACCGACCGGCGCCGGCAGGTGGTCTCCATGTCCGGGGACGGCGGATTCACCATGCTGATGGGCGACTTCCTGACGCTCGTGCAGTACGACCTTCCGGTCAAGGTGGTGCTGTTCAACAACTCCTCCCTCGGCATGGTGGAGCTGGAGATGCTGGTCGCGGGACTGCCCTCGTACGGCACCGCGAACACCAACCCCGACTTCGCCGCCGTCGCCCGCGCCTGCGGAGCCTTCGGCGTCCGCGTGGAGAAGCCCAGACAGCTCGCCGGGGCGCTCAAGGACGCCTTCCGGCACAAGGGACCCGCCCTGGTGGACATCGTCACCGACCCCAACGCCCTGTCCATCCCGCCGAAGATCAGCGCCGAGATGGTCACCGGCTTCGCCCTGTCCGCATCGAAGATCGTGCTGGACGGCGGGGTCGGCCGGATGCTCCAGATGGCCCGCTCCAACCTGCGCAATGTGCCCCGGCCCTAGGGCCGGTACCAGCGGAGGCGGAGGATCGGATTTCGGCCAGTTTCACGGGACGTGACCGTGCGCGGACGAACGGTGCCGGAGGTGGCCGGGCCGCCGTCGCGAGGCGTCCGTGGCGCCCTGCGGCGTCCGGGGTGCCCGGGGTGCGGCGCGGGCCGGGCCCGGGGGCCGAACGGCACGGGGTACGGATATGGCCGAACCACCGGGCATCGGGCATACGTCAGGACTGCCCGCGATCCTGCTGGGCAAGCATCCCCCGTGAACGTGTTCGACCAGGAGGGACAGGGACCGGCGGCGTGCGGGCGGGGGTCATGAAGAGGCAGGCGCGAGGGGGCGGTCCCTTGACCGTAGGGGCCTTCTCGGCGACAACGGGGGAAGAGGCCGACACCATCACGGAACACGTGCGGCGGCTGCGGCGCAGGCTGGGCCGGGCGGATCTCAGGGCGGTGCCGGAAGCCCGCCGGGCGCTGCGCGAACTGCTGCTGCACTGGGGGAAACCGGGCCGCTCGGACATCGCCGAACTGCTCACCAGCGAACTCGTCACCAACGCGCTGCTGCACACCGACGACGACGCCGTGCTCACGGCCGTGGTGGAGCCCGGCGCGCTGCGCGTGGAGGTACGCGACTTCGTGGCCCGCAGGCCCGAGCCGCACACCCCCGTCACGGACGACGACACCCACGGCCGGGGCCTGCTGCTCGTGCAGTCCCTCGCCGACGCCTGGGGTGTGCGGTCGCACGGGGTGGGCAAGTCGGTGTGGTTCGAGCTCGGTGCCGAGGCGGCGTGAGGCGGAAACGGGGCGGGGCGTGACCACACCGGTCACGCCCCGCCCCGTTTCCGCCGCCGCGCGGGCCGACGGTCAGCCGAACTGCTGCTCCAGGTCCTTGAGCTTGCGCTCCAGGGAGTCGAGGCGCGGCAGGGCCATGGTGTCGTCCTCCGCGGTGAGGTCGACGGTCACCGGCTCAGCTCCTTTGCGGACCGGCTGAAGGGAGGGCCGGGCGCGGACGGGCAGTTGCTCCGCGGTCGATATGGCAGGCTCCGCGGTCGCCGGTGCGGTCCCGCGCTCCACCGCCTGCACCTCGACCTCCCGGCCGGCCCGGCCGGCGAAGCCGCGGTGCCCCCGGCTGATGGCCTTCAACCGGGCCCGCTCCACGCGCTGCTGGTCGCGCCGGCGCTGGCGGGTCTCCTCCTTCTGCCGCTTGTCCTCGCGGACCTCCTCGACCGCCTCGTCGAGGCTGCGCACGCCCTCCAGCAGCATCAGCGACCAGGCCCGGTAGGTCTCGCGGGGCGCCCGCATCCAGCGCACGATCCGGATCTGCGGCAGCGGACGCGGCACCAGGCCCTGCTCACGCAGCGCGGCCCGGCGGGTCTGCTTCAGCGCCCGGTCGAACAGCACGGCCGCCGACAGGGACATGCCGGAGAAGAACTGCGGAGCACCGTCGTGACCCACGCCGCGAGGCGCGTGCACCCAGTTGAACCAGGCCGCCGCGGCGGCGAACATCCACACGAGTATCCGGGAGCCGAGGGCCGCGTCTCCGTGGCTCGCCTCGCGGACCGCGAGCACGGAGCAGAACATCGCGGCTCCGTCCAGCCCGAAGGGCACCAGGTACTGCCAGCCGTCGGTCAGCCCGAGGTTCTGTTCGCCGAAGCCGACCAGGCCGTGGAAGGACAGGGCTGCCGCCACCGCCGCACAGCAGAACAGGAGCACGTAGGAGGCCGTGCCGTAGACGGCCTCCTTGCGCCTGCGGCGCTCCTCGCTGCGCTCCCACGAGTCGTCCGCACTCGCGTTCTCCCCGGAGGTGCGCTTGCCGCGCGCGAGCACCGCCACCGCCGCCAGCAGGCCCAGGAGCAGTACGGCGCCGGGTAGCAGCCAGTTCAGCGATATGTCGGTCAGTCTCATCAGGGGTCCCTTGCATTGGGATAGGGCGTAACGCCCGCCATAGTGGCCCACTCCCGAGGGCCCTCAGGGGGTTTCGGGGCAAGAGGCCGCCAAGAAGGTGCAAGGGGATGCCCCGGGGCGGCGTTCTGCTCGAACTGCCGCATGAGGGGCGGGAGTTGAGTTCGAATAAGACTACCCGTACGAGTGGTTCCGCGGAAAGTTCCCGGGGCGGGTGAGAAGGGTGTGCTTCACCTGCTCGGGAGCCGGTCCGCGGGCGGCCGGTGCGGTGCCGGTGATCTTAGCGGACGAACGGCCGGGCTCCGTACCTGACGGAGCCTCAAGCGGCGGCCGCGGCGGTCAGTTTGGCGATCCGGTCGCTGTCGCAGGTGCGCGGGCACGTCGCACAGGTGTCCTCCGGGCGGACGGTGTAGAACATGCAGCAGCTCGCCCGGTCCCGGGTGGGCAGCGGCGCACCGTCCGGACCCGTCAGCTCCCGGAACCCGGCGGAGCCGGCGTACGGCCGGGTCGCCCCCGGCAGCAGCAGCTCCAGCTCCCGCACGGCCCGCGCGGCCTCCGGCTCGCCGAGCAGCCGGGCGACGTACCACAGCCCCTCCACCACCTCGTCGGTCGCCATGCCCCACAGCGCGCGCCCGCGCCGCCGCATCCGGGGGCCGAAGGCCGCGAGCACCGGCTCCAGGTGCTCGGCCACGGCCGCCCGCACCTCGGCCCGCAGCGCCTCCTCGTCGGGTACGACGACGGCGCCGGGCAGTGCGGCGGCGGGATCCCCCGGCAGGCAGGCGAAGGACTCGGGGCGGCGTACGGCCATCCTGCCGCCGGTGCGGTCGTAGGAGACGTGCGTCACGGGCAGCCGGGGCACCCGGCGGTCCAGGAACCACGGGACGGTGATCAGCAGGCAGGCGGCCCAGGCGTAGCGGTGCAGGCCGAAGCTCGCGACGACGTCCGGGCGGGCCGGCCGGCCGTGGTCCCGCACCACCTGGGCGTCGTCCCAGGCCAGGAAGGAGTCCAGCGTCGCGCCACCCGCGGCGAGCCCGGCGGCGCCGGTCCAGCCCGCCCCCCGGGGCGCCGGTTCGCCCGGGCTCAGCTCGGTCACGGCCAGCGCCGGGACGGCCGCGTGGAGGCGGTCGTAGGCGGCGGTGAACGGCGAGGCCGCAGCGGGCATGGCGGAACCACCGGTCCTTGGTCGCGTCCGCGGGCGCGGACTGGGATGGAGAGGTAAGCCTAACCTTATCTATTCGCGCAGGAGTTTGAACTGCCGCCCCGTGCGCCTAAGGTGCTTGACGGACAACCGACAACCCGTCGTCAATGACCCCAAGTGCCGACAAGCCGCCAGGAGGACCCGTGAAGCAGGGCGTGCAGGGCTCCCCGGGCTCCCCGGCCGCCGCCCGGGTGCCCAAGCGGCAGCGCCCGGCGCCCGCCGTCGCGGGCCGGGAGCGGGA
>NZ_WWJT01000222.1 GCF_009865385.1 Streptomyces sp. SID486 | reverse complement strand
CCCCACCACCGCTGCGACCCCCACGACCGCCGCGCCCCCCACCACCGCTGCGACCCCCACGACCGCCGCGCCCCCCACCACCGCTGCGACCCCCACGACCGCCGCGCCCCCCACCACCGCTGCGACCCCCACGACCGCCGCGCCCCCCACCACCGCTGCGGCCCCCACCACCGCTACGACCCCAACGACCGCAGCGCCTCCCACCACCACCGACCTCATCGCCGTCCGCTGGTACGCCGCCGCCTCCGAGCGGGTGTTGACGGCGGTGGTGGAGCCCGGGCTCGACCAGGAGGACCGCCGGCGGCCGACCGCCGCGCAGCCGGCCGGGCACGCGACGGAAGTGGCCGCGCTGGGGTCCTTCGAGTCGGCCGAGCAGGCGTTCGCCTGGGGCGAGGTCGAGCTGGAGAACGTCGTCGCCCTGGTGGCACGGAACGCGGACACCGACGATCCGGACATGGCCGCCCATCTGTCGGTGCTCGCACGACTGCTCTTCCCCTTCGTGCAGCGCAGCGGCCGGGTCGCCGAGATGGAGGTGCTGGGGCGGACCGCGCTCGGAGTGGCGCGGCGGCTCGGGGACCCGGAGGCCGAGGCGTACGCGCTGGGTGACCTCGCCGGCCTGCACTTCCTGACAGGCCGGCAGAACGAGGCCCTCGCCCTCACCGACCGGGCCCTGGAGATCTGGGTCCGGCTGGGGGCGGCCTCCCGGATCCGGCGGTGCCTGAACAACCGTGGTCTGCTGCTGGAAGGGCTCGGGCGGTTCGACGAGTCGGGGGAGGCACTGCGGCAGAGCCTCGGCTACTCGAGGTTGTTGAACGACCCTTACGGTGAGGCCGTCACCCGCAGTCACCTCGGCAACCTCTACGAGCACACCGACCCGCGCGCGGCCATCGGACAGCACCTTCGCTCGCTGGCGATCGGGGACACGATCGGCGCGGTCATCGTGCGCCACACCGCGCACTGCAACATCGGCTACGCCCACCTCACCCTCGGCGAACCGCAGGCTGCCGCCCGGCACTTCGGAGAGAGCCTGCGTATCCTCGGCGCCCACAACGACTGGCACGGCGAGTCGCAGACCCGGCTCGGTCTGGTCCGGGCGCTGCGGGAACTGGGGGAGTGCGAACGGGCGGCCGGTGAGTGTGCCGAGCTGCTGCGCCGGGCCGACGACCGCACCGACCGTTACGTGGGCGGGCTGGCCCTGCACCAGCACGGGTTACTGCTGCGCGAACTGGGTCGGCGGGCGGAGGCGCACGACGCCTGGCGCGCGGCTCGCGAGGCCCTGGACGGCACGGACGAGCAGGCGGTCCTGGCGGAACTGCGAGAACTCCTCGGCGACTGACCGGCGGCCCTGGCGGCTAGGTGGACCTGGTGGTCGTGGGCCCGGCTGGGCCGCGAGCGTTTCTCCACCCTCGGACCAGCCCTGCGGAGCAGGTCACTTGGCGTCGGCATAGCACTCCACCACCGCCGTCGTGAACGGGAACCGCACCGGAGTCTCGCCGAAGGTCAGCCGGCCGGCGAGGTCGGCGCACTCGCGGATGGCCCGGACGACCGTGTCGGCCTCCTCGGCGGGGCAGTGCACGATCACCTCGTCGTGCTGGAAGAAGACCAGTTCGGCCCGCAGCTCCGCGCAGGCGCGGCGCAGTGCGGCGAGCAGCAGCAGGGCCCAGTCGGCGGCGCTGCCCTGCACGACGAAGTTCCGCGCGAAGCGGCCTCGCGCGCGGGAGTTCGTGGACGCGTACCCGGGGACCCAGCCGGCCTGGCCCTCCGGCTCCTCCTCGCCGACCGGGATGCCGGCTTCCTCCGCCGCGTCCTCGCCCGCCCCGGCGGCCGGCGGGCACGTGCGCCCCAGCCAGGTGCGCACCAGCCGGCCCTCCTCACCCGCGCGGGCCGCGTCGTCGACGTAGGCGACGGCCCGGGGGAAGCGGCGGCGCAGCGCGGCGAGGTTCTTCAGGCCGTCACCGGAGGTCTGGCCGTAGACCGCACCCAGTACGGCGATCTTGGCCTGGTCCCGGTCGCCGGAGAAGGCGCGGTCGGAAACGGACTGGTAGAGGTCGCTCTCGCGGCCGGCCACCTCCATCAGACCGGGATCGCGGGAGATCGCGGCGAGCACGCGCGGTTCCATCTGGTCGGCGTCGGCCACCACCAGTCGCCAGCCCGGGTCGGCGACCACGGCCCGGCGGATCACCTTGGGGATCTGCAGGCCGCCCCCGCCGTTCGTCACCCAGCGCCCGGTGACCGTGCCGCCGGCGAGGAACTCGGGGCGGAAGCGGCCGTCGCGCACCCAGTCCTGCAGCCAGGACCAGCCGTGCGCCACCCAGATGCGGTACAGCTTCTTGTACTCCAGCAGGGGTGCGACGGCCGGGTGGTCGACGGACCGGATCTCCCAGCGCCGCGTGGACTTCACCTTGATGCCGGCCTGCGCGAACGCCTTGATCACGTCGGCGGGCAGGTCGGGGCGGACCCGGCGGCCGAACGCGGCGGACACCTCGTCGGCCAGCTCGGCCAGGCGCCGCGGCTCGCCGCCGCCCGCGTACCGCTCGCCGAGCAGGGTGTGCAGCAGTTCGCGGTGCACCTCGGCGCTCCAGGGCAGTCCCGCGTGGTTCAGCTCGGCGGCCACCAGCATCCCGGCCGACTCGGCGGCGGTCAGCAGCCGCATCCGGTCCGGGTGGGCGGTCCGCCCGTGCCGGCGCAGCTGGTCGGCGTAGACCGCGAGCAGGTCGGGCAGGGGCAGGCGTGTGCCGGCCGGCTCGAACAGCGGGGACTGGGCTCCCGGTTCGGCCGCGCGCTGCGGCGGGTCGGGCGGGACGGGGCCGCCGCGGAGGCGGGCCAGGGCGGCGGCGGCCGAGCGCGGCTCGCCGTACCGGCCCTCGTGGCCCAGCAGGAGTGTCTCGGCGTCCTCGACGTCGTAGCACCGCTCCACTCGCACCCCCGTGGCGAGCAGACGCGGATAGACCTCGGCGGTCGACCGCCACACCCAGCGCGTCACCTCCGGGCGGCTCCGCACCGCCCCGGCGAGATCGCTCTCCCGCCGCACCGGGCCGGTGGGCAGCCCGTCCGGGCCGAGGGGGGCGACGTCCACGCCTCCGTCCTCGGCCGGTGCGAGCGCCCACCGGTCGGCCATGAGTGCGAGTCTGGCAGGAGGCACTGACAATGCGGCTGACCTGCGGCTCTACTCCTGCGAGGCGTCCGTGCCGGGCTGCGCCTCCAGCAGCGGCGCCAGCATCGCGGCGAGCCGCTCCTCGGTGGCCGCCTTGGTGATCCCGAGGCCGTTGAGGACGCCCTGGCCGTTCTCGTGCTCCAGCAGCGCCAGCAGGAGGTGTTCGGTACCGATGTAGTTGTGGCCGAGGCGGAGGGCCTCGCGGAAGGTGAGTTCCAGGACCTTCTTGGCCTCGGGGCCGTAGGGGACGAGCTCGGGGGCGCCGTCCGCGGCGGGCGGCAGCGCGGCGGTCGCCGCCTGGCGTACGGCGTCCAGGGGGACGCCCTGCACGGTGATCACCTTCGCGGCCAGGCCCTCGGGCTCGGCCAGCAGGCCGAGGACGAGATGCTCGGGACGGCCCTCGGTGCTGCGGGCGGCGACCGCCTCGTTGTGCGCGGCCATGACCGCGTTCCGCGCGCGGGGGGTGTAGCGGCTGAAGCCCTGGCTCGGGTCGAGGTCGGCGGACTCCTTGGGCACGAACCGTTTCTGGGCCGCCTGCCGGGTCACGCCCATGCTCCGGCCGATGTCGGTCCAGGACGCACCGGAGCGGCGGGCCTGGTCGACGAAGTGCCCGATGAGGTGGTCGGCGACGTCACCGAGGTGATCCGCGGCGATCACCGCGTCCTGGAGCTGGTCGAGGGGTTCGGGGTGGACCTTCTTGATGGCCGCGATGAGGTCGTCGAGGCGCACGGATGCCGTGATGTTCGGGTTGCTCACCATGGTGTCAACCGTAGGTTGTCAGAGGAGGGGTGTCAACCGATGGTTGACAGCAATCCCCGCCGGGCGCTGCGGCGACGGGCGGATCCGACGGGGCGGTACCCGCGCCGCCGCCGGTGCCTACTCGGGCGTGGCGGCCAGCCGCACCGCGAGCCCCGTGAACACCGTCCCGCTGAAGTAGTCCAGGCCCCGCGCCACCCGCCGGCTGCGCCGCAGCAGCGAGGCGAGCCTGCCGGAGAGCAGGCCGACCGTGCCGTCCACCAGGAGGCCGATCGCCGTGATCGTGCAGCCCAGCACCAGGAACTGCTCCCGTACGTGGCCGAGGCCGGGGTTCACGAACTGCGGCAGGAAGGAGACGTTGAAGAGGATCACCTTCGGGTTGAGCAGATTGGTGACGGCGCCGCGCCAGAAGGCCCGCCTGCGCCCCGGTCCCGGCGCCGGACCGGCGCCCGCCGGCCCGCCGTCGCCGCGGAACGCCTTGACCGCGAGGAACAGCAGATAGGCCGCGCCCGCCCAGCGCAGGGCGTGGTAGAGCACGGGCAGCGTCAGGAACAGTGCGGACAGGCCGAGCGCCGCGGCGACCGCGTGGACGAACATGGCGCAGGCCACCCCCGCGGCGGCCGTCATCCCGGTCAGCGGTCCGCCCCGGCCTCCCACCGCCACGATGAACATCATGTCGGGGCCGGGGGTGACGCAGAGCGCGAACGCGGCGGCGAGGAACGCCGCGTAGAGCGAAGTGTCCATCATGCGACCATGTTTGGCGGCCGCCCGCGCGCGCAGGGCGCAATTCCGAAGAGTGAGACACCGGCGCCGCCCCCGCGGCCGTCCCCGTCCGCCGTCCACAGGTTGTGGACGGCCGGCGCCCGCTGTCGGTGGCGCGTGGCACGATCGGCGTTGTGACCAGTACCGCCAGCACCGTCGAGCGGGCCTTCCGGGCCGCCCTCTACGACGACACCGACGCCGGCCTCGACACGGGTGCCTCCCTGCTCGCCGCCGACCCGGCCGCCGACGCCGAACTCGCTCGGCGTGGCGAGGAGTTCGTGGCGGCGGCCTGGCGGCACGGCTGGCAGCCCGCCGACGTCGTACGGCTGGTGCGGCGCGAGCTGGAGGAGGGGCACGTCCGCCTGGCCGCCGCGCTGATCCGGGCGCAGGCCGGGCGGGACCGCCCGCGCGGCCGCCGCTGGGCCGACCAGCTGGCCGCGCTGCCCGCCGCCCCGGACCGCACCGCCGACCGCTTCTCGCACGCCACGGCCGTCCTGGAGCTGTACCGCCTGCTGCTGCGCCTGCCCCCGCTGGAGCCCCTGGAGGAGGAACCCCGCCGCTCCGCCGGCCCGGCCGCCTCCCGCATGCTGGCCCGCATCCGCGCCCTGCTCGCCAAGGCCGAGGCGACCGGCTATCCGGAAGAGGCGGAGGCACTCAGCGCCAAGGCGCAGGAGCTGATGGCGCGGCACAGCGTGGACGAGGCGCTGCTCGCCGCAGCGGCACCCGCGCCGGACGCGCCCGGCGCCTGCCGCATCGGGGTCGAGCCGCCGTACGAGCAGGCCAAGGCCGTCCTGCTGGACGCGGTGGCCACGGCGAACCACTGCCGGGCGGTGTGGAACGAACCGCTCGGCTTCTCCACGGTCGTCGGTTTCGAGGCCGACCTGGAAGCGGTCGAGCTGCTCTACACCTCCCTGCTGGTGCAGGCCACGCACGCGATGGCCACGGCGGAGGCCGCCCAGCGGGCCGGCGGACGCAAGCGGACCAAGACCTTTCGGCAGTCGTTCCTGGCCGCCTACGCCCATCGCGTCGGTGACCGGCTCGCGGCCGCCGCCGAGACCCAGGTGACCCAGGACCTGCTGCCGGTGCTGGCCACGCGCGCGACGGCCGTCGCCGGACGGCTGGAGCACATGTTCCCGGAGACCACCACGACCCGGCTGCGCGGCGTCAGCGACGCGGCGGGCTGGACCGAGGGTGCCCGCGCGGCCGACCGGGCACAGGTCAGGGCCCGCCCGCGGCTGGAGTGAGCGTCAGTCGCCGACCTGCTGGAAGGCGCTGACGGAAGCGTCCGGTCCGCTCCCGTCGGCCTTGCCGGCGACCGGGCCGTACTTCCACGGGTAGCTCTGGCCGGTGTCGGCTCCGGGCAGACTGATCTTCACGTCCTTCGCCGCCACGGCCTTGCCGTCCCCGTCCTTGCCGCGCACGTAACTGATCGAGAAGGACGCGGAGTCGCCCTTGGCGAGCTTCAGCTTCTGGGGCTTCGCGCCCTTGAGCACGGGCACGGGCTTCTCGGCGTCACCGGTGCTCAGCGTGACAGCCGGGAAGTCCTCCAGGGTGCACGGCGCGCTCTGGTTGGTGATGCTGACGGGGATCTCGCCGCTGTCGCCGGCGGCCGGGGCCACACTCGCCGACCCGATCTGCAGGGAGACCCCGCCGATCTTGCAGGCAGAGTCGGCGCTGTCCCCGTTCTTGCCGCCACCGTCGTCGCAGGCGGTCAGCAGCAGGGCGGCGGCGAGGGCGGTGACGGTGAGCGGAATGACGCGCATGAGCAGTCCCTGTCCTGGTGGTGACGGTGCCCTTGCATCATGGCGCCTGCGTCCGGACCCCGCTCGCGCGCCCCTGCGGATCCACCGTTCGGAGCAACCGCCCGCGGCCCCGCACTCACCGCGCGGGCACCGTGGGCAGCCCCGAGGGCAGCTTCCCGCCCTCCGCCTTGGTGTACGTCTCCTGGCCCACCTTGCCCGACCAGGTCACCTTCAGCGTCGTGCCGTCGACGGAGTCGACCCTGCCGGTGGTCCGGTCCTTCGCACCGCCGGAGCAGTTCAGGTGGAACACCTGTGCGCCGTTCTCGGCCCCCGCGGTCCCGTTGCACATGGTCCCGCCGGTCTGGAAGATCCCGGCCTGCTTCCCGCTGACCACCAAGGCCACGATCTTGCCGCCGGCGCCGGCGATCCAGCTGCCCTGGATCCCGGCGGAAGCCCCTGTCACGGGCGGCGAGGCCGCGTTCCCGGACGGTGCCGTGGACGCGCTCGGTGCGGACGAGGAGGCGTCATCGCCCCCGGAGCCGCCGCACGCCGTCAGCGCCAGCGCGCCCACCACTCCCGCGGCCAGGGCCGCGCTCCGTACTCTCGCTGTCGCACTCGTCACCGGAAAGCCCCCAAGCGGTAGCGGCCGGCCGCCCGAGCCGGACGGCCCGCAGCGCAAGCTACCAGCAGTCCGGCCGCCCGCAGCAGGGTCACCCGGCAGGGCGGCCGGCACCCTGACCGGTCCCGGACCGCTCGCCCCCCGGCGGCCGTCCGCGCCGAGGACTGCCGGCTCCGGGTCGGCCACCGGTACCGGACGACCTCCGCCCCGCGTCCCGGCACCAGGTTCTCCGGCGCCGTAGAGGTACGGCTGCTCGCCTACGACATCGAGCGGATGCCGTCCCTCCGGTGGACGGACGCCGATCCGGCCGGCCCGCACACCGGACCGTCACCTGAACCGTGGAACAGGAAGGGCCCGGCATGCGTCTCTTCCTAGTGCACGAGGGGTTCGGCCCCGGCGGGCCGGCCCGGGCGACGGCGCACATGATCACGGGCGGGGCCGCCCGGGGACATGTCCTGCCTGCTCCGGGGCAGGCGCTGGAGCAGCTCGGGTAAAGCACACGTCAAAGCTGTAACCGCGGGACCACCCCTCGTGCACGTGCATTTGCTCCGGCAGCTGCACGTGAAGACAGCTATGATCCGGTTCAGTTGACTACAGCATCTATGGCCTCAGCAGCCAGTGCACCACCGGGGAGCGACCTGTGGACCGCGACGTTGACGGCGTGAACGGGGGGTACGACGTGTACAACGGCATGGCTGCCACGCAGCTGGACGGAGTGGCCTGGCAGAAGAGCAGGCACAGCAACTCGCAGGGTTCGTGCGTGGAGTTCGCGCGGCTGCCGGGTGGTGACGTCGCCGTACGCAACTCGCGGTTCCCGGACGGGCCGGCGCTCGTCTACACGCGCGCGGAGATCGAGGCGATGCTCCTCGGCGTCAAGGACGGCGAGTTCGACCACCTGACCGCGAGCTGACCGCCGGCGCCGGCCGCCGCGGGGTGGCAACGATGTCGGCCGGCGACCGTGCCGCGGGTGCGTGCCCGCAGATCGGCGACGGGGGGCGGCGACCCTGACGGATGTACGCGCGTAGACACCGGACGTCCGTCGGTGCGGTGCCGGATCAGCCGGCCGTCCGGAGCCGGAACAGCGCCCAGACCACCTTGCCGTCGAGGGTGCCCGCCAGCGGGTGCCAGCCCCAGCTGTCCGCGAAGGAGTCGACCAGGAACAGGCCGCGGCCCGACTCGGCGGAGAAGTCGTCCGCCTCGCGGGGGACCGGGGTCTCGTGGCTCGGGTCGCGCACCGCGCACACCAGCCGCTCGGTCCAGCGCATCAGGTGCAGCCGCACGGACGGGTGGTGGGGGTCGCCGCGGCGCGGCGGCTCGGACGGAACCGCGTGGCGCAGGGCGTTGGTGACGAGTTCGGAGACGACCAGGCAGATGTCGTCGAAGCGGTCGCCGACGTCCCACTTGTCCAGGGTGTCCCGGGTGAAGTGCCGGGCCTCGCGCACGGCCTCGTAGCGGGCGGGGAGGGCGCAGGAGGCCGCATCGGACACGGCGGCGGGATCCAACGGCGGAAGGCCCTGCCGTAACGGCTTGAGCATGGTCGATCCATTCGTCCCCATGCGAGGCACTCCCGGGAATTCGCGGTCGTTGCGATGCAGCGGTGGCGCGGCACCCATGGTTTCGGATGCGTAGAGCAGATGCAAGGGCAGATGCACGTGCACGAGACCGAAATGGCACTGCCCGTACCGCTTCTTGGCCATTTTTTCTGCCATCTTCGTGCCGGACCTGCCAGAGGTCCGGACCTCTTCCCGGTCCGGACCCGGCAGAAACGGCCGAGGTCTTTCCGTTTCCGTAACCGGACGAGTACTGCTCGAAGTGTTTTAGTGGCAGACTTCGGCCCCTGAAGACGGTTGGGGAGGCTGGCGAAGGTGAGCGCGGGAGAGCCCGGATCGGTGGTGCGGCGGATGCTGCTCGGCTCGCAACTCAGGCGACTGCGGGAAGCGCGGGGCATCACGCGCGAGGCGGCGGGATACTCGATCCGCGCCTCCGAGTCGAAGATCAGCCGGATGGAGCTGGGCCGGGTGAGCTTCAAGACCAGAGACGTGGAAGACCTGCTGACGCTCTACGGCATCAACGACGAGGCGGAGCGCGAGTCGCTGCTCTCCCTCGCCCGGGAGGCCAACGTGGCGGGCTGGTGGCACAGTTACACCGACGTCCTGCCGAGCTGGTTCCCCACCTACGTGGGCCTGGAGGGCGCCGCCTCGCTGATCCGTGTCTACGAGGTGCAGTTCGTGCACGGCCTGCTGCAGACCGCCGAGTACGCGCGCGCGGTGGTCCGCCGCGGTATGCAGGGCGCGAGCGCCGCCGACGTCGAGCGCCGGGTCGCGCTGCGCCTGGAGCGGCAGAAGTACCTGCTCTCCGACAACGCCCCCGAGTTCCACATCGTCCTGGACGAGGCCGCCCTGCGCCGTCCCTACGGTGACCGCGAGGTGATGCGCGGCCAGCTCCAGCACCTGATCGACATCTCCGAGCGGCCCAACGTCCGCCTGCAGGTGATGCCGTTCAGCTTCGGCGGGCACTCCGGTGAGAGCGGTGCCTTCACCATCCTCAGCTTCCCCGACGCCGATCTGTCCGACGTGGTCTACCTGGAGCAGCTGACCAGCGCCCTCTACCTGGACAAGCGCGAGGACGTCGCCCAGTACGAACACGCCCTGAAGGAGCTGCAGCAGGACAGCCCCGGCCCGGACGAGAGCCGGGACCTGCTCCGTGGTCTCCTGCAGCTCTCCTGACCGAGTGCTCTGCTCAACTCCCCTGTGTCGCAAGTACGATGACGTGTAATCAGACCTGGCGTAGATCTGGCGTCCGCTAGCGATTGAGGGATCACATGGCGTCCTGTTTCACCGACCTGGCCCAGCAGTACATCGACGGCGAGTGGCGCCCGGGCTCGGGCTCCTGGGACGTCATCGACTTCAACCCCTACGACGACGAGAAGCTGGCCTCGATCACGGTCGCCACGGTCGACGAGGTGGACCAGGCATACCAGGCCGCCGCCCGCGCCCAGAAGAAGTGGGCCGAGACCAACCCCTACACCCGGCGCACGGTCCTGGAACGGGCGCTGCGGTGGATAGAGGACCGTGAGCAGGAGATAGCCGACCTGATCATCGCGGAACTCGGCGGCACGCGCGTGAAGGCCGGTTTCGAACTCCACCTCGCCAAGGAGTTCCTGCGCGAGTCGGTCCATCTCGCGCTGCGCCCCGAGGGCAGGATCCTGCCCTCCCCGGTCGACGGCAAGGAGAACCGCGTCTACCGGGTGCCGGTCGGTGTCGTGGGCGTGATCAGCCCCTTCAACTTCCCCTTCCTGCTGTCCCTGAAGTCGGTCGCCCCGGCCCTCGCGCTCGGCAACGCCGTGGTGCTCAAGCCGCACCAGAACACCCCGATCACCGGCGGCACCCTGCTCGCGAAGATCTTCGAGGACGCCGGGCTGCCCGGCGGCCTGCTGAACGTGGTCGTCACCGACATCGCCGAGATCGGCGACGCGTTCATCGAGCACCCCGTCCCGAAGGTCATCTCTTTCACCGGCTCCGACAAGGTCGGCCGGCACGTCGCCACCGTGTGCGCCCGGCACTTCAAGCGCTCGGTCCTCGAACTGGGCGGCAACAGCGCGCTGGTGGTGCTGGACGACGCCGACGTCGACTACGCGGTGGACGCGGCGGTCTTCAGCCGGTTCGTACACCAGGGGCAGGTCTGCATGGCCGCCAACCGGGTCCTCGTGGACGCGTCCGTGGCCGAGGAGTTCACCGAGAAGTTCGTCGCCAAGGTCCGGACCCTGAAGGTCGGTGACCCGCGTGACCCGCAGACCGTCATCGGCCCGGTGATCAACTCCGCGCAGGCGGGCGCCGTCTCCGGCACCGTGGAGCAGGCGATCGCCGAGGGCGCGACCGCTCTGGTGCGGGGCACCACGACCGACAACCTGGTCGGGCCCAGCGTGCTGACCGGCGTACCCGCCGACTCCGCGCTGCTCCGGCAGGAGGTCTTCGGCCCCGTCGTCTTCCTCGTCCCGTTCGACGGCGAGGAGGAGGCGGTCCGGATCGTCAACGGCACCCCGTACGGCCTCAGCGGTGCCGTCCACACGCGGGACATCGAGCGGGGCGTGGCCTTCGCCAAGCGGATCGACACCGGCATGTTCCACGTCAACGACGGCACCGTCCACGACGAGCCGATCGTGCCGTTCGGCGGTGAGAAGAACTCCGGTCTCGGCCGCCTCAACGGCGAGACGACGCTGGAGGCGTTCACCACGGTCAAGTGGATCTCGGTGCAGCACGGCCGCAGCGGATTCCCGTTCTAGAGGTTGTCCCGTATGGGGTCTGGGTTATCCGGTGAGGGCCATGTTGTGGAGTCGGGCGATGCCGAGCATGGCGTGGTGTACGCCGGTGCCCTTGAGTCGGCAGTCGCGCAGGATCTTCCAGTTCTTCAGCCGTGACAGGGCGTGTTCCACACGTGCTCGCGCCCGGCGGTGGACAGCATTCTCCGCTTCCTGCTCCGGACTGAGGTGCCTCTGGCCTCGTCGTCTTCGGTGCGGGATGAGCAGGCCGGTTCCCTGGTAGCCGCCGTCGGCGATGGTCGGGGTGCCGCGGCAGGCCCGGTCGACGCCGGACTCCGTGAACGCCCGGCAGTCGTTGCGGCTGCCGGGCAGCGGCAGGCCGATCGCCACCACCAGGCGGCTGTTGGCGTCGATGACGACCTGAAGGTTGGTCGAGTAGCGGTAGTTCTTGCTGGATGCGGCGATGCTGCGGTCGCGGGTGGGCACCAGGGTGCCGTCCACGATGTAGACGGTGTCCTTGCGCGGACGGCGTGCCGGCGAGAGGGCCAGTAGAGGTGCCAGGTGATCGAGGACGCGGTCGGCGGCCGACTTCGAGATGCCGAACAACGGCGCCACCTGCCGCAACGTGAGGTTCGTGCGCCAGTATGTCGCCACCAGCAGCACCCGGTCCTCCAGCGACAGCCGCCACGGCCGGCCCCGCTGCACGTCACCGCCTCGACGCCGCACCAGTGCCACCAGCCTGGCGAACTGCACCTCGGTCAGCCCCGAGAACGGCTCGATCCACTTCGGATCATCTGCTGAGATCACCCCACCCATACCCAGCCAACGCACCAACCGCCCCACCGGTTACGGGACAACCTTTAGGC
>NZ_WWJT01000221.1 GCF_009865385.1 Streptomyces sp. SID486 | reverse complement strand
GAGGGCCGGCACGAGCAGCTGTGGCGGGCGCTCGGTGCCGAGCCGATGGTCCACGAGGGTGTGGCCGGCACCCGCTTCACCGTGTGGGCGCCGAACGCCCGCGGGGTGCGGGTGGCCGGGGACTTCACGTACTGGGACGGCACCCAGTACCCGATGCGCTCGCTCGGCGCGTCCGGGGTGTGGGAACTGTTCCTGCCCGGGATCGGCGAGGGCACCCGGTACAAGTTCGAGATCACGTCCCGGCACGGCCACCGGTTTTTGAAGGCCGACCCGATGGCCCGGTGCGCGGAGGTACCGCCGGACACCGCGTCGGTGGTGACGTCCTCACGCTACGAGTGGGGCGACGGCGAGTGGATGGCGCACCGCGGTGACACCCCCGTGCACCAGGCGCCGTTCTCCGTGTACGAGGTGCACCTGCCGTCCTGGCGGCCCGGCCTGTCGTACCGCCGGCTGGCGGACGAACTCCCGGCCTACGCCAAGGAGATGGGCTTCACGCACATCGAGCTGATGCCGGTCGCCGGGCACCCCTTCAGCGGCTCGTGGGGGTACCAGGTCACGTCGTACTACGCGCCCACGCCCCGGCTCGGCTCCCCCGACGACCTGCGGTACTTCGTGGACGCCTGCCACCGGGCGGGCCTCGGCGTGATCATGGACTGGGTGCCGGCGCACTTCCCGAAGGACGACTGGGCGCTGGCCCGGTTCGACGGGGACCCGCTGTACGAGCCCGGGAACGCGTCGCGGGCGGAGCACCCGGACTGGGGGACGTACGAGTTCGACTACGGCCGCACCGAAGTGCGCAACTTCCTCGTCGCCAACGCGGTGTACTGGTGCGAGGAGTTCCACATCGACGGGCTGCGCGTGGACGCCGTGGCCTCCATGCTCTACCTGGACTACTCGCGGGACTCCGGCCAGTGGGAGCCGAACGTGTTCGGCGGCCGGGAGAACCTCGACGCGGTCGCCTTCCTGCAGGAGATGAACGCCACCGTGTACCGGCGCTGCCCGGGCGTGGTGACCATCGCCGAGGAGTCCACCGCCTGGGACGGCGTGACCCGGCCGACGGACAGCGGCGGCCTCGGGTTCGGCCTGAAGTGGAACATGGGCTGGATGCACGACTCGCTGGAGTACATCCAGAAGGAGCCGGTGCACCGCAAGTACCACCACGACGAGATGACGTTCTCGATGGTGTACGCCTACAGCGAGAACTACGTCCTGCCCATCTCCCACGACGAGGTGGTGCACGGCAAGCAGGCGCTGGTGTCCAAGATGCCCGGCGACTGGTGGCAGCGGCGCGCCAACCACCGTGCCTACCTGGGTTTCATGTGGGCCCACCCCGGCAAGCAGCTGTTGTTCATGGGGCAGGAGTTCGCCCAGGGGGCGGAGTGGTCCGAGGCGCACGGGCCGGAGTGGTGGCTGCTCGGCGACGACTACCACTCCGCCGGTGACCACCGGGGCGTCCAGGGACTGGTCCGGGACCTGAACGCCGTGTACCGGGCGACGCCGGCGCTGTGGCAGCGGGACACCGACCCCGGCGGCTTCCGGTGGGTGCTGTGCGACGCGGCCGACGACAACGTCCTGGCGTTCCTGCGGTTCGCCGTCGACGGCAGTCCGCTGCTGGCGGTGTCGAACTTCTCCCCCGTCGTCCGGCCGGACTACCGCCTGTGGGTCCCGGACGACGTCCCCGCCTGGCGCGAGGCGCTGAACACCGACGACGTCCGCTACGGCGGCAGCGGGGTCGGCACCGCGGGACCGGTCAAGCCCGAGGACGGGTTCCTCAGGCTGACGCTGCCGCCGCTCGCCACCGTCTGGCTGACCCCGGAGGGCTGAAAGCCCGCAGGTGTCGGAGGCGGTCCGAGGGGCAGTCGAGGTCGTACAGACCGTCGGCTGCCCCTCGGGCCTGTGGTGAGGCTCCCTCGGCGCCCGCGAGCGGACGACGGGGCTTTCCCGGCAGCCCCAGCGGCACGGACAGAAGGGCGGCACCAGGTGCGCACCGTCGGAGTGGAGGAGGAGCTCCTCCTGGTCGATCCGGACAGCGGCGATCCGAAGGCGCTCGCGTCGGCCGTCCTCGCCCGGGCTGCCCAGGACGATCCGGGCCAGGACGTCTTCGAGAAGGAGCTGTTCGGCCAGATGCTGGAGTTCGCCACGCATCCGCAGTCGGACATGGCGGACCTCGGTGACGAGATCGTGCGCTGCCGCAAGGAGGCGGCCCGGCACGCCGGGCAGATCGGTTGCACCGTCGCCGCGCTGGCCACCTCTCCCCTGCCGGTCAGTCCGTCCCTCAGCGTGAACGAGCGGTACCGCTGGCTGGCCGAGCGGTACGGGGTGCCCACCTGGGAGCAGCTGGTGTGCGGCTGCCATGTGCATGTGTCGGTGGAGTCCGAGGAGGAGGGCGTCGCGGTCCTCGACCGGGTCCGTCCGTGGCTGTCGGTGCTGCGGGCGGTCAGCGCGAACTCCCCGTTCTGGCAGGGCCGGGACACCGGGTACGCCAGCTACCGCAGCCGGGTGTGGAACCGGTGGCCGTCGGCCGGGGCCACCGAGCTGTTCGGGTCCGCCGAGCGCTACCACCGGCAGGTGGCCGACATGGTGGCCACGGGGGTCATCCTCGACGAGGGGATGGTCTACTTCGACGCGCGGCTGTCGGCCAACTACCCGACCGTGGAGTTCCGGGTGGCCGACGTGTGCCTGTGCGCGGACACCGCGGTACTGATCGCGACGCTCTGCCGTGCCCTGGTGGAGACGGCCGCGCGCGACTGGCGGGCGGGCCGGCCGGCGGCCGACCCCGGCGTGAGCCTGCTCCGGCTGGCCGACTGGCAGGCCGCCCGGTTCGGCCTGGAGGAGGAGCTGCTGGACCCGGTCACCCTGCGG
Organism: Streptomyces sp. SID486; assembly: GCF_009865385.1. Taxonomy (GTDB): domain Bacteria; phylum Actinomycetota; class Actinomycetes; order Streptomycetales; family Streptomycetaceae; genus Streptomyces. Next base: position 7,481 of record NZ_WWJT01000221.1, on the reverse strand, counting down.
CCCCGGCCCGCCGCGCAGGTGCTGGAGTCCCTGCTGGAGCATGCCGGTGACGCGCTCGCCGGTACCGGCGACGCGGACCGCGCGGCGCGGGGCGTCGAGGAGCTGCTGCACCGGGGCAACGGCGCACGGGAGCAGCGCGGGCTGCTGGAGCGCACCGGCAGCCTGCGCGACGTCGTCACCGAGTGCGTACGGCGTACGCAGGGGTGAGCGTCCCGCCCGGCGGGACTCAGAGGATCAGGATCAGGGCGTAGACCAGGAAGAATGCCGCGATCAGCGCCACCAGGAGCAGGATCACCGTCAGCGGGGCCTTGGCCCAGCCTCTGCGCCGGGCGTCCGGCTGGCGGGGCCCGGCCTCGGGCAGGCTGCTCTCGGCGGGCGGAGTCTCACCGGGCGGAACTCCCCCACCTGGCTCCAGTCCGGTCGTACGCTCGGGTTCCGGATCGGGGTTCACATGACTCATGTCTGCCGAGTCCCCAGGACACGCCCGGATCATCAGCCGATCACGAGTTCCCCGATCCCGTCACCGAACGCGCTTGCCTGGGCTACATTCGAGCACCGCCGACACCGAGCCGGTCGGCGGAGTGACCCTCCGTACACCAGGAGCAGCGCATGCGCGACGTCGCCCTCGCTCCGGCATCCGTCCCCCCGCTGACCGGCGGCCTCGCCGACAGCGTGTTCGCGAGGGCGGACCGCGATCCGACGCTGCCGGTGCTGGCGCACCGGGCCCGCTCCGGCGCGGCCGGCTGGGAGGAGGTGACGGCGGCCCGGCTGCGGGACGAGGTGGTCGGTCTGGCCAAGGGCCTGATCGCCGCCGGGATCTCGCCCGGCCACCGGGTGGCCGTGATGTCGCGGACCCGCTACGAGTGGACCGTGCTGGCCCACGCGCTGTGGGCCGTGGGCGCCGAGCTCGTGCCGGTCCATCCGGCGTCCTCCCGGGACCAGGTGGAGTGGATCCTGCGGGACGCGGGCTGTGTGGCCGTCGCCGCGGAGGACGAGCAGGGCGTGATGACCGTCGGCACGGTGTGCGCCCGGCTGCCGCGGCTGCGGCACGTCTGGCAGCTGGACGCGGGCGCCCTGCCCGGTCTGATCGAGCGGGGCACGGTGGTCCCGTACACCACGGTGGAGTCGTTGCGCCGGATCGTGCTGCCGGACTCCACCGCCGCCGTCGTCTACACCTCCGGCACCTCGGGCCGTCCGCTGGGCTGTGCCCTCAGCCACCGGGGCCTGGCCTACCCGTGCGACACCCTGCTGGCGGGCTGGGCGCACACCGCGGCGCCCCCGGGCGAGCAGCCGTCCGTGCTGGCCTTCCTGCCGTTCTCCCACGTCTACGGCATGATGATCATGCTGACGTGTGTGCGCGGCGGAGTGCTGATGGCGCACGAGCCGGAGGTGACGGAAGCGGCGGTGGCGTCGGCCCTGAGCACCTTCCGGCCGACGTACCTGTACGGCGTCCCGTCGGTGTTCGAGCGGCTGTACAAGACCTTCCTGCGCACCGCGCAGCAGGCGGGCCGCGGTGCCCTGTTCGAGCGGGCCGCGCGGACCGCGCGGGACTTCGCCGCGGCCGAGGAGCGCCGGCGGCTGGGCACCGGGCCCGGGCCGGGGCTCGAACTGAGGCTCCAGCACGCCCTGTACGAGCGGACGGTGTACCGCGGGCTCCGGGCCGCGCTGGGCGGCCGGGTGGTGCGGGGCACCTCGGGCGGTTCGGCGCTCGGCCGCGAACTGGCCATGTTCTACGAGGGCATGGGCGTCTTCGTGCACGACGGCTACGGGCTCACCGAGGCCGCCGGCGGGATCACCATGCAGCCGTTCGGCCGGGAGAAGTCCGGGACCGTGGGCATGCCGCTGCCGGGCACCCGGGTCCAGGTGGCCGACGACGGGGAGATCCTCGTGCGCGGGCCGTCGGTGTTCCAGGGCTACGTCGGCGACGAGACGGCGACCCGGGCGGTGCTGCGCGGCGGCTGGCTGGCCACCGGGGACATCGGCCGGCTGGACGCCGAGGGCTATCTGACGATCACCGGGCGCAAGAAGGAGGTCATCGTCACCAGCGGCGGCACGAGCGTGGCGCCGGCCCCGCTGGAGCAGCGGCTGCGTATGCATCCGCTGGTGCACCAGGCGGTGGTGATCGGCGACGACCGGCCCTGCGTCGGCGCCCTGATCACCCTGGACCCGGACTTCCTCGCGCACTGGCGGGCCGCCCTGGCCCTGCCCGGCGATCACCCGGGCCGGGAGGCCCGCGAGGAGAACGCGCTGCGTGAGGAGATCGCGCGGGCCGTCGCCAGTGCCAACAGCGCGGTGTCCCGCGCGGAGTCCATCAGGGTCTACCGTGTCCTGCAAGAACCGTTCGCGGCGGACAACGGGCTGCTCACGCCGTCCCTGAAACTGCGCCGGGCCGCCGTCGTGCGGCACTACGCGGCCGAGATCGAGGCGATGTACCAGGCGCGTTCGCGGTCGCGGCCGGTCGTGCGGGAGCCGGCCGAGTGGGACGAGGCGGACGACGTCTTCCGTTGAGCGGGTGCCCCGAGGGGCCGTCGGGCCGACGGGGGACGGATAGTCCGCGCGGCTGTGGGAACCCGCAGCGGAGCGAGAGATCAGCAACGACGACCGTTCCGGTCGGAGGGGCCGAGTCGGCCCCTGCGAGCCGGGACCGGGGAATGCGAGATGGTGACGGAGCCGCGTTGGGACGACACACAGCCTTCGGAGGAGAGCTACGAGCGGACGTTCTCCTTCCCCGGTGAGCTGCGCAACGTCACGGGTGCGCGGCTGGCGGCGGAGCAGTTCCTCTGCTCCCTCGCCCGGCACGCGCCGCCGGGGGCGCACGAGTACTGGGACGACATCCTGCTGGTCGTCACGGAGCTGGCCGCGAACGCGATCCAGTACGCGCCGGGCCCGTTCGACCTGCGGATGCGCCGCACCTTCGACGGGGTGCACGTGACCATGCGGGACACGAACCGGACGGCGCCGCAGCCGCGGCCGTTCCACCCGAGCGCGGGCGGCGGCGGTATCGGCTGGCACCTGGTGCACACGCTGTGCACCCAGGTCAGCGTCGTGGTGCGCGACGACGGCAAGGACATCCACGCGTTCCTGCCCTGGTGACGGAACTCCGACGTGTAGGTATACGCCATCCGGTTACTCCACCCACCGACGGGGGCATGGAGGCCCTCATGCGTTCGTCTGCGTGCCGCGTCCGGCTGGCGGAACGGCTGGAGCCGCGGTGGGATCGGAGCCGGAGTTGGTGCGCGGCGATCCGGGGCAGGCGAACGGCGTCGAGTCGGACCGCCTGGAGCCGCAGAAAGGGATGAACACCGTGACACGACCCAGGATCCTGGTGGTTGGAGCAGGCTTCGCAGGAGTGGACTGCGTCCGCCGCCTGGAGCGCAAGCTCGCCCCCGAGGAGGCCGACGTCACGCTGGTGACGCCGTTCGCCTACCAGCTGTACCTTCCGCTGCTGCCCCAGGTCGCCTCCGGCGTGCTCACGCCGCAGTCGATCGCCCTGTCCCTGCGCCGGAGCAAGAAGTACCGCACCCGGATCCTCCCGGGCGGCGCGATCGGCGTGGACCTGAAGTCCAAGGTGTGCGTCGTCCGCACCATCACCGACAAGATCGTCAACGAGCCCTACGACTACATCGTGCTGGCGCCGGGCAGTGTGACCCGCACCTTCGACATCCCCGGCCTGACCGACCACGCCTTCGGGATGAAGACGCTGGCCGAGGCCGCCTACATCCGCGACCACGTCATCTCCCAGCTCGACCTCGCGGACGCCAGCGACGACCCGGCCGAGCGGGCCGCGCGGCTGCAGTTCGTGGTGGTCGGCGGCGGCTACGCGGGCACCGAGACCGCTGCCTGCCTCCAGCGGCTGACGCACGCGGCCGTGCGGCGCTATCCGCGGCTCGACCCGGGCCTGATCAAGTGGCATCTGATCGACATCGCGCCCAAGCTCATGCCGGAGCTGGGCGACAAGCTCGGCCGCAGCGCGCAGGAGATCCTCCGGCGGCGCGGCATCGACGTCTCGCTGGGCGTGTCGATCGACAAGGCCGCCGCGGAGGAGGTCACCTTCACCGACGGCCGGGTGGTGCCGACGCACACCCTGATCTGGACGGCCGGTGTCGTCGCCAGCCCCCTGATCGCCACGCTCGGCGCGGAGACGGTCAAGGGGCGGCTGGCGGTCACCGCCGAGATGTGCCTGCCGGGGCACGACGGGGTGTTCGCGCTCGGTGACTCGGCGGCGGTGCCCGACCTGGCGAAGGGTCAGGAGGGCGCGGTGTGCCCGCCCACCGCGCAGCACGCCATGCGGCAGGGCAGGAAGGTCGCCGACAACGTCATCGCGGCGCTGCGGGGCCAGCCGCTGCGGCCGTACGAGCACAAGGACCTGGGACTCGTGGTGGACCTGGGCGGCAAGGACGCCGTGTCCAAGCCGCTCGGCGTCGAACTGCGCGGGCTGCCCGCGCAGGCGGTGGCCCGCGGCTACCACTGGTCGGCGCTGCGCACGAACGTCGCCAAGGCCCGGGTGATGACCAACTGGCTGCTGAACGCGGTCGCGGGTGACGACTTCGTCCGCACCGGCTTCCAGGCCCGCAAGCCCGCGCGGCTGAAGGACTTCGAGTTCACCGACTCGTACCTGACGCCGGAGCAGGTGCGGGAACAGGTCGGCGACCGGTCACTCGGCCGGCCCTGATGTGACGGACCACCGAGAGGACCGCCGGTCGCAGCCCGTCCGACCGGCGGTCCTCTCCTGTGGTCGGCACCCCTCACACGGCCCGGGCACGGGCACGCCTTCGCCCTGGTGGCCGCCGAGCGGACCGGGGGCGGGCGGGCCGCACCCGCCGTGCGATGCTGGGTCGTAGATCCATTTCCGGCACGGGAGAGAGCACGGCGGCGTGAAGACAGCGGGACGGTCGGGACGGGTACGGATGTGGGACCGGCTCGCGGCGTCGGACCCGGGACTGCTCCGGCTCACCGCGGGTCTGCGCACGGTCGCCGCCATCGCCCTGACCCTCGCCGTGCTCGCCGCCTCGCGTGTCCCGGTGCCGCAGCTGGTCGCCGGGTCGATGGCGGCGATGGTCGCCACCTTCGCCATCCGGGAGAAGCAGCGGGGCCAGCAGGCCCTCACGCTGGCGCTCGGCCTGCCGGTGGCACTGGCCTCGGTCTCGCTGGGCGCCCTGCTCAACCAGCGGGTCGTGGCCGGGGACCTGTTCTTCGTGGTCCTCATCTTCTGCGCCGTCTACGGCCGCCGGTTCGGCGACCGCGGCACGGCACTGGGGCTGATCGGCTTCCAGATCTACTTCCTCTCCCTGTTCGTGCGCGCGACGGCGTCCGGGCTGCCCGCGCTGTACGGCGTGCTCTGCGTGGCCTTCGCGTGCAGCGCCGTCGCCAGGTTCGTGCTGCTGCCGCAGACCCCGGCGGGCACCCTGGACCGGCTGCGGCGGGCCTTCCGCGCCCGGCTGGCCCAGCTGCTCGCGACCCAGGCCGAACTGCTGGACACGGGCCCCGACGGGGTCGAGAAGGTGCTGGAGGACCTGCGCACCGGTACGGCACGGCTGCACGAGACGGCGCTGATGATCCAGGGCCGGCTGGAGGACGGCACCTCCGACCCGGCCGTGGCCCGGCTGCTCCAGCGCCGTATCGCGGACGCCGAGATCGCCGCCGAACGGCTCGGGCTGCTGCTGCTCACGGCGCGCAGCGCCGAGCGGACCGACACCCTCACCCTGCACCTGCCGGGCGCCTCGCTGCCGTCGGGCGGCGCGCTGCCGGTGCGTGACGAGGCGACGGCCGCGCTCCGCCGGGACCTGACGGCGCTGCGGGTGCTGATGCTGCGGCCGGCCGGCGAGGCGTCGGGGACCGCGCTGGCCCAGGTGCGCAACCGGCTGCTCGGCTACCGCGAGGAGGAGAACCTGCCCGCGGCCGCTCCGGCCGTGCAGGACGTCTTCCGGGGGCTCGGCGAGGCCGCGCGGGCCGCGCTCGGTCTGCGGCTCGCCCTGGACGGCCCGCAGGACGACTCCGACGACTCCCCGGCCACCGCCCGCTCGCGCGAGGAGCTGGACGCGGAGGACGCGGCGATCGAGATCAGCGAGGAGAGCGAGCCGGAGGAGGCGGAGCCGGCCGGTCTGAAGCGGCCCACCACGCGGGCCGCGCTCCAGGTGGCCGTCGGCTCCTCGCTGGCCATCGTCGGCGGCGAACTGCTGTCCAGCCAGCGCTGGTACTGGGCGGTGCTGACCTGCTGGATCGTGTTCCTCAACACCGCCTCCACCGGCGAGATCCTGGTGAAGGGCTACCGGCGGCTGCTGGGCACGGTCCTCGGGGTGGTGGCCGGTATCGGGCTCGCCGGACTGGTCGGGCACCACACCTGGACGGCGTTCGCGCTGGTGCTGCTGTTCATCTTCGCGATGTTCTACACCGCGCCCCTGTCGTACACCCTGATGTCGTTCTTCGTGACGGCGATGCTGGGTCTGCTGTACACCCTGCTGAACACGTACAGCACGGCGGTGCTGGTGCTGCGGATCGAGGAGACGGCGCTCGGCGCCGCGTGCGGGGTGATCGCCGCGGCGGTGGTGCTGCCGATCCACACCGACCGCCGTACCAACGAACTGCTGGTGACGGCCCTGGACCGGCTCGCCGACGTCACCCGGGGCGCCGTGGACCAGCTCAGCGGCGGCACCGGTGGCGACCTGGTGGACCAGGCGCGCGAGCTGGACCAGGCGCTGGCCGACCTGCGGGCGGCCACCCAGCCGCTGACCCATCCGATCACGCCGCTGCGCTCACGCCGGGACACGGCCCGGTATGTGGTGGCTCTGCTGGAGACCTGCGCCTACCACGGGCGTTCCCTCGCGGCCACGGCCGAACTGCTGCCGACGCACCCGTCGATCGCGGCGGACCCGCGGCTGCGCGGGGCGTGCGGACGGATCGTGCACAACATCGAGGCGATCGCCGCGCACGTGGCGGACCCGCGGTCCGCCGTGGAGATCGAGACCGGCTCCAGCATCGCGTCGATGCTGGAGCCGGGAACCCTGCGCACCCCGCGCTACGGGCGGGTGACGGACCGGGTGCTGCGTCATCTGCAACGGCTGGACGAGGCGGTCTCGGGTCTGGCCCGCCCGCTGGGCGTCGGCGGCGGCCCCGCACAGCCGCGGAAGTGAGCGCCCGGGACCGGTCGGCCGCCCACCTCGCGCCCACCGCTCGCACCGGGCCTGTCGCCGCCCACCTCGCGCCGACCGCTCGCACCGGGTCTGTCGCCGCCCACCTCGCACCGACCGCTCGCACCGGGTCTGCTGCCACCCACCCCGGACCCGTCACTCGCCCCGGGCCGGCCGCCTGTCGCCGACCGGCCCTGCACCACCGGCCGACCGTTCACCACCGGCCGGCCTTTCACCACCGGCCGGCCGTTCACCGCTGGTCGGGGCCGGGGCGGCGGCCGCCGAGCACCTCGTCGCGGACGCGCGCGCAGCTGCGGCTGATCAGCCGGGAGACGTGCATCTGGGAGATGCCGA
>NZ_WWJT01000025.1 GCF_009865385.1 Streptomyces sp. SID486 | reverse complement strand
GGCCAGCGGGCCCAGTGACCACCCGTCACCCGCGATGTGATGCACGACCAGCAGCAGCACGTACTCCCGGCCCGACAACTCGAACAGGGACGCCCGCAGCGGAGGTTCACTCGCCAGGTCGAAGGGGTGCCGTGCGGCCGACGTCAGCACGTCCTGCAGCTTGTCCTCGGTCGTCGGGGTGACGGTCAGCCGCGGTACGGCGGCCTCCGGGGCCAGCACCTGCTGGCACGGCACGCCCTCGGCCTCCGGGAACACCGTCCGCAGACTCTCGTGCCGTGCGACGACGTCCCCGAGGGCGGACCGGAGCGCGTC
>NZ_WWJT01000220.1 GCF_009865385.1 Streptomyces sp. SID486 | reverse complement strand
TCCTCAGGCGCTCTCCGGCCTGAACCGGGTGAGCGTGGCTCCTCAGGCGCTCTCCGGCCCGAGCCGGGTGGGCGTGGCTCCTCAGGCGCTCTTCGGCCTGAGCTGGGTGAGCGCGGCCCCCGCGATGACGACCGCCGCGCCCACCGGCGTGGTCCAGTGGAGCGACTCCCCGAGGATCGCCACACCCGCGGCCGTGGCGATGACCGGGATGAAGTACGTGACCATCTGGGCGGTGGTGGGCCCCACCTCGGCGACCAGCCCGTACTGGAGGAGCACCGCGAACCCGGTGCCCAGCGCGCCCAGCGCGGCCACCGCGAGCAGTGCGACGAGCGAGAAGTGCCGGGGGACGCCGGTGAACAGGGGCGTGACGACGGCCAGCTGGACCGTCGCCAGCAGCAACTGCCCTCCGGTCATCGACAGGTGCGAGTTCCCCGTGCCGGCCAGCGTCCGCCGCACGTAGATCCAGCCCACCGGGTAGCTCAGCGAGGCCAGCAGCGCCATCGCCGTGCCCGTGGCGTCCAGGCCCTGGAAGCCCTGCCAGACCCCGAGGACCGTCAGCACACCGAGGAAGCCGAGCATCAGGCCGGCGACCCGGACCCGGGTGGGCCGGTCCTCGGACAGTGCGACCAGCGACAGCACCATGCCCCACAGGGGGGACGTGGCGTTGCAGATGCCGCCCAGCGTGGACGGGATCGTCAGCTCGGCGTAGGCGAAGAGGGAGAACGGCAGGGCGTTCAGCAGGAACGCGGCGACCGCCATGTGCCCCCAGAGCCGGGCCCCGCGCGGCAACCGCTGCCGCTTCACGGCCATCGCCGCCAGCAGCACCGCCGTACCGAACACGAGCCGGCCGAGAGTGACCTGGAACGGCGCGTACGCCTCCGTGCCCACCTTGATCAGCAGGAAACTGAAGCCCCAGATCAGGGACAGCGCGCCGAAGCGCAGCCGCCAGTCCAGGCGGGCGCGTGGAGGGGCGGTGGTGGTGGCCGGGGGCCGGGTCCGGGGCGTGGTGACCGTGCTCATGGGCTCCACGATGACGCACGCGACCTCGTAGGACAATCGAGAATCCCCGCCTGGTACCTCTTAGTATTGCTTATATGTTGAACCTTGAGCGCCTGCGTACCCTGGACGCGCTGTCCCGGCACGGCTCGGTCAGCGCCGCCGCCGACGCGCTGCACGTCACCACCTCCGCGGTCTCGCAGCAGCTCGGCAAGCTGGAACGCGAGGTCGGCCAGCAGATCCTCGCGAAGAACGGCCGCGGAGTCCGGCTCACCGACGCCGGCCGGCTGCTGTCGGAGCACGCGGCGCGCATCCTGTCACAGGTGGAGCTGGCCGAGTCGGACCTGGAGGCGCACCGCGGCCAGGTCGTCGGCGAACTCCGGCTGTCGGCTTTCCCGACCGCCGCCCGTGGCCTGTTCCCCGCCGCGCTCGGCGCGCTGCGCACCGCGCATCCCGGGCTGCGCGTGCGTTCCAGCGAACTGGAACCGGAGCGGGGCGTCGCCGGGGTGATCCGCGGCGATCTCGACCTCGCCGTGGTCCTGGACTGGTACAACAAGCCGATGCCCGTACCCGACGGTCTGGTCAAGGCGCCCCTGCTGGACGATCCGGCGGACGTCGCCCTGCCCGTCGGGCACCGGCTCGCGGGCCGGGACGAGGTGGATCTGACCGAGTTCGCGGAGGACGAGTGGATCACCTGGGGCGAGGGCGAGTTCTGCCACGAGTGGCTGCTGTTCACCCTGCGCTCCAAGGGTGTGGAGCCGATCATCGGCCATCGCGCCGGTGAGACCCACACCCAGCTCGGCCTCGTCGCGGCCGGACTGGGCGTGTGCATCGCCCCGCTGCTGGGCCGCCACCCCGTGCCCGAGGGCGTGGCCCTGGTGCCGCTCAGGCAGCGGGTGCGCCGCCATGTGTACGTGATCTGGCGGGCGGACGCCGACCGCCGCCCCTCCATCCGCGCGGCCGTGGAGGCGCTGCGGGAGGCCGCCCGGAAACTCGGCTGACACAGGGCGCAGCCCGGCAGCCCGGTCACACCGGCGGCCCGGCCGGGAGGGCCGAGCCGCCCGCCCCGCCCTACGCGCCGCCCAGTTTCCGGAAGTCCCAGGAGACGACCTTCTCCGGGGTGAGCCGGGCCCAGGCGTGGCGGCCGTCGTGCGGCATCTCGTCCAGGCCGAAGTTCTTGCGGGCGAACAGCGTCTCGGCCGTGTCCAGTTCCGCGCACAGCTCACCGGTGCGCGGCACCTCGCCGACGAACTCCACCCGGCCGGCCAGCTCGACCCCGCGCAACTGGTCGTACTCCTCGCCGGAGTCGACCACGACCGCCACCCGCGGATCGCGGTGCAGCTGTGCCCAGCGCCGGCTGCGCACCACCGAGTACAGCCACAGCGACGTGCCGTCCCAGGCGAACCACAACGCGCTCACGTGCGGTGTGCCGTCCGCCGAGACGGTCGCGACCCGGCAGGTGCGCTGGGTGGTGAGGAACTCGTCCAGCTCGCCGGGCGTCATCATGATCTTCCGGCCGCGGCGCTGCTGCGTGACGGTCATGGCGCCCCCTCTTCCTTCACGTCGTGTCGGATGAACTCCTCCGCTGCGGTGATCCTCTGACATGACGTCAGAAAAGGGAACCCGTCCGCTTCCGCTCGACCCGCGATGTGGTTACGCTCACCGCCCGGACCCCGGCGAAAGGGCGTGCCATGGCGTCGTACGAGCAACTCGGCGACCTCCTGGATCCCGGCAGTACCGTCCTGCTCACCGTGGAGTGCCAGCAGGGGGTCGTCGGACCGGACAGCGCCCTGCCCGAACTCGCCCGTGAGGCACGTTCCTCCGGCGCCCTGCGCAACGTGGCCCGGCTGGTCGCGGCCGCCCACGAGGCCGGGGTGCAGGTGATCCACGCGATCGCCGAGCGCCGTCCGGACGGCCGGGGAGCGAACCGCAACGCACGCCTGTTCCGGGCCGCCGAACGGCTGCCCGTCCGCCAGCTGGCCGGCAGCACGGCGGTCAGGGTCGCGCCCCCGATCGAGGTCGCGGAGGAGGACTTCGTCGTACGGCGGCTGCACGGACTGTCCCCGATCCACGGCACCGACGTCGACGCCCTGCTGCGCAACCTCGGCTGCCGCACGCTGATCGTCACCGGGGTCTCGGCCAACGTCGCCGTGCCGAACGCGGTGTTCGACGCCGTCAACCTCGGCTACACCGCCGTCGTCCCGGCCGACGCCGTCGCGGGGGTCCCGGCCGACTACACCCCCGCCATGATCCGCAACACCCTCGCCCTGGTCGCCACGATCGCCACCACCGACGAGGTGCTCCGCTGCCTGAAACGGGCGTACGGCCGGGCCTGAGCCGGCTCAGGCCAGCGTGATCTCGTCACCGGAGACGGCGATCTTCGCGCCGGCCAGCGGCTGTGTCGCGGGTCCCTTGCGCACGCTGCCGTCCTCCGCCGAGAACTGGCTGCCGTGGCACGGGCAGACGATCACGCCGTTCGCCACGCTGCTCACGGCGCAGCCCTGGTGCGTGCACTTGGCGGAGAACGCCTTGTAGGTGCCCGCGGCCGGCTGGGTGACCACGACACCCTGGTCCTTGAAGACCTTGCCGCCGCCCTCGGGGATGTCCGCGGTCTTGGCGAGCGCGGTGCCGGCCGGGCCGGACCCGGTGTCCCCGCCGCCGGAGGAGCCGTCCCCCGAACCGCAGGCGGTCAGCGCGGCGGCGAGCCCCGCCGCCCCGGCCGCCGCCACGACGGTGCGTCGGGCCGGTCCCGCTGCGGGGTGGAGTGATGCGCTGGTCATGTGGGCGTTCCCTTCCGCGGAGCAACTCCTCGTCCGTCATGGGGTACGGCTCCGGAGCGGCGGCCGTTCAGACGGCACGGCCGGACACTCGCCGTACGGTGGTGGAAGGGGTGCGGAACGTGGCGGCGCGTCAGCCGTCCGCGGGCCCCTGCCGCGCCGCGGACCCCAGTAGCCTGGGGCGATGCTCAAGGAAGTCACCGCGACCCGCTACATCACCCCCCTGCGGGAGGGCGGCTCGCTGCCGGGACTCGTCGAGGCCGACGACTTCGGTACCTACGTCATGAAGTTCACCGGTGCCGGACAGGGCCGCAAGACCCTGGTCGCCGAGGTGGTGTGCGGCGAGCTGGCCCGCCGCCTCGGCTTCCGGGTGCCCAGGCTGGTCACCGTCCGGCTCGACCCGGTCCTCGGGCTCGGGGAGCCGGAGCAGCAGGTGCAGGACCTGCTCCGGGGCAGCGGTGGCACCAACCTCGGCATGGACTTCCTCTCCGGCGCCCTCGGCTACGACCCGCTCGCCTTCCCGGTGCGCCCGGAGGAGGCCGGCCGGATCGTCTGGTTCGACGCGCTGACCAACAACGTCGACCGTTCCTGGCGCAACCCCAACCTGCTGCTGCACCGGGGCGAGCTGTGGCTCATCGACCACGGCGCCACGATGATCTGGCACCACAACTGGCCCGCCGCCGAGACCTCCGCGGGCCGGCCCTACGACGCCTCGGACCACGCCCTCGCCCGGTTCGCCCCCGACGTCACCGCCGCCGCGGCCGAGCTCGCCCCCCGGATCACCGAGGACCTCCTGGCCGAGGTCACCGCCGAGATCCCGGACACCTGGCTCGCCGATGAGCCCGGCTTCGACACCCCGGACGACCTGCGCCGGGCCTACGCACGGCCGCTGCTCGCACGGGCGGCCGTCATCGCCGAGCGGATCACCGGACTCGGCCCCGGCACCGAGGAGAGCAAGTGAGCGAGCGCCACATCCACATGGCCGGCCATGTGACCGAGCGGCACATCACCCGGGCGGGCCAGGGCGGCGACCGGGACGTGTTCGAGTACGCGCTGCTGCGGGTCGTACCCCGGGTGGAACGCGGGGAGTGCATCAACGCGGGCGTGGTCGTGTACTGCCGGGCCCGTGCCTACGTCGGGGCCCGCACCCATCTCGACGAGGCCCGGCTGCTCGCCCTGGACCCGGCCGCCGACGTGGCCGGGGTGCGTGCCGCGCTCGGGGCGGTCGAGCGGCACTGCGCGGGCGGCGAGGAGGCCGGCCAGGCGGCCGGCGACGACGCCGGGCGCCGCTACCGCTGGCTGGTCGCGCCCCGCTCCACCGTGGTGCAGCCCGGGCCCGTGCACACCGGTCTGACCGCCGACCCGGCCGCCGAGACGGAGCGGTTGCTGGACCTCCTGGTGAGGTAATGGATCACACCGGCCGGATGTGCCGTTGACACCGGGTGCCAGGGCTTCTAGCGTCACGGGTGCTGAAGGTACTAAGCGGTCGCTCACCGCACGACGGACTCTCTCTCCGAGGGTCCGACAGGTTCTCTCAAGGGCGAGGAGACACAGCAATGTCCACCACTGAACAGCGGGTCGCGGTAGTCACCGGTGCGGCGCGCGGCATCGGCGCCGCGACGGCCGTACGGCTGGCCGCCGAAGGTCACGCGGTCGCCGTCATCGACCTGGACGAGGCCGCCTGCAAGGACACCGTCGAGAAGATCACCGCCGCCGGCGGCAAGGCCGTCGCCGTCGGCGCCGACGTCTCCGACGAGGCGCAGGTCGCGGCGGCCGTCGCCCGGATCGTCGAGGAGCTGGGCGCCCCGACGATCCTGGTCAACAACGCGGGCGTGCTGCGCGACAACCTGCTGTTCAAGATGACCGCGTCCGACTGGGACACGGTCCTGAACGTGCACCTGCGCGGCTCGTTCCTGATGACCAAGGCCGTCCAGAAGCACATGGTGGACGCGGGCTTCGGCCGGATCGTCAACCTCTCCTCCTCGTCGGCGCTCGGCAACCGCGGCCAGGCCAACTACTCCGCCGCCAAGGCCGGCCTCCAGGGCTTCACCAAGACCCTCGCCATCGAGCTGGGCAAGTTCGGCATCACCGCCAACGCCGTCGCCCCCGGCTTCATCGCCACCGAGATGACCAAGGCCACCGCGGACCGCGTCGGCATGGGCTTCGACGACTTCAAGAAGGCCGCCGCCACCCAGATCCCGGTGCAGCGCGTCGGTGAGCCGGAGGACATCGCCAACGCCATCGCGTTCTTCACCGGCGAGGCGGCCGGCTTCGTCTCCGGCCAGGTGCTGTACGTCGCCGGCGGACCGCTCGACTAGGAATCCAGGGGTAGCACGGACATGACTGAACTCCCGGAGCTCTCCGGCAAGGTCGCGATCGTCACGGGCGCGAGCCGCGGCATCGGCTACGGCGTCGCCGAGGCGCTGATCGCGCGCGGCGACCGTGTGTGCATCACCGGCCGCAACGAGGACGCCCTGAAGGAGGCCGTCGAGCAGCTCGGTGCCGAGCGGGTCATCGGCGTCGCCGGCAAGGCCCACGACCTGGACCACCAGGCCGCGGCCGTCGAGCGGACCATGGCGGCCTTCGGCCGGGTCGACTTCCTGGTCAACAACGCGGGCACCAACCCGGTGTTCGGCCCGATGGCCGACGTCGACCTGAACGTCGCCCGCAAGGTCTTCGAGACCAACGTGATCTCCGCCCTCGGCTTCGCCCAGCGGACCTGGCACGCGTGGCAGAAGGACAACGGCGGCGCGATCGTCAACATCGCCTCGGTCGCCGGCCTGGCGCCCTCGCCGTTCATCGGCGCGTACGGCGTCAGCAAGGCCGCGATGATCAACCTCACCCAGCAGCTGGCGCACGAGTTCGCGCCGAGGGTGCGGGTGAACGCCATCGCGCCGGCCGTGGTCAAGACCAAGTTCGCGCAGGCCCTGTACGAGGGCCGCGAGGAGGAGGCCGCGGCCGCCTACCCGCTCGCCCGGCTCGGGGTCCCCTCCGACATCGGCGGGGCCGCCGCTTTCCTCACCTCCGGGCAGTCCGACTGGGTCACCGGCCAGACACTCGTCGTGGACGGCGGGATCTTCCTCAACGCCGGCGTGGGCTGAGCCACCTCCCGGGCGCCGATTTCCGGACGGATCGGCGCCCGGAACACCCCTGGGTATCCGCCCAGCGAACTGACAACGTCGTCATCGCCGAATCGATCAAGGAGCGCTGTTCCGGGGGAGGTTCAGGCGCCCGGACGCTGCGGTATGGTCTGCCGACCCTTGGTATGGCAGATCGAGGAGCGTGCGCGTGTTCAACCGGAACCGATTCCTGCGGAAAGTCGCGGCGATCGCGTCCATATCGCTGGTCGCCGGATGCGGTCTGCTGTCCGACGGCGACCCCGACGACGAGAAGCCGATCGTCGTGGGCACCACCAGCGTCCCCAGCACGCTGGACCCGGCCGGGGCCTGGGACGGCTCCTGGGAGCTGTACCGGAACATCTTCCAGACGCTCCTCGCCTACCCGAACGGCGCCACCACCCCGCAGCCCGACGCCGCGCAGAGCTGCGGCTTCACGGACTCCACGAGCCGCACCTACCGCTGCAGACTGCGCTCCGGCCTGAAGTTCGCCGACGGCGACGCGCTGACCGCCGCGGCCGTCCGGCACTCGATCGACCGCATCCGCACCATCGACGCCCCCGGCGGGCCCGCCGGACTGCTCGGCAGCCTGGACCGGGTGGAGACGTCCGGCGACCGCGAGATCGTCTTCCACCTCAACCAGCCCGACGCCACCTTCCCGTTCGTGCTGGCGACCCCGGCGATGTCGATCGTCGACCCGGACGACTACCCCGCCGACTCCCTCCGCAAGGGCACCGACGTGCACGGCTCCGGGCCGTACGAGCTGCAGTCCTACCAGGACGGCAGCCAGGCCGTCCTGGTCCGCAACGACAGCTACAAGGGCTTCGCCAAGCGGCAGAACGACGCGGTGACCATCCGCTACTTCAAGGACTCCGCCGGCATGGTCCAGGCGCTGCGGGACAAGCGGATCGACGTCACCTACCGCGGCCTCGCCGCCGACGACATCCTCGCCCTGCAGGAACACGACAGCGAGGACCTCCAACTGGTCGACGGCGCCGGTACCGACATCAGCTACCTGGTGTTCAACCCCAAGGACCCCTGGGCCAAGCAGCCCGCCGTCCGCAAGGCCGTCGCCCAGATCGTCGACCGGGGCGCGATCGCGCACAAGGTCTACAAGGACACCGTCGACCCGCTGTACTCGATGGTCCCCAAGGGCCTGACCGGCCACGCCACCGGCTTCTTCGACGACTACGGCGACCCCAGCGTCCCCAAGGCCCGCAAGATCCTCTCCGACGCCGGCATCACCCAGCGGGTCCCGCTCACCCTCTGGTACACCACCGACCGCTACGGCTCGGAGACGGGGCAGATGTTCCAGGAGCTGAAGCGGCAGCTGGACGGCTCGGGCCTGTTCACCATCACCCTCAAGAGCCGCCCGTGGAAGAGCTACGTGGTCGGCTACCAGAAGGGGGAGTACCCCGTGTTCGGGCGCGGCTGGTTCCCGGACTTCCCCGACGCGGACAACTTCATCGCCCCGTTCGTCGGCGAGCACAACGCCCTCGGCACGCCCTACCCGGCCAAGGAGATCACCGGCAGGCTGCTGCCGCACGCGCGCGCGGAGAGCGACCGCGCCGAGACCGTCAAGGACATGGAGGAGGCCCAGCAGATCATGGTGAACGACGCCCGGCTGATCCCGCTGTGGCAGGGCCGGCAGTTCGTGGCGGCCAGCGTCGACGTCTCCGGCGGCGAGCAGGCCCTGGACCCGTCGACGATCATGATGATGTGGACGCTGCACCGCAAGACCAGCTGGTGAACGGTGCTCCCGGCACGGTTGTCAGTGGTCGCCTGTAGGTTCTGAATCCTGCAAGTGACCGCACACCGTAGTTGCTGGACATCGTGAGGACGTTGACGTGACCGACATCGCCATGCTGCCCGAATCCTGGCGCGGGGTACTGGGCGACGAACTGCAGCAGCCCTACTTCAAGGAGCTGACCGAGTTCGTCGAGGAGGAGCGGGCGAAGGGTCCCGTCTACCCGCCGCGCGAGGAGGTCTTCGCGGCGCTGGACGCGACGCCGTACGAGCGGGTGAAGGTCCTCGTCCTGGGCCAGGACCCGTACCACGGCGAGGGCCAGGGCCACGGTCTGTGCTTCTCGGTGCGTCCCGGGGTGAAGACCCCGCCGTCGCTGCGGAACATCTACAAGGAGATGCAGCAGGAGCTGGGCCTGCCCGTCCCGGACAACGGCTATCTGATGCCGTGGGCCGAGCAAGGCGTGCTGCTGCTCAACGCGGTCCTCACCGTGCGGGCGGGCGAGGCCAACTCGCACAAGGGCAAGGGCTGGGAGAAGTTCACCGACGCCGTGATCCGCGCGGTGGTCTCCCGCCCGGACCCGGCGGTCTTCGTCCTGTGGGGCAACTACGCGCAGAAGAAGCTCCCGCTGATCGACGAGTCGCGTCATGTGGTGGTCAAGGGCGCGCACCCCTCGCCGCTCTCCGCGAAGAAGTTCTTCGGCTCCCGCCCGTTCACGCAGATCGACGAGGCGATCGCCGCGCAGGGCCACGAGCCGATCGACTGGCGGATCCCGAACCTGGGCTGAGGGCGCCGGCCGCCGCCGGGCCGACGGGCCACGGCGCCGCCTGCCCGGGAATCACGG
Source organism: Streptomyces sp. SID486 (assembly GCF_009865385.1). Lineage (GTDB taxonomy): Bacteria > Actinomycetota > Actinomycetes > Streptomycetales > Streptomycetaceae > Streptomyces. Next base: position 677 of record NZ_WWJT01000220.1, on the reverse strand, counting down.
CGGCGCCGTCTAGCGTCGGAAGCCACACAACGTTCGACAGCCCGGAGGGGGCCCCGTGGCGGAGCGACAGGAGCAGGCGGCGCCGGACGCCGTGCTGACGCGGATCGGACAGGTCGTGATGCTGCACCACGGCGGCGACCGCGAGGAGGCCCGCAGCCGTTTCCTGGACCTGTGGGCGGAGATCGGCGAGGACGGCGACCCGCTGCACCGCTGCACCCTCGCCCACTACCTGGCCGACACCCAGGACGACCCCGGTGACGAACTCGCCTGGGACCTGAGGGCGTTGTCGGCGGCCGAGGAGCTCGCCGGCGGCCACGCGGGCGGCGACCCGGCCAGCGTCCAGGGATTCTTCCCGTCCCTGCACCTCAACCTGGCCGCCGACTACGTCAAACTCGGCCGTGCCGAGGCCGCCCGCAGTCATCTGCGCAGCGCCCGCAGCGCGGCGGACTGTCTGGCCCACGACGGTTACGGCGACGGGGTCCGCTCGGCGATCAGCAGGCTCGCCCTGCGGCTCGACGAGGACGGCGACCCGGGCGGGGAAGGCTGGAGCCCGCCCCGGCAGCGCTAGGCGCGCGGCGGTGGCGCCCGCCGGCGAGCCGCCCGCCCCGCACCGAGGGGTGACGGCATCCCCGGCGCGGCGGGCCCTGACGTGCGGGGTGCGGGGGGACGCCTGGCCG
>NZ_WWJT01000219.1 GCF_009865385.1 Streptomyces sp. SID486 | reverse complement strand
TGCCCATGGTCAGCCGGGGCTGCTGCCCTGGGACGGTGCCCATGGTCATCCGGTGCTCGGATTCGATGTCGGGCAGATGGAGTCGTCCTCCTTGCGGAGCGACTGGTCTGGTGACCGCGGCTGAGGCCGGAGTTCGTGGAGAGTGCGGAGCAGCACGCGGTTCAGCCTCCGAGGCGGTGTGCAAGCTGGAGCAGGTCTGCCAGGTACAGCACCCGCCCGTCGAAGCCCGGGAGGGGGACATGGAGCGGTCGGGTCCACCGCTCGGGGATCGCATCCAGCCCGTAGTACGCCCCCGCGAGGCCTCCGGTCACCGCGGCGACTGTGTCCGTGTCACCGCCGAGGTCGATCGCCGCGCGTATCGCGTCTTCGAAGCTGGTGGTGGTGCGCAGGGCCCAGACGGCTGAGCCCAGGCAGGGCCAGACCGCGCCGTTGAACTCGGTTGCCTGATCGGGGTGCCAGTCGGGCGCGAGGACGGTGGCGTAGCGCCCGCGGTGGTCGGGGTGGACAAGGGCCAGGATGTCCGGAAGCGCAGCGAGGGGGTCGGTGTCCTCGAACGTGAGGCGGATGAGTTCGTGGAAGATCGCGGTGCCCTCCCAGGCCGCGCGGTCGCCGTGGGTGAGGGCGGCGATGCGGTGGGCCGCATCCACGGTGGCTTCCTGGCCGGCGGGTGCGAAGTAAACCGCAGAGGTAGATGCCCGCATCAAGGAACCGTTCCCCGCTGCTCGTTGGTTGACCTGGAAATGAATCGCGGCGGCGAGGTCCCAGGGCGCGCCGTTGGTCAGGGCGTCCTCGGTCTGCAAGCCGATGTCCTTCGGCTCTGATGCCGCCCACCGCTGGAAGCGGGCGAAGATGTCCGGCAGATCCAGCCCGCTCCGTTCCAGCAGGGACTCCGCGACCAGGACGGCCATCTGCGTGTCGTCAGTGGCCTCGCCGGGGTCCCAGCCACCGCCTCCGCACATCTCGCCACCGGCACCGGGCGCGGGAAACCGCGCGGAGAACGCTCCTGGAGGGCCAAACTCGAAAGGGGCGCCCAAGGCGTCGCCCACCGCTGAGCCGACGACCGCGCCGGCCGCTCGCTGAATCCACTTCATTCGCGCAGGTTAGCTGCGCCGTGGCGACGGCCGCACGGCCCTGTCGGCTTCCTAGGCGCTCCGGACCATCGAAGGCGAACGCGTCTCGTCCACGGAGGTGCACTGTCTGAGACACCTTGGCTCTGAGACACCCGTACAGGTCATGCAACGTGGGCACCGTCGGCCGTTGGATGTGGGTGGCGGTGGGCGAGCGGGTCGACCACCACCACCGTGCGGGCGTCACCCGCCAGGTCGGTGTTGGGGCCGGCTCGCAAGGCACCATCCATACTCTGGGCGTCGACGGCCATCTCTGCCTCCGCGTCGACCACGGCTCTCCGTCCATTAATGAAAAGCCTGTTTCATGTACTTGCACAGCTACGCACGGGAAGACGGTGCACTGTGGGACGACCTTCCGATCCCGCCCGGCGTGACCGCGTTCTGGCGCAGGCCACTGACTACGTCCTCGCGGAGGGACTAGCCGGATTGAGTCTTCGTCCGCTGGCGGTTGCACCGGGTACCAGCCCGCGGATGCTGCTCTACGACTTCGGCAGCAAGCAAGAGCTGGTTGCCGCAGTTCTCGCCGAGGCCCGCCGACGCGGCGCCGAGCGCCTTCGGCACGGCCTTCCGCCGAGCGGCACCACTGTCCAGGAGCGGCTGCGCGAGATCTGGACGTGGCTGAGTGCGCCCGAACGGGCCCCGTTCGTCCGACTGTTCTTCGAAATACACGCCGACCTGCCTGCCCACCCCGATCACCACCCGGACCAGCCAAGGGCCGTCACCGACTGGTTCGGCCGAGGAGCCGCTTCTGTAGTCACTCCCTCGGAGAGCGCGTCGGAGGGGGTGCGGTGAGATGCCGCGATGTCACTCGGATGACACACCTTCATGCGGCGGGAGAATCACTTCACTTGGGCTCTCCCACCCGGCCCGGCCGTAGCAGCTCGGGCCCGGGCACGGGAGCGCTCAGCATGGCGTCCGGCGGCATCCAGGTCACACCGGACCGTCCCACCGAGCGTTCCGGTGCTGTCGTTCTGCTGCTGAGTACCGCCAAGGGGTGAGCATGGGAGAGCCCCGCACGTGATCGGACCGCTGAGAGTTCCGACTCGCAGACGCCCTGAACATGGACGGCCCGGACGGGGCGCGCACGCCTGCGCGAACTGGTCGCCCCCTGGGTCGCCTCGCGACGCGACGACTTCAACGGTGCCCCGGCCGCGTGGCTGGCACGTGGCCGGGGCACCATCCTGCTGCGTTCAGCCCCACCTTCGGGAGATCAACGCTACTCGTCCTCGTCGCAGCTGTTGTCGAACTTCTCGTAGGCTTTTTGATACGCCGCTTCGTAGGCGATGTCGTACTTCTGGTAGTCCTTCTGCTTGTATTTACTCTTCTTCGCTTCAGGATTGTCGGACTTCCCCCAGTTGCAGTGACTGCCGTCCTTCTTCCCAGCCTTTTCCCCGTCCAGCGCACCCTGCGCGCCAGGGCTCTTGGAGGCGGGGACCTGCGGGGCGGATGCCGCCGGGCCATGGATGGTGGCGGCTGCTGCCTGCGTCATCAGCGACGGTGAGCACAGAAGTGCCGCTGCGGCGAGAGGGCTCGCCAGGACCACGATGCATCGTTTCGCGTGCATGGTTATCCTCTGCTTCCGTGAGGGGACGCGCACAGGGAATCTCGCCTCTGGCCATGACGCATCCCGTGTGCGAGGTGTCCAGAGCGGTATTACGCGTGATGTACTGAGCACCATGAGAGCCGGTGGATTCCGGCTTGCGGCGCCGATTTCCTTACGTGCGGACCTGACTACTCCTGCACGCGCGGTGTCTGTCCTTCGACCGTAACGAGCGACATCTGCGGTGTCCACTTGTGCATACCGAGCGTAATTGACGCCTCAACTGTGCGGCGAGGTCGTAATGGGCCGTTGCGGGTTCTCTTCCTGGCAAGGCGCCGGACGCGAGCGCCATTCCTTCGGTAGCACGGGGCGAGCCCGACATCGGCTTCCCCGGCTTCTGAGATCACAGCACGACGGCTGTTTCCGCGCGGCCGCCCTCTTCTTCGTCTCCGGCAGTTCGTGCACCGACCACGGGCCCGACCACGACAGGGCAACGCGCCGTCCGTACGGTCAGGACCGTGGGGCCGCCAGGGCCGACTGCACCAGACTGCGCGCCGGCCTGAGTGACCCAGGCGCGAAGAGCGACCAGGAGGGTGGCGGCGATGAGGGAGACCAGGACCGGGCCCTTGCCGCGGGCGGCGGAAGGCGCGGTGGCGAGACCGACGACGACCGCCACACCGGAGCCGATCCAGAGCAGTACGACGAGCAGCGCGAGCGTGGACACAAAGTCCCTGGGGCGTGTCCGCAAAGTCAGCGCAGCCAGGGTCGTACGCAGGCGAGGTTGACCATGGCGACCAGTCGACCGCACCGACCGCACCGACCGCACCGACGGCATCGGAGTGCGGCACGACGTGGGCCAGGAGCCGGCGCCGTCGGCCGACCAGCGGCGGAAGCGTTCAAAGACCGTCTTCCACGGCCCGTGGCGCTCGGGCGGATCCCGCCAGGCCGCCCCGGCGGACAACTGCCACAGGATGCCGCTCACCCCCTGGCGACGGTCCGGCACCGGACGGTCCATCCGCGACGGAGCCGGCAACGGCTCGATCGCCGCCCACGAGTCATCCGTCAGCTCATGACGACGCACCACGAACGAACCAACGGCACCGCCACTTTGCGTTCATGGCCCAGTGTTCCGGCCGTAGATCGTGATCTCGATGGTGCGGGGCGTCGAGGCGGCAGGTGTCCAGCGTGAATCATCTCGCCCGAGATCGCCTATGCCGTCGCGGGCGTCGACTCCTTCTCTGTCTACCCGAGTTCACCGCGACGGAGGGCGTCCCTTATCTCGCTGAGCTTCGCGGTCGTTGCCGGGGTCGGCTCCTGTGCTTCCTCAGCGAGTCGGAGGGCAGCGTCGATCTCGCCGAGTTTCCTGGAGGACAGGACGGCCGCCCGCTCTATCAGGTCGTCCCGGGACACGGTGGTCAGCCACGTGCACGGGGTGAAACCTGGACGCGGGAACGCGAGCCGCAGCACGCCTTCGAGCGGCAGCCCTTCACCGGCGCCGACCGTCACTTCGATGCCCAGATCGCTGATGTCGAAGCCCGCCGGAGCGACGACCTGCATCACCTGGAACCCGGACGCGTCGTCTCCTGACAGCAGTACGACCAACCTTCGCTCGTCGAACTGGACCCACCAGACTTCGCCACGTTGCACAAGCCCTCCGATACACAGGACGGCAGGCGGACGCTGCGCGACCTGACGCGGTGTGGAGACGGGTGCGGCCACCGTTGGTCATCGGTGTGTGAAGGTAAACGATCACGCGGTGGCCACAGGTCACAGAGTAGACCCTGCTTGCTGGCAGGAGGCGTTCGCGGGCCTGATGAGCCGGATAGCGGGACGCGCTTCACACGGGTCGAATCCCGACGCCGGGCCTGGAAGTCGGTACTCGGCCTGTTGTCGGACCTGCGGCGCAGGAACTGCTGGACCATCGCCGAGTTGGCTGGGGACAGGCCCCCGGACGGCATGCAGCACCTGCTCGGGAGGGCGAAGTGGGATGCCGACCCGGTCCGTGACGAGGTGGGTGACTTCGTAACGGAGCATATGCACGACGGCGAGGCGGCGCTGGTGGTCGACCTCACCAATCCCCAGCCCGGGAGCCGGCAGCTGCTGATCCGCCGCAGCCGCAGCACCGGCGAACGTGCCTGCTACCGCTGCTACTCGCCTGCCCCATCGCCGCTGACCACCCTGGTACGCGTCGCTGGATCAAGGTGGCGGAGTGAGGAGTTTTTCCAGTCCGGTAAGGGCCTGGCTGCCCTGGACGAGCACCAGGTCCGCCGCTAGCCGTCCTGGCCCCGCTGGTCACCTTGGCCATGCTCGCGCACGCCTTCCTCGCTGTCCTCCGCGCGAACGAACACGAGGATCATCACTCGCCCGACGAGCTGATACCGCTCACCTGTGACGAGATCCAACGGCTGTTCATCACATCGTCAACCGGACCGTCTCTGACACTGTCCACCGGCTTCGCCGGTCCGCCTGGCGGCGCCGCCACCCTGGCCCGATCCCAGACCAGCCACTAGCAACTTCAAGCCGCTCAGGCAGGAAGAGCACGATCTACGGCTGTAGTACTAGGTACGTGGGTCAATAACGGCTTGGCGGGAGCGCGGAATCTCGGCTGGACCTTGGGCTGGCTAGGCTGCCGGTCATGAATCCGGCCCTGACCAGCGGTACGACCACTGAGCCCGTCATCCTTGACGCCAAGCAGCTGACATCCGATCCGGAACTGGAGGCCCGGTTCGCGGAGTCGGTCCACCAGATCTTGGGGGACCTCGTCAGGGGAGGGGCCGCGCTGGGCTGGATCGAACCACCCTCGCGAGATGACGTGGCAGAGCTTCTCGGCCGCGTCGTCTCCGCGGTGCAGGCCGGGGACGCGGCCCTGCGTGCTGCCTACCTCGACCGTCGGCTTGTCGGGTTGGGGTACTGGCTGCGCTACACCCGGCCGACCCACCGGCCACACGCCGATCTGGAGAAGATCGCGGTAGAGGCTGCTGCCCATGGTCGTGGCGTCGGCCGGAGACTGACCGCCGCCCTGATCGCTGACGCGCGGGAGCAGGGTATCGAGGTCCTCACCCTGGACGCCCGTGGCGACAACACCAATGCCCTGCATCTCTACCGGTCGCTGGGCTTCACTGAATACGGCCGTCTCCCCGACTTCGTCGCCGTCGGCGAACACCGCTACGACAAGGTCTTCTACATGCTGGACTTGCGCCGCCAAAGCTGACCACTGCCACACACGAAGGCCCGGCGGCACTCAGCGAACTCCCATGCGAAGGCCCGGCTGGTCATGGAGGAGGCGGCCGACCGGGTCCGCCCCAAACTCCGACGCGATCGGCCCGGCCGGAGCGGCCCTGCGCGCCTCCTGACCGCCCGGCGTTACGCCACGGCGGCCCGCTTCGCCAGCGCCACAAGCGGTGAGCGCTGGCCTTTGGGCACCACGCGTAGCCGCTGCCAACGTCACGGTAGAAGGCGGGTGCGCCGGGATTGCCGAGGTGAAGTTGAGCGTCTCGCAGCGGTCGAGGAGTTGGCGTTGGAGCGAGGGCAGCGCAGTGACGCGCAGGGTGTAAGCCCCTGGCCGCGCCCTACGTCCACGCCTTGGTCGAGCACGGACCGCTTGGCGGCCTCCAGGTCGGTGGCGTGCAGGAAGGCGGCGACCTTGCCCCGCATGACGAGAACGACCTCCGCCAGCCCTTGAATTGCACGGGTTCATCGGACAGTCGTTCGCCTGTCGTCAAACGATCGGCAGAAGGGCTGGAGCCCGCGCTCAGGCACAGGCGTCCTCGACGGCGACTCGGCGCACCGTGCGCAGCGCCGACCGGAGAGTGTCCAGATCGGTCGAGCCCAGAGCGAGGCGGATCGCCTGTGGTGTGTGCGTCGAGGTGGTGAACGGCTCCGCCGTGGTGACCGAGATGTGCCGGCGCGCGAGGGTGGCGGTCAGGCGGTCCGCGCGTGCGTCCTCGGGCAGTGGCAGCCAGGTGAAGTAGGACGAGGGGTGGCCGATGAGCGGGAGGTCCGTCAGCTCCTGCCTGACGATCGCCTGGCGCGACTTGGCATCGTCTCGTTTCTGCGCTTCCAGGCGGTTCACTGTGCCGTCGTCGAGCCAGCGGCAGGCGATGGCGGTGGTGAGGGCGGGGGTGTTCCAGGTGGTCGCCCGGATGGCGCGTTCGAGCGAGGGCACCGCAGGCGGCGGGGCGACGACGAAGCCGACCCGCAGACCGGTGGCGATGCTCTTGGACAGTCCCGAGACGTAGACGGTGATGTCCGGCGCGGTTGCCGCCAGAGGCGGGGGAGGGTCCTCGACCAGGTAGGCGTATGAGGCGTCCTCGATGATGAGCGGACCGTACTTTCGAGCGATCCCGATCAGGCGGGTGCGGTCGGTTGCCGACATCACCCAGCCCAGAGGGTTGTGCAGGGTGGGCATGGTGTAGATCGCGCGCACCGGGCGGGTCGCGCACAGTTTTTCCAGGGCATCGAGATCCGGTCCGTCGGCGGCGGTGGGGACGGGCTCCAGGTCGAGATGGAAGGCGTGCGCGAGCACCTTGAAACCCGGGTAGGTGAGTGCGTCGACCGCAACGACGTCGCCGGCGCTCAGTGTGGCCATGACGGTGATGGCCAGGCCGTGCTGGGCACCGTTGGCGATGAGGATCCGATCCGCGTCGGCGGTGATTCCCCGGCGTCTGAGGTGTCGTGCGATGGAGGCTCTGTCCTGTGGACGCCCACTGTGTGGTTGGTAGCGCAGCAGCGAGTCGAGATCACCGGAGGCGGCCACCTCGCGCATGGCCTGCCGCAGGAGATCGGCCTGGCCGGGTAGGGACGGGTAGTTGAAGTTGAGGTCGACCGCGTCTGTGGCGACGGCTTGCTGATCGACGCCGTGACCGGCGGGGACCGCGAGGTCACGCACGAACGTGCCACGGCCCTGTTCGCGGCTCACCAGGCCCATCGCCTCCAGTTCGGCGTACACCCGGGTCGCGGTCACCACGGCGATGCCCTCGCGGGCAGCGAGCCCGCGGTGGGTCGGCAGCCGCACCCCCGGGGCGAGGCGCCCGGCCCGGATGTCGGATGCCATGGCGTCAACCAGGGTCTTGTATCGCGAGGCTGCCATACACGGGATTGTATCCATGACAATTCTTTGACTGTCCTGCTCGCGGGTTCCTACCGTCGAGTCCCACGCATCCGGAAAGGACAGCCGTCGTGCACATCGCCATCCTGACCTTCGAGGGCTACAACGAGCTCGACTCCCTGATCGCGCTCGGTGTGCTCAACCGCATCAAGACCGATGACTGGCGGGTCACCATCGCGACCCCCAGCCCGAAGGTGACGTCGATGAACGGCGTGGTCATCGAGCAGATGTCCACTCTTGAGGATGCCTGCGCCGCTGACGCCGTCATCGTCGGCAGCGGCATCGCCACCCGAGAGGTCACCGAAGACCCGGCGATAATGAACGTCCTGCGGGGACTGGACCCCTCGCGCCAGCTCATCGCGGCGCAGTGCTCCGGCGCGCTCGTGCTGGCCAGGCTCGGCCTGCTTAACGACATCCCCGCCTGCACCGACCTCATCACCAAGCCGTGGGTCGTCGCCGCCGGCGTCGAGGTCCTCAACCAGCCCTTCTACGCCAAGGACAACATCGCCACCGCCGGCGGCTGCCTGGCCTCGCACTACCTCGCCGCCTGGATCATCGCCCGCCTCGAGGGCAACGACGCCGCCGAAGGCGCGCTGCACTACGTCGCCCCGGTCGGTGAGAAGGAGGAATACATCGAGCGCGCCTGGCGCAACATCACCCCCTACCTGCCCGCTCCCACACCGGCGCTCGTCTGACCAACCAGTCGCAAGCAACTTGTCGAGGCGGCGGGATCCTCCGGGACGTGCCGGAGGATCCCGCCGCTGCCGCTCACCACCGAGAGGTCGAGAAGCTCCGCGGCTTGGGGGATCGTTTTCCGTCCGGCCTCCTAGCAGTGGAGGGGAATCCGTGAGCTCTCGATTCTCTTCAGTAGGGGCTGGCGCATTGATCTGTCGCAGGTGCGCTGGTCGCCGCGGCCTGCCCGGCAGGTCGGGTCGCAAGCCGTCCAAAACTCGACCCTCGCCAATTGGACCGGTCATAAGTTCATGCCATGACGACCGTTGACGACATGGGATACGAGTTCCGCACTGCCCGGCATGAGGACACCGAGGCCATCAAGGCACTCGACGGGTCCTTCACCACGCACACCATCTTCCACGTGGCCGTCACCGAAAACGGTTTCTCCCTCCAGGAAATCCCGGTGGACCCGCCCATCCACAAGGTCTTCCCAGCCGAGAACACCGACGACGCCGACGCCCTCGCGGACGAGGGGGATCCGAACAGCCGCACCTTCGTCGCCGTCGGCACCGACGGCAGTCTGGCAGGCTTCGCCACTGTCTCCTACGCTTCATGGAACCGACGGCTGGCCATCGATGACATCGAAATCGCCCCGGCACATCGGGGCCAAGGCGTCGGCCGCGCCTTGATCGGCCACGCCGTCAAGTTCGCCCGTGAGTCCGGTGCCGGGCACATCTGGCTGGAAGTCACCAACATCAACGCCCCGGCGATCCACGCCTACCAGAGAATGGGATTCACCTTCTGCGGCCTGGACACGACGCTCTACCACGGCACACCCTCATCGAGTGAACTAGCCCTCTACATGAGCATGCCCTGCCCCTGAGCAGCCGACCGGCGGCTGACAACAAAGGCCGATACGTCGCCCGGCGTGACCGTCATCCCCCTGGGGAAAGGTGACCGTGAGGGTCGGGACCAGGCGCGCTGCGTGCTCGGATCTCGGACAGGGGCCGGGTGAACGCCTTAGGGTGCGAACATCCACCAGGAAGACGCGAGGAAGGGAAATTCCGATGTAGCCCGGCCGAATTTCCTCTCCTTGCGCACCTCTTCTCCCGGTACCTTGCCGGGGTGAAAACACTGCGAAAACTCGCCTTGTTCGCGGCAGCCTGCCTGGCGGCCCCCTTCCTTACTTCGTCCCCGGCAGCCGCAGCCGACCGCGACTTCTGCGGGAAGACCGTTTCAGGCGCCATCCTCGACAAGTACATCGCGATGGGCGACGTGTCCTCGCCGCTGAAATGCCCGGTGACGGACGAGATGACCGCTCCCGACGGGCGCGGCCGGTACAGCCACTTCCAGGGCGGCTCGATCTACTGGTCGGCGGCGACCGGCGCCCACCCGGTATGGGGGGCGGTGCGCGACAAGTGGCAGGCGATGGGCTGGGAGACGTCCGCGCTCGGTTACCCGAAGTCGGACGAGCTGAAAAACGCGGACGGCAAAGGGGTGCGCCAGGAGTACGAGGGCGGCACCGTGTACTGGTCGGCGGCGACCGGTGCCCACCCGGTGTGGGGGAAGATCGGCGCGACGTGGGGCGAGTACAGCTGGGAGAACAGCGCGTTCGGCTACCCGGCGTCCGACGAGACGGACGGTACCGGCTCGTGGACGGATGTCGACACCGGGCAGGTCCACACGTACCGGCTGGTGACGCAGAAGTTCGCCTCGGGTGCGACGCTGTTCTGGATTCCAGGCGGTGCGACGGAGGGCTGCGGCGGGGAGTGCACCGGCTACGAGGTGGAGGCACCGGGCAGCCTCGTCAAGCGGGTGCGAGTGAACCTGCCGACGGATTCGGACAAGTTCGTGCTGATGGTCTTCCCGACGGATGCCGGGTTCCGGGGTGGTATCGACAAGGCCGTCCAGGGATGGCAGGAGGTGTGGACGAACACGCCGAATCCGCTGCGTCTGGACACGACCGACGAGGCGGAATCCCTGCGTGAGCAGTATGCGTGTCACGCCGCGTACGCGCACCAGGACTCCGACGGCAGCTGGAACACCGGCAATTCGTGGGATCTGGAGTCGGACAGGCCGAACGTGAGCTGGACGTACGCCACGGACGCCCTGTTTGTGGCGATCCACAAGTGCAACTGGACTTGATCAGGTGCTGAACGAAATCGCCCGGACAGGTGCAGGGTGGTCTGGTCGACACCTGAGGCGAGGGGAACGGCACCCCCTGGCACCCGTGTTCACATTCCGTGTGCTGCCGACACTGCGCCTCGGCGATGCGGGAAACGAGGTTGTCCCCTGATATTCACCAGCCGACCGCGCTGAGTGGGGTCGGGGCGAGGCAGAGAACAGCGGACGCAAGCGTGCTCGGGGACGCACGCGGTGCCGTAGGCGCGGGCACAGGTGCTGACGGAGAGCTTGTCGCGCTCGAAGTGACCGCGGAAGTCCTCTCATTCGGCATCGGTAGGGGTGCGGTATTCCTTCTGCAGGGCGCAGGGCGCAGGGCGCAGGGCGCAGGGCGCAGGGCGCAGGGCGCAGGGCGCGGCGGCTGATGAAGGCGCGGTGGGCTTCGATGGTTTCTTCCGGGTAGATCGCGTTGTAGCCCGTCGGGGTGTTGATGTCGGCGTGGCCGGCGATGACCTGCGCGATATGAGGCGTGAGGCCGGAGCGGATGGCATCGGTGCTGAACAGGCGGCGGAAGTCGTGTGGCGCGAAGGCCAGAGGTCGGCCGGTTGGGTCGGTGAGGCCGATGAAGGCGAGGACCTCTCCCAGCGGGCCGCGGATGAACTCGCCCGACATGCGGGATCCTGCCCCGCCGCGGTCCCACTGCAACTGCAGCGGGGACGGTGGATGCCAAACGCGTTCCTCATGGTCGTAGGCGGATACGAGCGGGGTGGCACCGGTTCGCGGGTCGCGGGTCGCGGACACGTCGGATGACGGTTGCCGGGACGTCGGCCAGTTCTGGGCTGACGAGCACGACTCGCTCTTGGCCGGTCTTGGCGGGAGCGATCTGGAACGGTGGGACGATCTCGCCGGTGGTAGGCAGGCGGTACCGGATCTTCGCGCTCCTCCTCCTGATAGGCCGGCCCAGCGCGGGGCAGCGGCGCCCAGGGGGTTGCGAACAGGCCGTGTCGCGCCGTTGTCGAACGTACGTCGTGTGATGGCGAGGGCCCCGGCGCATGCCGGGGCCCTTGGATGAGGTTATTCACCGCGTCGCTGGGGTGGAACTACTTCGGCTCGTGGGCGCTGAGGTGACCTCGGGTGAGGGCAGCGAAGCAGGTGAGTGCCGCGGCCGCGGCGAGGGTCTGGATGAGGGCCACGGGGACGGCGCTGCCGGTGAGGCCGGCCAGAGGGGAGACGAGGGCTCCGATGAGGAAGCCGGAGGAGCCCAGGAGGGCGGAGGCGGATCCGGCGGCGTGGGCGGTGCGGTTCATGGCCAGTGCGTTGGCGTTGCCGATGAGGAGGCCGAGGCTGGAGACGAGGACGAACAGCACCGTGCAGACGGCCGGGAGGCCGGGGTGGCCGACCAGGCCGGTGGCGAGGGCGAGCATGACAAGGCTCGCCAGTAGTAGCAGGCCGAGTCCGGCGGTGACGATGGCGTGGACGGGGAAGCGGCGGATGAGGTAGCGGCCGTTGAGCTGGCCGGTGGCGACCATGCCGGCGGCGTTGAGGCCGAAGAGCAGGGCGTAGGTCTGGGGGCTGGCGTCGTAGAGGTTCTCCAGGACGAAGGGGGATGCGGAGAGGTAGGCGAAGAAGGCGGCGAACGCGCCGCCGGCGGCTACGAGGCAGCCGGTGAAGACAGGGTCGGCGAGCAGGCTCCGCATCTGTGTCAGGCCCATGCCTCGGGCGCGGCGCGCGGCCGAGGGAAGGGTTTCGGGCAGACCGAGCGCGATGGCGGCGACGACCGCCAGGCCGAGGACGGCGAGGGCGGCGAAGATGCCGCGCCAGTCGGTGATGTGCAGAAGCTGCGCTCCGAAGAACGGGGCGACGACCGGGGCGACACCGGAGATGAGCATCAAGGTGGAGAAGACCTGGGCGATTTTCACGCCCTCGTAGAGGTCGCGGATGATCGCGCGTGCGATCACGATGCCGGCGGCACCGGCGGCGCCCTGGACGAACCGCAGCCCCACCAGCATGCCCGCGGTGGGGGACAGCGCACAGGCGACGGAGGCGGCGGTGTAGAGGGTCATGCCCGCCAGCAGGGGGCGGCGACGGCCGAGGCGGTCGGAGAGGGGGCCGACGGCGAGCTGGCCGAGCGCCATGCCGATCAGGCAGGAGGTGAGGGTGAGCTGGACGACGACCGCGGTGGTGGTGAAGGTGCTGGCGACGTCCGGCAGGGCCGGCAGGTAGACGTCGGAGGACAAAGACGGCAGCGCGGTCAGCGCGGCCAGGACCAGGAAGATCAGCGGACGCCCGGGGGCCGTCGCGGAGGTGCTGTCAGTGGCGGGAGCAGCCGTGTTCTGCGCAGGGCCGGACAAAGATCGCTCCTTGGAGAGGGGGAGGGGGTGGCGTCGAATCTAGCGCTGTTTGCCCAGGTCAGAGGCTCTCCAGTGCGCCCGCGAAAACCCTCTGCGGCGCGCTGACGGCATGGGTGCCCCGGCGCCGGCAGAGCACCTCAGAGGCTGCGCGAGATGGCGTGAGAGGAGCTGTCAGCGGCCCGGGTGGGCGCCTCGCGTGACTCGCCGACCGCACTTTCTCTCCAGTGTGACGTCGGAAAGTCCGTACGCCTCTGGAGGCCCCCTAAGGGCCTATCACCACCCTCGTGTAGGGGGGATGGGGAGTTGGCCGCTTTAGGCCACCTGATGGCCCTTGGGGGCCGCCTGAGGTCGCCGCTGCAAACGGGTCGATGTTCCGCTGACTGGACAACAGAGTTACTCCACGAGAACGACGATCAAGACAGTCGCTTCGTAGCGGACCGCGAGCTTGTCGTAGGGCGTGGCGACGCAGCGGTTCCTCTCGAGCCGGTCAATGCCGCACTCGACCGCGTGACGCTCGCGGTAGTCGCCGGGGTCGAAGCTCGGTGACCGACCGCCGAGCGTGCCTCGCTTCCGGCGGTTGCGGACCTGGTGGACCTTGTCGGAGATGGTGCTGCGCAGCCCGCGGCGGCGCGGGTAGGTGCGGCTCCTGCGCGAGGCGTACGCCTTGGCCCCAGAAGGTGGAGTACGGCGCACCGAGTGCGATGCCGGCGTCCGGTACCGCTCAGCTCGGAGCTGGCCGCTCGCAGACGAGATGAGCCGGGGGTGGCGGCTTGCGGCTCGCTGACGAGATGGAAGCGGGGGTGGCGGCTCGTAGCGGAGTCGAGCGGGGGGTGGTAGCTCGTCACATGCCGTCTGTCCGGATCTTGGTTTCAGGCGTGGTCGAGCGCCTCCGTGTCATCAGCACGGGCGCCTGCAACGCGCCCTTCGAGCGCAGCCTGCACGGTCGGGAAGACGGGGAGCAGCGTGTCGAGGCCGAGGACGCGCCACACCTGCTGATAGTGGTCGCCGAGGGCGGCGAGACGCAGGGTGCCGGCATGGTCGTCGAGCGTGCGGGACAGCGTGATGATCAGACTGATCCCCGAGGAGTCGAGGTACTGCACTTCGGAGGCGTCGAGTACGAGGGTCCTGCAGCCGTCCTTGATCAGGTCTTCGCACCAGGTACCGATGTCGGAGGCGTTGTCGTAGTCGACCTCGTTCGGCAGTTGGACAACCGTCGTGTCCGCGTGCTGTACACGCACCCTCAGCATCGAGAACCGACTCCCATTCCCATCGCTCATGCCCTTGACACTGGCGCCTTCCTCTTTGCCGCCACCCGGCCGTACCCCTGCGCCTACCCTGGGAGGCGTCGCTCACGCGTGCCTTACGCGCTGGGCCGGCGAGCAGACCGCGGGCCCCGGCGAGCTCAGCCGGGCACCTCGGTGTGCAGGCGTATCGTGGTCCCTTCGTCCGGTGTGGACCGGATCTCGACAAGATCGCAGAGCTGGTGGACGAGCCACAGCCCGCGTCCGCCCACCTGCCTCGCGGTCGGCATGGTACGGCCGGCCAGTGGGTCGTCGAGGTAGCCGGTGTCGCGGAACTCGCAGACAAGCCGTTGTTCCTCGTTCCAGGTGCGCAGCACGCCCTGTCCGCCGCCGTGGCGGATGCTGTTGGTGGCCACCTCCGTCGCCGCCAGGTGCAGTTCGCGTAGGCGCCGACCGGACAGGCCGTGCTGTTCGGCGCAGGCAGCGATCTTCTCTCGGAGGGCGGACAGGTCGCCGCTGGTGTAGACGAACTCGTCGTACGGGTTGCAGGGGTCGGTGAGGGCGCTGAAGGCATACGCTGCTCGCGCGTCGTAGTCCTCGTTCGGCACCGTCCGGCCGTTTCTGCGGATCTCGGAGTGGCAGCGTGTCATCTGGGGCAGGGCGGCCTGGTCCCGTGCGACGTCATAGGGGCACAGCAGCCACCAGGCCGGGCCCTGGGCGAACGCCCTGTTGAGCAGCCACTCGTGGTAGCGCAGTTCCTCGGCCTCAGCGGTACTGCGGACCTGGTCCCAGGGGGTTTCGCCGATCCCGCGGACAGGCCGCCCCTCCGAGACGTGCTCCTTGATCCATGCTTGCCAGGCAGCGATCAGCCGTCCCGGATGCCGCGCCACCCGGCTGGTGTCGACATAGCGCACGGTGTCGTTCTCACGGATCTCCGCACGCAGCAATGACGCCTTCTCCTGCGGTACGGCCACGACGACGGCCTCGTCACCGTCGAGCGCTTCCTGGATAAAACCCAAAGCGCCCGCGACGAATTCATCGCTGCCTGAGTACGGATACAGCTCGTGCCGGTACCCGGTGCCTTCGAGAGGAGCGGAGGAAGAGGGGGTCACGGCGCCATCACCACCGGAATATCGGGAATCGCGAAGCCGGACAGCTTCCAGGCGAGCCGCACGGTCTCGTTGGTGTCCTCCAGGATGACCTTGCGGTCCGGAAGGTGCCTGGCGGCATCGGCCAGCGCACTCATCCCGGCGGCGTCGAAGAACTCCAGGCTCTGGCAGAGCAGACGCACCGCCGGCGTGTGAGCGAGGAGGGTGCACAGGATGGTGCGAAAGGCCACCGCGCCGTCGCTGTCGACGGTCCCGGTCAGCGTCCAGCCTTCCCGCTCGGTTCGGTACACCCGGAACGCGGGGGAGACCGGACGGCCGCCCACATGATGCGGATGCACACAACTGATCTGCTGCAGAGCCGGCAGGTCCCAGTCCGCACCGCTGTACGCGCAGACCACCATGGCTCCGGTGTCGGCGGCGAACTCCTCAAGGTCGAGCTCGCTGCGCAGCCACTCACCGTTCCGCTCCGCGCGAGGGCCGGGCACGACATGGTGCAGCACGCGAAGGGAGCGGAACCCTTCCCGGTCCGCCGTGGCCGCCTCCCGACGCACCGCGGAGAGAAGGGAGCCCTGCAACCGGGCAGGGTCCAGTACGAGCGGTGCGAACTCGCTTTCCGCTCGTGAGGCGGGGCCGACGATCACGACCTTGTCGCCGTGCAACGCGCCGTCCGCGACGAAAGCCCGGCTGCGGTCGATGACGTCATCGCCACGATCCAGCAGGTGGCAGACATGATCGCCGGTGTCGACCTCATCCAAGGATGGCAGTACGCGCGGCGTCCTCACTACTCCTCCCTCGTTCCTCCCTCACTCTACTGCTCCCCTGATCTCCCCCCTGTGGGGCTCCGTGCGACGGCCGTGTAGCGGCTGGTGCGCTCGACCAGCGGGGCCACGGCCGAGCGCCGGGTGCCCAGCGCGAGGTCGCCTTCCCAGTGGCCTGGGACCATGCGGTCCTCGGCCTCGGCGGGGCGGCTGCTGATGGACACCACGCCGCGGATGACGTCCCGCCCGGTGGGACGGTGGGCGAGCTTCGGGCGGCGCATGGGCCTGTCTGACCCTGTCCGCTGGGTGAAGCTGCGGTCGATCACCTGGCGCCGTCGGGGGTCGTGGAGCGAGAGGCAGATCGCTACGTGCGAGATCTGCACGGTGGCGCCAGCAGGGGATTGCCGTCGCAGCCGTCCCAAGATCTGCTCAGGCGATCAGCACAGAGCCAGCTTGGCCTCCACCAGGGCGCGCAGCCGACCGTTGGGTGCGCTCGGCCGGGTCGGGCCGACGCCGGCGCGTGTAGGCCGCCGGATCCGCGGAGGCCGCTCGGTAGAGGTTCCGGCCGCCGTTGCGGGCGATCTCGCGCGAGACGGTCGGAGGAGATCGGCCCAGCCGCTTGGCCGACCGTCGAGCCGATTCCCCGGCCGCGATGCCGCGGGACGTCTCCTCGCGCTCGCTGCCGGTCAGGTGCCGCTCGGAGCGCCGCTGCGGGGGAGACGGATGCCCCCGCTCTGTCACAGAGATCGACCGACGGGGTGCATCGGCGCCCCGAGTGCCGACCCGATCAAGCTGAACGACTGCTCTTCACGCCGCCGTCTCCAGACCTCGTCCTGCTGAGCCGTCGAGAACCCGTAGTCACGCACCTGTGCCTCCACGATCACCCAGTCATCGGTGGGTGGTGCGTCGCCATCGGTGGGTGGTGCATCGGTCACCTGGGGGCGCCATCGTTTGCCGACAGGGGGGATGACCGCGTCGACTCGTAGACGGAGTCGTCGAAGTACTCGGTGGTGTCGGCGTCCCGTCCTGGGCCGGACGGCACAGCCCGCGGCCCCATCGGCCTCGCGCGGATGTGCTAGATGGTGGCGGCCGATCGATGGTGGCTCGTCATGGTTCCTGTTCGAAGGGCCAGACGCGGAAGGAACTGGGCTTCCAAGACTTCGAAGGCCGGCGGTGCCGCCGGCCTTCGAAGTCTTGGAAGCCCAGTAACTCAACCGTTACCAGGCAGTTCCGCCCCATACGCGGGGCGAGGCCAGGTGTGAGTTGTAGGTGGTGCAGTACGCGTACGAGGTGGTGCCGGATGCCGCGGCTGCGCCCTGGGCGGTGCGTCCGTTCGCACACTTGGCCCAACCAACGAAGGTGCTGCCCGTGCACTTGATGCCTGCGGTGTTGCCGTCGTCGAACACCTTGCTGCACGACAGTGCGGACGGGGCTTGAGGAGCCGCCGACACAGAGGACACGGAGGTCGCTAGGCCCGCCCCGACCAGGGCCAGCGTGGCGAACGAGCTTGCTAAGACGCGCTTCATTGGTACACCTTTCCGACTCGCGGTTGTGGGGCTCATCGCCCCGCATAAAAGGCATGCTTGCGTCAATCCGGGTGGATAGGCAGACAGAGGCGGCTTTCTTGACCGGGAGTCATGCGTAATCTGACTGTCGAGGCTCTCTTGACGTGCCGAGGCCAGAGCCGAAGGGCGGACGCGTCGCGCTCGCCCGGGCGTACCCGCACTCACCCATCCCGGCCCGGCGTTTGTGATCTTCGAGCGGGTGCCCGCCTATGCGTCGGCTCCATGCCTGTCGAGGCAGAGCACCGCCTGGGTGTGGTGCTTGCCCTGGGCGATTTTCTTGTCGTAGTGGGCCCGGGAGGCCGGGTCGCCGAGGGCGGCGAATGCAGGCCCGGGACGATCAGCGTGGGCTGCCTCGGTCTCCGGGACAGTCGCGGTCTGCTCGTCCAGGACGGCGGTCTGCTCGTCCAGGGCGGCGAAGACATCCTCGACCCGCCGCTCGGCCATCCCCGGTGCCTTCGGCCGCGGCAGTGTGACCAGCCGCCGACGGCCCGCCTTGCGTATCCGGGCCGGGGACCCGAATGGTTTCAACGGCGTGAGGACCGCCGGGTGTTGTAGCCGCGGCAAGCGACGGCCTGCCCCCAAATCGCCTATCGCAAGTGATCTTTCGATGCCACTATTGGGACGGCATACACGCCTTGTCCTCATCTCCCCATCGGAAATGTGAGCATCCGTAGATGCGAATATCCCTCGGCGCGGCGCGCCGTACAGGTGGTGCGGTCGTACTCTCCTTGGCCACAGCCCTGGCCGGGCTCGCTTTCCCCGCGACCGCACATGCGGCCGTGACCTGCTCGGCAGGTGTGTGGAAGGCGCAGTACTACGCCGACACCACCCTCTCCGGCACTCCGAAGGCCACTGCCTGCGATACCGCCATCGCCGAGAACTACGGCTACGGCGACCCCTCCGGCGTGACCTTGCCGAGCGACTACTTCGGCGTTCGCTGGACCACCACCCGCAACTTCGGCTCCGGCGGCCCCTTCGACCTGAGCGTCGCCGTCCAGGACGGCGCCCGCGTCTACCTCGACGGCGACCGCAAGATCGACCTGTGGCGCAACGTCAGCTCAACCCAGCGGAAGGCCGTCCGCCTCACCGTTCCGCGCGGGACCCACACCCTGCGTGTGGACTTCGGCGCCTTCACCGGCACCGCCGACATCTCCTTCTCCTACAAGCCGGTCGTCAGCGCCACATACGACAAGACCGCCCCCTTGGCCCCGGTCGGTGTGAAGGCCAGCTACTCGTTGGCCACCCTGAAGACGAGCCTGGCATGGTCACGCAACTACGAGATGGACCTGGCCGGCTACCGCGTCTACCGCCGCATCGCCGGCACCCACGACTGGAGCCTGCGCAACTCCACCCTGATCACCGGCACCACCCTCACCGACGCGCCCCCGGCCACCGGCGCCACCTACGAGTACGCCGTCCGCGCCGTCGACCGCTGCGGCAACGTCTCCGCGCTGTCCGCGGTCACCAGCGCCGTCAGCGCCGACAGGACGGCCCCAGCCGTACCCACCGGGCTCACGGCCATGTACGACCCGTCTGCCGGCGCCCGGCTCTCCTGGACCCCGGTGAGCGGAGCGACCTCCTACGGGGTGCAGCGGGCCGTCGCACCTACGGGGCCGTTCGCCTCCGTCGGCACCGCCACTCAGATCGCCGCCCTGACCGACCCCTCCGCCGCCACGGGCACGACCTACTACTACCGCGTGCGGGCCAAGGACAGCGCGGGCAACGCCTCCGCGTACTCCGCGCCCATCCAGCTCGACGCCACCGAGGCGAAGCCGCTGCCGCCGACGGCCATCTCCGCGAACGGCTGGGCCGACCGCAACACCGTCGGCTGGCGGTACGACGGCGACGCGTCCCACCGGTTCCACGTCTATGCCGCCGAGTCGGCCTCCGGTCCGTGGACCCGGCTGACCAAGACGCCGGTCACCGGCCCCGGCTACGACGACTACGCGGCGCCCGTCGGAGAGGTGCGTCACTACCAGGTCAGGACGGTCACGGCTCTCGGCACGGAGTCGGACCCGTCAGCGACGGCCTCGGCCACCCGCACCGGCGACGTCACCCCGCCACACATGCCGTACGGCCTGGACGCCTGGGACGGCACAGACGGCGTGCACCTGGTCTGGACGCCCAACACCGACGACACGGACCACTACCTCGTCATGCGCAAGCCGATGTTCGGCGCGTGGGAGCAGGTCGCCGTCGTCCGGGACGCCAAGTTCCTCGACACCAGCACCCCGGCCGACGTGCAGTTCGGCTACACCGTCCGCGCCGTCGACGCGGCCGGCAACGTCTCCCCCCTGCCCGAGCCCGGCTACGGCACCGTCTACGGCAAGCGCCTGCCCGTCTACGAGAAGCCGGCTGCGCCCGCCGCGGTCACCGCGACGGCTGACGACGGCGACGTCAAGGTGGAATGGACCGCGAGCACGTCGACCGATGTAGCCGGCTACTACGTCTACCGCACGACCGGCACGGACCCGACGACGGCCTACTCGGTCTCACCGCTCATCACCGGGACGACGTTCACGAACGAGGACGTCCCCGCCGGCAGGACCTGGTACTACGTGGTGCGCGCCGTCAGCACACACAGTCAGTGGTCCGACTTCTCGCCGATGGCCGAGGCCACCGTGGTCTGCCCGGTCCTGACCGCACCGGCCACCCCCCGGATCACCGGGGGCGGCAGGGGCGCGGACTACGCCCAGCTCAACTGGGAGGCCGGAGCATGCGACCAGGGTGCCACCGTCTCCTACGACGTCTACCGGTCCACGTCCAGCTCGGACGTCTTCACCCCTGAACACCGCATCGCCACGGGCGTGACCGCACAGACGTACAAGGACCCCGGTCTGGCGCGGGCCTACTACTACTATGTCGTCACCGCCGTGGCAGCCGACGGCACCGAATCGACCCCGCAGTCCGTGCCGTTCGGGATATCGATGATGGCGCCCTGACGCCGCGTTCGTTCCCTCACCCCGCCGTCGGACGTCTCATGCCTCCAGGCGGCGGGGGCTTTCCCGGCGTAGGGCGACAGTGCGACCAAGGTGACGGCTCCGCCGAACCCCTGCGCGCGGCATCCTCCTTTTCGGCACAGGCCCCCGGGCCGCGTCACGAGCCGTCGCTGAAGGCGTCGGTGCCCATCGCCCTCACTGCCTCACGGGTGAGGACGGAGACGGCACCGCCGCTCGCGGCCCGGACGCCCCCTTCTTCACGAACTCGCGGTGACGGTCCCGCGGCTGGGCTGCCGGAGCCTGGATCGGCTGCTGTTCATGCTGCTAAGGGCTGTCTCGTAACTCGATGAGTTGGTTGGCGTTGAGCTGGTCGTGCAGGTGCTCTCCGCTCAACGGACTGTGTTCATCGAGGTGTTTACCGGGCTACGTCCGGCCCAGTTCCGCCGCCTGGTGCAGGCGGTACGGATCAAGGGCGGACGCGCCCTGGCACCCTCCCGGCCGGGGCGGCCGTGGGCACTGGACCTGGAGGACCGGGTCCTGCTGGTGGCGATGTACTACCGCACCAACCTCACGATGCGGCAGCTGGCGCCCCTGTTCGGGATCTCTCCGGCAGCGGT
>NZ_WWJT01000218.1 GCF_009865385.1 Streptomyces sp. SID486 | reverse complement strand
ACGTCGGGCGCGCCGATCTGCAGCGGCATGATCCAGTTCGCGAAGCCGGCGAACAGCGGCGTCGCGAACATCAGCAGCATGATCGTGCCGTGCATCGTGAACGCCTGGTTGAACTGCTCGTTCGACATGAACTGCAGTCCCGGCCGGGCCAGCTCGGCCCGCATCAGCAGCGCCATGACGCCACCGATCAGGAAGAACGCGAACGACGTACAGAGGTACATCGTCCCGATCGTCTTGTGGTCGGTGGTCGTCATCCACTTCACCACGACATTGCCGGGCTGCTTGCGCCTGACCGGCAGCTCGTCCGCGTACGAGCCTTCAGCTGCCGCGGCACCCTGGGGTTCGTTGAGGATGCTCACAGGTTGTTCGTCTCCCGGTTCTTCTCGTGGCTCGTCTGCGCGATGCCGGCGGGAATGTAACCGGTCTGCCCCTTCTTGGCGAGGTCCTTGAGGTGCTGCTCGTAACGCTCGGGGGAGACCACCTTCACGTTGAACAGCATCCGGGAGTGGTCGACGCCGCAGAGCTCGGCGCACTTGCCGAGGAAGGTGCCCTCCTTGTTGGGGGTCACCTGGAAGGCATTGGTGTGGCCCGGGATGACGTCCTGCTTCATGAGGAACGGCACCACCCAGAAGGAGTGGATGACGTCACGCGAGGTCAGGACGAAGCGGACCGTCTTGCCCTTGGGGAGCCAGAGCGTCGGACCGGGGTTCTTCGTCTGCGGGTTCCGCGTGCCGGGCGTGCCGACGTCGTAGACCCCGCCGGCGTTCGCCGGGAATTCCTTCTTGAACCGGTCCGGAATGGCGTCCAGGTTCTTGTCGGTCTTCGCGTCACCGGTGGAACCGGGGACGTTCTCGACGTAGTTGAAGCCCCAGCTCCACTGGAAGCCGACCACGTTGACCGTGACGTCCGGCTTCTTGTCGGTGAGGCTGAGGAGCTTCGACTCGTCCCGGGCCGTGAAGTAGAAGAGCACCGAGATGATGATGATCGGGACCACCGTGTACAGGGCCTCGATCGGCATGTTGTACCGGGTCTGCGTAGGGACCTCGACCTTGGTGCGGCTGCGCCGGTGGAAGAGGGCACTCCACAGGATCAGGCCCCACACCAGCACGCCGACGGCGAGCGCGGCAGCCCAGGAGCCCTGCCACAGGGAGAGGATCCGCGGAGCCTCTTCCGTGGTCGGGGTGGGCATGCCAAGGCGGGGGAAGTCCTTGTATGTGCAACCGGTTGCGGTCGCCAGGACCAGGCCCGCGGTCAGTGCCTGCAGCAGCTTCCGCCGCATCGGGCGCCGCGGCGAGCGGTCGGAGCCGTTGGGACTCACGTAGCGCCTTCCCGAGAGTCTCGCCCGCGCGGTCGGCTGCGGCCTTCTCGCTGGTAGGTCGCCGCCCTGCGTCGGGCAGGGGTTTGGATGTTTATGCGGACCAAACCCTAGCCGACGCCCTCCGGGGGTTCGCGGGGAGGGGGGCATACGCGCTACGGGTCACCCGAAAGCGCCCAGCGGCACGGGTGGATTCGGGGCGTTTGCGGCCACGGGGTGCCCGTGGAGGCCGCGCGATTCCCCCCGCCCGCGCCCGCTTGCCGAAGCTTTAACGTAGCCCTGTGTCCTACTTCGACGCCGCTTCCGCCGCCCCTCTGCACCCCGTGGCCCGTCAGGCCCTGTTGGCCTCCCTGGACGAGGGGTGGGCCGATCCCGCCCGGCTCTACCGGGAGGGGCGCAAGGCGCGGTTGCTGCTGGACGCCGCGCGGGAGGCGGCGGCCGAGGCGGTCGGCTGCCGGCCCGACGAGCTGGTGTTCACCGCCTCGGGGACCCGGGCCGTACACACCGGGATCGAGGGGGCGTTGGCGGGCCGGCGCCGGGCCGGACGCCACCTGATCGTGTCTGCGGTCGAACACTCCTCCGTGCTTCATTCGGCGGAGGTGTTCGAGGCCGCCGGCGGAACGGTCACCCATGTGGCCGTCGACCGGACGGGGTCCGTCACTCCTTCGGCGTACGCGGCCGCGCTCCGCCCGGACACCGCCCTGGCGTGCCTGCAGTCGGCCAACCACGAGGTCGGCACCGAGCAGCCCGTGGCGGAGGTGGCCGAGGTGTGCCGGGCGGCCGGGGTGCCGCTGCTGGTGGACGCGGCGCAGTCGCTGGGCTGGGGGCCGGTCGGGGGTGACTGGTCGCTGCTGGCGGCCAGCGCGCACAAGTGGGGCGGGCCGTCCGGCGTCGGGCTGCTCGTCGTACGCAAGGGGGTGCGGTTCGCCGCCCAAGGGCCGGTGGACGAGAGGGAGTCGGGCCGGGCGCCCGGTTTCGAGAACATCCCGGCGATCGTGGCCGCGGTGGCCTCGCTGCGCGCGGTGCGGGCCGGGGCGGCCCAG
Organism: Streptomyces sp. SID486; assembly: GCF_009865385.1. Classification (GTDB taxonomy): domain Bacteria; phylum Actinomycetota; class Actinomycetes; order Streptomycetales; family Streptomycetaceae; genus Streptomyces. The sequence goes on along the minus strand of NZ_WWJT01000218.1, from coordinate 23,653 downwards.
GAGGCGGTACGGCTGCGGGAGCTGACGGAGCGGATCCGGGTGCGGGTGCCCGAGCTGGTGCCGGACGTGGAGGTGGTGGGCGACGCCGGGCGCCGGCTGCCCGGGATCGTCACCTTCTCCTGCCTCTACGCCGACGGTGAGGCACTGCTGCACGAGCTGGACCGGGCGGGCTTCTCGGTCTCCTCCGGCTCGTCCTGCACGAGCAGCACGCTGACGCCCAGCCATGTGCTGAAGGCGATGGGGGTGCTCAGCGAGGGCAACATCCGGGTGTCCCTGCCGCCGGGCGTGGCGGAGGCGGACGTGGAGCGGTTCCTGGACGTGCTGCCGGGTGCCGTGGCCGGCGTACGGGAGAAGCTGGGGGCGCCCGCGCCGGCCGTCCGGGCGCACTCGGAGGAACTGGTCGTCGACTCCCTGGGCAAGCGGTGCCCGATCCCGGTCATCGAGCTGGCCAAGGTCATCGGGAACGTGCCGGCGGGCGGCACGGTCCGCGTCCTGTCGGACGACGAGGCCGCCCGGCTGGACATCCCGGCCTGGTGCGAGATGCGAGGCCAGCGCTACCTGGGAGAGGAACCGGCCGAACGCGGCACGGCCTACCTGGTGCAGCGCCTGAGCTGAGCCCCGGGAGGGAGGTGCGCCAGGTGCACCGGGCCTGAACCGAGCCCCCGAGGGCCCGCGGAGGTACGGCTCCGCGGGCCCCCAGGGACCTGCAAAGGTGCGCCGCCGGAACCGGGCCGGCCGACGGTCCGTGCCCCGGGGGGCCGGCGCCGGTCGGCGGCCGGTGGTCGTGCCGGGGGCTGCCGGGTCAGCGCAGGTGCGTACGGACCTCCTCCGCGGCCGACTCCCCGTACGCCTTGGTGAAGCGCTCCATGAAGTGCCCGCGCCGCAGCTGGTACTCCTGCGTGCCGACCGTCTCGATGACGAGCGTCGCCAGCATGCAGCCGACCTGTGCGGCACGCTCCAGGGAGACGCCCCACGCCAGCCCCGACAGGAAGCCCGCGCGGAAGGCGTCGCCGACACCCGTGGGGTCTGCCTTGCGCTCCTCCTCCGCGCAGCCGACCTCGATCGGGTCCTCGCCGGCCCGCTCGATGCGCACGCCGCGTGAGCCGAGCGTGGTGACGCGGTGGCCGACCTTGGACAGGATCTCCGCGTCGCTCCAGCCGGTCTTGGACTCGATGAGGCCCTTCTCGTACTCGTTGGAGAACAGGTAGGTCGCGCCGTCGAGCAGTATGCGGATCTCGTCGCCCCCCATGCGGGCGATCTGCTGGGAGAAGTCGGCCGCGAAGGGGATGCCGCGCGAACGGCACTCCTCCGTGTGGCGGAGCATGGCCTCCGGGTCGTCGGCGCCGATCAGGACCAGGTCGAGGCCGCCCACCCGGTCGGCGACGGTCTTCAGCTCGATCTGGCGGGCCTCGCTCATCGCGCCCGTGTAGAAGGAGCCGATCTGGTTGTGGTCGGCGTCGGTGGTGCACACGAAGCGGGCGGTGTGCAGGGTCTCGGAGATGCGGACCGACTCGGTGTCCACACCGTGCCGGTCGAGCCAGGCGCGGTACTCGTCGAAATCGAACCCGGCGGCGCCGACCAGGATCGGCCCGGTGCCGAGCTGTCCCATGCCGAAGGCGATGTTGGCGCCGACGCCGCCGCGGCGGACGTCGAGGTTGTCGACCAGGAAGGAGAGCGAAACCGTGTGCAGCTGCTCCGCGACGAACTGGTCGGCGAAACGGCCGGGGAAGGTCATGAGGTGGTCAGTGGCGATGGAGCCGGTGACTGCGATGCGCACGACGGGGAATCTCCTGCGGGAGGCTGGATTGACAGTTCACGCTACCCGGTCGGAAGCCGCCGCAGAAGCTGGCAAAACTACCCGATAGTAGATCTTTCTTCGCAGCCCGTGCCGTGCCTACGGTTCGGTCATGACGAACCTCAAGGCCACCCCCTCCACCCCGGCCGAGCCCGACGGCGGCCTCGCCTCCCTGCGCGGTGACTGCGCCCGGATGGTCCCGCACTGGGCGGTCCCCGAACACGCCGCGGCCCGGCCGGTGTCCCCGTCCCGGATCCACGGGGTGAAGGTGCCGGCGCGGTCGGCCCGGCTGCTGGACGCGATGTCCGACTACGGCGACTGACCCGCGGGGCGCGTTCCAGGGAACCGTGCGCTCCCCTCCCGCGTCCCATCGGCGTCTCCCGCGCAGGGGGTGCGGGACACGAGTCGGCGAGGAGCGATGCGGTGAACACCGAGCGGCCTGAGAACTCCGGGAACGCGGAGGTTCCGGAGGCATCCGAAGAGCGTACGGCCACGGACGCGGGCGGCGGCCGGACCGCACGGCGGCGGTCGCACGTCGTCGTCGGGTCCGTGGCCGCCGCCGTTCTGCTGGTCGGCGGCGCCGGCGCCTACGTGGCCGCGAACAGCGGCTCGGGCGGCGGCAGCGGCAGCGGCGGCCCGGCCGCGTCCGGCGGGGGCACCACTCCCCCGGCGCTGGTGCTGGACGGCTGGGCGGGCGACGGCACCGGCGGTGTCGCGCCGGGCGAGCCGGACCCCTACGGCACCCGGTACGTGGCGCGGGGCGAGCTGCCGGACGGCCCCGGCTCGGCGGCGGTGTACGAGCCGGCGCCCGAGGTGGGCCGGGAGCAGGTGGCCCGGCTGGCGAGGGCGCTCGGCCTGGACGGGGCGCCGGTGGCCCAGGGCCGCACCTGGCGGGTCGGCGGCAAGGACGCCTTCGGGCCGCGCCTGCTGGTGAGCCGGGACGCGCCGGGCAGCTGGACCTACAGCCGGTACGCGCCCGGCACCGACGACTGCCGCAAGGTGACCGTCTGCGCGCAGGATCCCGGCGCCCCGGCCGGCGCCCCGGTCAGCGTGGCCGACGCCGAGCGCGCGGCGGCACCGGTGCTGGCGGCGGCTGGGCTGGGCGGCGCGAAGACCGACGCGAGCCAGGTCATGGGCGCCCAGCGGGTGGTCGACGCGGATCCGGTGGTGGGCAAACTGCCCACCTACGGCTGGACGACCGGCCTGACCGTCGGCCGCGGGGGTGAACTGGTCGGCGGCCACGGGCTGCTGAGCGCGCCGGTGAAGAGCGACACCTACCCCGTGCTGGGCGCGGCGAAGACGCTGGCGCTGCTGAACGGGCACGGGACGGCGCGGGACGGCCACCGGATGGGGATCGGCGGGTGCGCGAGCCCGGTGCCGCTGAAGGACCGGCTGGAGCAGCCGTGCGGCGCGGCCACGGGGGTGCCGAAGACGACGCCGGAGCCGGCCGGGAACACGGTCACGGTCGAGAAGGCGGTGTTCGGACTGGCCGCGCACGCCGTCGGCGGACGGCAGACGCTGGTGCCGTCCTGGCTGTTCCGGGTGCGGGGGCCCGCCTCGGGCGGCGACTTCACGGTGACGTATCCGGCCGTCGACCCGGCGTACCTGTCCTCGGCGTCCGCGCCCGCGGCGCCCCCGGCGTCCGCACCCTCGACGTCCACGCCCTCGGCGCCGACGGCCTCCGGGTCGCCCGAGGGGAGCCGGGGTGTGCAGGTGATGTCGTACACGGCCGAGGGGCGGACGCTGAACCTGAGCTTCTCCGGCGGGGTGTGCGCCGACTACCGGACCTCGGCGCGGGAGAGCGGCGGCCGGGTGACCGTGGCGGTCACCGAGACGCCCTGGCCGGACCAGGTGTGTGTGCTGATGGCCAGGCAGTTCGTGAAGACCGTACGGCTGGACGCGCCGCTGGACGGGCGGCCGGTGGTCGGAACGGACGGCGAGGCGGTGCCGAAGGCGAAGCCGGGCTCGCTCAGGCCGGACGCGTCGGCACAGCCGCGCTGAGCCGTGGGACGGCCGGGCCGGGCCCGCCCGTGACGGACGGAAGGCGCCGGCCCCCATGCGGGGGCCGCCGCCTTCCGTCGAGCTGTCGAACCGTCGGGCCGCCGGACGCTCGGTCCGCCGGCCGAGCCGGTCAGCTGAAGGAGTCGCCGCAGGCGCAGGAGCCGGTCGCGTTCGGGTTGTCGATCGTGAAGCCCTGCTTCTCGATCGTGTCCACGAAGTCGACGGTGGCGCCGCCGAGGTAGGGGGCGCTCATGCGGTCCGTGACGACCTTGACCCCGCCGAAGTCCTTCACGACGTCGCCGTCGAGCGAGCGCTCGTCGAAGAAGAGCTGGTAGCGCAGGCCGGAGCAGCCGCCGGGCTGGACGGCGACGCGCAGCGCGAGGTCGTCACGGCCTTCCTGGTCGAGCAGGGCCTTCACCTTGGCCGCGGCGGCGTCGGTCAGGATGATGCCGTCGGTGACGGTGGTGGTCTCGTCCGATACGGACATCTACATCTCTCCCGGGTTGTACGGAGACTGCTTGCCGACGAGTGCAACCGGCGTTTCCGCGGATTCATTCCGGGCCGGGCATTCGCGTTGTCGCGTTTTTCTTCCTTCCTCATGCTCGCACATGCCCCGTCGGGCGGACAGCGACCGGGGACGGAGCACGGGCGGGATTCACGTCACATAGACGTTATGGCCATCGTCAAAGTGACGTGAAGCGGTTATGATAGATAGCGTCAGTTAGACGAAAAGTAGAAAGGGTGCGTGTCGTGACCACCGCCCAGACCCCGGAGCTCGACGTACAGCCGAGCCCGCTCGCCCTGCTGCTGCTCGGCCGCGAGGCCGACCCGAAGAGCGAGCGGGGCGTCGAATGCCCCGGTGACCTGCCGTCGCCGTCCGACCCCGACCTAGTGGAGCGCGCCCGCGCGGCCAAGGAGAAGCTCGGTGACAAGGTCTTCGTGCTCGGCCACCACTACCAGCGCGACGAGGTCATCCAGTTCGCCGACGTCACGGGCGACTCCTTCAAGCTGGCCCGGGACGCGGCCGCCCGCCCGGAGGCCGAGTACATCGTCTTCTGCGGTGTGCACTTCATGGCCGAGTCCGCGGACATCCTGACGTCCGACGACCAGAAGGTCGTCCTGCCCGACCTCGCCGCCGGCTGCTCCATGGCCGACATGGCGACCGCCGAACAGGTCGCCGAGTGCTGGGACGTGCTGACCGAGGCGGGCATCGCCGAGCAGGTGGTGCCGGTGTCGTACATGAACTCCTCGGCCGACATCAAGGCGTTCACCGGCAAGCACGGCGGCACGATCTGCACCTCCTCCAACGCCAAGCGGGCGCTGGACTGGGCCTTCGCGCAGGGGGAGCCCTCGACGACCAAGGTCCTGTTCCTGCCCGACCAGCACCTGGGCCGCAACACCGCCGTACGGGACATGGGGATGTCCCTGGACGACTGCGTGGTCTACAACCCGCACAAGCCGAACGGCGGTCTCACCGCGGACGAGCTGCGCGCCGCGAAGATGATCCTGTGGCGCGGCCACTGCTCGGTCCACGGCCGGTTCAGCCTGGAGTCGGTGAACGACGTCCGCGCCCGCATCCCGGGCGTGAACGTCCTGGTCCACCCCGAGTGCCGGCACGAGGTCGTGGCCGCCGCGGACCACGTCGGCTCGACCGAGTACATCATCAAGGCCCTCGAAGCCGCCCCGGCCGGTTCCAAGTGGGCCATCGGCACCGAGCTGAACCTGGTCCGCCGCCTGGCGAACCGTTTCGCCCCCGAGGGCAAGGAGATCGTCTTCCTCGACCGTACGGTCTGCTTCTGCTCGACCATGAACCGCATCGACCTGCCCCACCTGGTCTGGGCCCTGGAGTCCCTGGCCGAGGGCAACCTGGTCAACCGCATCGAGGTCGACAAGGAGACGGAAGCGTTCGCCAAGCTGGCGCTGGAGCGGATGCTCGCGCTGCCGTAGGGCCGTGGCGCACGAGCGAGGCCCGGCTCCCCCCGCGCGGGGGGAGCCGGGCCTCGGTCGTGTCAGACGCCGGCCGGTTCCAGCACCTGCGGCTCCCGGTCCTGCTTCTTCGCCGCCCGCTTCTTCGCCCGGCGCTCCTTGCGGAGCTCCAGCATCGCGTAGAGCGTCGGGACGAGGAGCAGGGTCAGCAGGGTCGAGGTGATCAGGCCGCCGATGACGACCACGGCCAGCGGCTGGGCGATGAAGCCGCCCTCGCCGGTGACGCCCAGGGCCATCGGCAGCAGCGCGAAGACGGTCGCCAGCGCCGTCATCAGGATCGGCCGGAGCCGGTGCCGGCCGCCCTCGATCACGGCCTCCACCACGCCGTAGCCCTGGCCGCGGTACTGGTTGATCAGGTCGATCAGCACGATCGCGTTGGTCACCACGATGCCGATCAGCATCAGCATGCCGATCATCGCGGGCACGCCCATCGGGGTGCCGGTGGCGAGCAGCAGGCCGATCGCGCCCGTCGCGGCGAAGGGGATGGAGACCAGCAGGATCAGCGGCTGGGCCAGCGAACGGAAGGTCGCGACCAGCAGCATGAAGACGATCGCGATGGCCGCCAGCATGGCCAGGCCCAGGTTCTTGAACGCGTCGTCCTGGTCCGAGCTGACACCGCCGATCTCGGCCGTGGCGCCCGCGGGGAGCTTCAGGGCCTTGATCTTCGACTGGAGCTTTCCGCTGATCGCACCGGTGTTGTCACCCGTCGGCCGGGCGGTGACGGTGGCCGCGCGCTGCCCGTCGATACGGGTCATGGAGACGGGACCGTCCACCAGCCGCACCGTGGCGATGTCGCCGAGCCGCACCGGGCCGAGCCGCAGGTTCCGCAGCTGGGCGAGGGTGGTCGCGGGCCTCTCGGACGCGACGACGACATCACGCTCGGTGTCGTCGAGGATCGCCTTGGCCGCCGTGGTCCCGCGTACGGCCTGCGCCACCGCGGCGCCCAGCTTCTGGTCGTCGAACCCGGCCGCCGCCGCCCGGGAGTTCGCCCGGACGGAGATCCGCGGCACGCTCTCGGCCAGGTCGCTGCTGACGTCCGTGACGTGGTCGAGGCCGGCGACCGTGGAGCGGACCTGTTCCGCGGCCGTCTTCAGCGCCTGCGCGTCGGACGCCTTGACCACCACGCTCAGGTCCTGGCTGCCGAAACCGTCACCGGCCGACACGGTGGTCGTACCGATGCCCTTCAGCTTCTTCAGGCCGTCCTCGATGTGCCGCTGCACGTCGTCGTACGACGCCGAGTCCGCCAGCATCACCTGGTACGACGCCTGGTTGGTGTCGGTGCCGCCGCCGAAGGCCGCCATGAAGCCGGAGGAGCCGACGGTGACCTGGTAGTCCTGCACGCCGTCGGTGGAGGCCAGCAGCTTCTCGACCCTCTTCGCCTGCGCGTCGGTGGCGGACAGGCTGGTGCCGGGCCTCAGCTTCTGCTTGACGGTGAGGACCTCCTGCTCGCCCTGGTCGAAGAAGTTCGTCTTCAGCAGGCCGCCCATGCCGAACGTGACCACGAGGACGACGACCGCGATCAGCACGCTGGTGAGGCGGCGCCGGGTGGCGAAGCGCAGGACGGGCACGTACGCGCGCTGGAGGCGGCTGTTCGCCTCCTTCTCCTCGGCCTTGCGGCGGGCCTCCGCCGCGTCCTCGGGCGTGCCCTTCGGGGCGCGCAGGAACCAGTACGACAGGACCGGTACGACCGTCAGCGAGACCAGGAGGGAGGCCAGCAGGGCCGCCGTCACCGTGATGCTGAACGACCCGAACAGGGCGCCCACCATGCCGCCGACCAGCCCGATCGGCAGGAACACGGCGACCGTGGTGAGGGTGGAGGAGGTGACCGCGCCGGCCACCTCGCGCACGGCGGTGAGGATGGCCTCCTTGCGTTCCTCGCCGTAGCCGAGATGCCGCTTGATGTTCTCCAGCACCACGATCGAGTCGTCGACGACCCGGCCGATGGCGATGGTCAGCGCGCCCAGCGTGAGCATGTTGAGCGACAGGCCGCGGGTCCACAGCACGATCAGCGCGAGCACGACGGACAGCGGGATGGAGACCGCCGTGACGAGCGTGGAGCGGATCGAGGCGAGGAAGAGGAGGATCACCAGGACCGCGAAGAGCAGGCCGAGGGCGCCCTCGGTGGTCAGTCCCTTGATGGACTTGGACACGGCCGGCCCCTGGTCGCTGACGACCGTGAGCTTCGCCCCCGCGCCGAGGTCCTCGCGCAGGCCGGGCAGCTTGTCCTGGACGGCGTCGGAGATGGAGACCGCGCTGCCGTCGTGGTCCATCGTCACGTTGACGGCGAGGCTGGGCCTGCCGTCGGTGCGGGTGAGGGAGTCGGCCGGGGCCGGCCGCTCCTCGACGGTGGCCACGGCACCGAGGCGTACGGGCTTCTCCCCGCCCGCGCCGGTGACCATCAGGTCCTCGATCTGCCGCAGCGAGGTGAAGCCGCCGCCGACCTGGACGGTGCGGTTGGCGCCGTCCTCGTCGAAGGAGCCGGCCGGCACGGTCGCGCCGCCCGCCTGCAGGGCCTGGCCGAGCGCCGCCGGGGTGAGGCCCGCCCGCGCGAGCTTCGCGTCGTCGGGGGTGACGGTGACCTGCCGGTCCCGGACGCCCATGACCTGGACGCGGCCGACGCCGTCGATGTCCTTCAGGGCCGGTACGACCGTGGTGTCGAGCTGGTCGGCGAGGGCCTGCTGGTCCTTGCCGGAGGTGACGGCGAGGACGACGGTGGGCATGTCGTCGGTGGAGCCGGAGATCACCTGCGGGTCGACGTCGTCCGGGAGCTGGTTGCGGGCCCGGTTCACGGCCTGCTGGACGTCGGAGACGATCTGCTTGGTGTCGTCGTCGTAGTCGAAGGACGCCATGATCACGGCGTTGCCCTCGCTCGCGGTGGAGGTGACCCCCGTGACACCGTCGACGGCTTCGAGGTTGTCCTCGATCGGCTCGACGACCTGCTTCTCGACCACGTCGGGCGAGGCGCCCTGGTACGGCGCGATCACCGACACCATCGGCAGGTTGATGGTGGGCAGCAGCTGCTGCTTGATCTGGGGTATCGCGATCAGCCCGAAGACGAGCGCGATGAGCGACATCAGGCCGACAAGGGCCCGTTGCCGGAGGCTGAATCTCGACAGCCAGGACATGGATCAGGGTCTCTCTTCTGGGAGCGGCAGAAGCGGCGAGGACGCCGGTGAGCGCCCACCTCACCACCCTGGGCCATGCCGGACGGCCGGACCGTAGGCCCCAGGTCCCGTTCCTTATCCGGCCCCTACTCCCCGCGCAGTACACGCGGGTGGAGATCACTCCGTCCGCGGACGTACCAGGCCCGACTCGTACGCGATCACGACCAGCTGTGCCCGGTCCCGCGCCCCGAGCTTGGCCATGGCCCGGTTGACGTGCGTCTTCACCGTCAGCGGGCTGACCGCCAGGCGCTCGGCGATCTCGTCGTTGGAGTGGCCGCCGGCGACCTGGACGAGGACCTCCCGCTCCCGGCCGGTGAGCGCGCCGAGCCGCTCGGCGCGGGCCGGGTCGAGGGGGTCGCCGTCGTCGCCCCGGGCGAGGAAGCGGGCGATCAGGCCCTTCGTGGCGGCCGGTGACAGCAGGGCCTCGCCGTCCGCCGCGACCCGGATGGCGTTCAGCAGCTCCTCCGGCTCGCTGCCCTTGCCGAGGAAGCCGGAGGCACCGGCCCGCAGCGCCTGGACGACGTAGTCGTCCACCTCGAAGGTGGTCAGGATGACCACGCGGACCCGGGCGAGGTCCGGTTCCGCGCTGATCAGGCGGGTGGCGGCGAGGCCGTCGGTGCCGGGCATCCGGATGTCCATGAGGACGATGTCGGGGACGTGCTCCCCGGCCAGCCGGACCGCTTCCGCGCCGTCGGACGCCTCCCCCACCACCTCCATGTCGGGCTCGGAGTCGACCAGCACCCGGAACGCGCTGCGCAGCAGCGCCTGGTCGTCGGCGAGCAGGACACGGATGGTCATACGGGCTCCCCCTGGGCCGTGGTCGTCATGACCGGCAGGATCGCATGGACGCGGAAGCCGCCGCCGTAGCGGGGCCCGGTGGTCAGGGTGCCGCCGAGCGCGGTGACCCGCTCGCGCATCCCGAGCAGCCCGTGCCCGCCGCCGGCCTCGGGCGCGCCCGGCTTCCCGGGGCCGTCGTCGAGGACGGTGACCTCCAGGTCCGGTCCGACGCGTACGACGCTCACCTCGGCCTCGGCCCCGGGGCCCGCGTGCTTCTGCACGTTGGTCAGGGCCTCCTGGACGATCCGGTAGGCGGCCAGGTCGACGGCCGCCGGGAGTTCGCCGCCCTGGTCGGCGCGGGCCACGGCCACCGGCAGGCCGGCGCTGCGGAAGGTGTCGGCCAGCTCCTGCAGGCGGCTCAGGCCGGGGGCGGGCTCGGTGGGGGCCTCCGGGTCGCCTGACTGGCGGAGCAGGCCGACCGTGGCACGCAGTTCGTTCAGCGCGCTGCGGCTGGCCTCGCGGACGTGTGCGAGGGCCTCCTTGGCCTGGTCGGGCCGCTTGTCCATGACGTGGGCCGCGACGCCGGCCTGCACGTTCACCAGGGCGATGTGGTGGGCGACGACGTCGTGCAGGTCGCGGGCGATGCGCAGCCGCTCCTCGGCGACCCGGCGGCGGGCCTCCTCCTCGCGGGTGCGTTCGGCGCGTTCCGCGCGGTCCCTGATGGCCTGGACGACCGCGCGGCGGCTGCGTACGGCGTCTCCGGCGGTGGCGCCGATGCCGGTCCAGGCGAGGACGCCGATGTTCTCCTGGGCGTACCAGGGCAGCGGGCCGGCGAGCATGGCGGCGGCCGTCAGCCCGGCCATGGTGAGCAGGCCGAGCCGCCAGGTGGTGGCCCGGTCGGTGGTCGCGGCGACGGTGTACAGGGCGACGACGGCGGACATCGCGACCGGGGCGCGCGGGTCTCCGGTGACCAGCTCGATGACCGAGACGGTGCCGGTGACGGCCAGGACCGCGCGGGGCCGGCGGCGGCGCAGGACCAGTGCCGCCGCGCCGATCAGCATGAGGACGAGACTGAGGACGGCGGGGGTCCGGATCCCCCAGGTGACGCCGTGCCGGCCGCGGGGCACGACGAAGGACCCCACGACCATGCAGAGCAGCACGCCCGCCGCGACGGCCGCGTCCAGCGCCAGCGGATGGGCCCTGAGCCCGCAACGGGCACGTTCGAGAGTGCTCACGGTGTGAACAGTACGGCGCCCCCGCGGTGCCGGTCAGCCGTGCGGTCACCCGGTGCACCCCGGTACCGGACGGCCGGAACACGAACTCGCGCCACCGAGCTGTTACGCGCGGCGTCGCCCGTCCGACGTCCGTCCGTCAAGGGCCGTTGACCGGGCGTCCGCACCCTTCTCCCAGCTCTCCCAGCATCCCGCCGACGAAAGGCACCCCGTGCGCCGATTCCCGCTCTGGTCCGTCGCCGCCCTCGCGCTCGTCCCCACGGCCGGTCTCACCACGTCCGTGCAGGCCGCGTCGTACGGCACGCCGACGGTCGAACTGTCGGCCTCCTACCTGTCGGGCGCCGTCGGCAGCACCGGGGACCCCACCGTCGGGCTGACCGTCGCGCAGAGCGGCGCGGACGCCTCGGCGCTGAGGGTCACCGCCACCAGGAGCAGCAGGAGCACCGTGGCCGGCACCGCCGACGTGCGGGTCACCGGCACCGGCGGCAGCCGTACCGTCGCCGTCACCGCGCACGCCCGCGGCTACACCGACCTCACGCTGACGGTGACCGGCCTGGGCGGCAGGACGGCCACCACCACCCTGCACTACGCGGCGTCCCCGGCCGTCCAGCACGGTGCCGACGCCCGCTACCTGACGGGCGCCTCGGACGCCTCCGCCGCCGTCGACGCCGGCGGCGGCTACGTCCTCGTCGCCGACGACGAGGACAACACCCTGCGCCTGTACGACGGCGCGGTCTCCGGCGCGCCGGTGCGCAGCTGGGACCTGGACGACGCGCTCGGCGCCGACAAGGAGGTGGACATCGAGGGCGCGGCACGGGTCGGGAACACGGTCTACTGGACGGGTTCGCTGGGCAACAACAAGGACGGCGAGTACAAGGCGGACCGCGACACGGTGTTCACGACGACCGTCTCCGGGTCGGGCGCCGCCACCCAGCTGGCCTTCGGCACGGCCGGGCACCGGCTGCGTGAGGACCTGGTGGCCTGGGACGAGGCGAACGGCGGCCGGTACGGCTTCGCCGACGCGACCGCCGACGGGCAGACACCGAAGCAGGCCGACGGCTTCAACGTGGAGGGGCTGGAGTTCGCCCCCGGTTCCACCACCACCGCCTACGTCGGCTTCCGCGCCCCGCTGGTGCCGCCGCAGAACGGCGGGAAGGCGCTGATCGTGCCGGTGACGAACATGGACCAGGTGGCACGCGGGACGAAGGCGGCGTTCGGCACGCCGGTCGAGCTGGACCTCGGCGGGCTCTCCATACGGGACCTGCGCCGCAACGCGCAGGGGCAGTACCTGATCCTGGCCGGGTCCTGGGCGGCCGAGGACAACAGCGCCCCGTACGCCCTGTACTCCTGGGACGGGGTCGCCGGACACCAGCCCGTGAAGGTGCTGGACCTGCCGACGGCGGACGCGGGCGGCTGGGAGTCCGTGGTGTCCGTGCCCGACCTGGCCGCCGCCGGCGCCCGGGTGCAGCTGGTGACCGACGACGGTGCCGCCGACCTCTACGGCGACGGCACCGAGGCGAAGGATCTCGCGCACCCGGAGTGGCAGAAGTCCCGCAGCACCTGGTTCACCGTGGGCTGACCGGCTGAGCGGCCGGCCGCTCAGCCCGGGATCAGGCCGTCGTCGCTGAGCAGTGCCCGGACCTCGTCCAGCGTCGCGTCGGGCGACGGCAGGATCAGGTCGGAGGGTTCCAGGGAGTCGTCGGGAAGCGGGCCGCCGAGCCGGCGGACGGCGTCCAGGAGAGCGGTGAGCGTGCGGCGGAAGCCCTCGCCGTCGCCGCTCTCCATCTCGGCCAGCAGTTCGTCGTCCAGCTGGTTCAGCTCGGCGAGGTGGACGTCGTCCAGCCTCACCTGGCCCTCCCCCATGATCCGTACGATCACGTCGGCCTCCTCGGCTCGGGCCCCGGCGCCGGGCTACTGCTTGTCGAAGCGCGGGGTGTCCTGCGGCTGCTGCTGGGACTGCCCCTGACCGGTGCCGCCCTCGATGGCCTGCTGCGGGGAGCCCCCGGCCAGCTCGGCCTTCATGCGCTGCAGTTCCAGCTCTACATCCGTACCACCGCTGAGCCGGTCCAGCTCGGCCTGGATGTCGTCCTTGGCCATGCCGGACTGGTCGTCGAGGGCACCGGAGGCGAGCAGTTCGTCGATGGCGCCGGCCCGCGCCTGGAGCTGGGCGGTCTTGTCCTCGGCGCGCTGGATGGCGAGGCCGACGTCGCCCATCTCCTCCGAGATGCCGGAGAACGCCTCGCCGATGCGGGTCTGGGCCTGGGCGGCGGTGTAGGTGGCCTTGATGGTCTCCTTCTTCGTACGGAAGGCGTCCACCTTGGCCTGCAGGCGCTGGGCCGCGAGGGTGAGCTTCTCCTCCTCGCCCTGGAGGGTCGCGTGCTGCGTCTCCAGGTCGGTGACCTGCTGCTGGAGGGCGGCGCGGCGGGACAGCGCCTCGCGGGCCAGGTCCTCGCGGCCGAGCGCGAGCGCCTTGCGGCCCTGGTCCTCCAGCTTGGAGGACTGCTGCTGGAGCTGGTTGAGCTGGAGCTCCAGGCGCTTGCGGCTGGTCGCCACGTCGGCGACGCCGCGCCGCACCTTCTGCAGCAGCTCCAGCTGCTTCTGGTAGGAGTAATCGAGGGTCTCGCGCGGGTCCTCGGCCCGGTCAAGGGCCTTGTTCGCCTTCGCGCGGAAGATCATCCCCATACGCTTCATGACACCGCTCATGGGCTTCGCGCGCCCCCTTCTGACGGACTCCGGCTCACAGATCCTGCGACAGGACCCACAGTACGGGCCCTGCCTCCATTACCGCACTGTTCGGGGGGTGATGCGCTCATCCCCGAGGACGACTGCGGCCCGTACCGCTCCGGCGTGAGGAGTAGGTGATCCCACCGAAGCCTCTGTGTGTCCCCTTCTGTCCCCTCTGGAGACGCCCGGCGTTGCCGGATCGTTCCCGACCGGGCTGGGGTCCACCCGGGTGCAGCCCGTACCCTTGGGTTTTGTGTTCCGTAGCCGTGCCAAGGAAGAGAAGGCCCCGACCGCCGACAAGGCGCCGGTGACCCTCTCCAAGCAGACCCGTGACCCGCAGGCCCCCAAGGGTCGGCCCACGCCCAAGCGCAGTGAGGCCCAGTCCCAGCGCCGCAGCGTCGCCAGCACCCCGACGAACCGCAAGGAGGCCGCGAAGCGCCAGCGCGAGGACCGGCGGCAGGCCCTGGAGCGCCAGCGCCAGGCGCTGGCCAGCGGCGACGAGCGCTACCTCCCGGCCCGGGACAAGGGCCCGGTCCGCAAGTTCGCCCGGAACTGGACGGACTCCCGCTTCAACGTGGCGGAGTTCTTCCTGCCGCTCGCCGTCGTGATCCTCGTGCTCAGCGTGGTGCGGGTGCCGTCGATCCAGAGCATCGCGCTGCTGCTGTGGCTGATCGTGATCGTGCTGATCGTGCTGGACGCGGCGGTCAGCGGCTTCCGGCTGAAGAAGCGGCTCAAGGAGCGCTTCCCGAACGAGAACACGCGCGGCGCGGTCGCCTACGCCCTGATGCGGTCGCTGCAGATGCGCCGGCTCCGGCTGCCCAAGCCGCAGGTCAAGCGCGGAGAGCGGCCCTGAGCGCTGACGCTTTCACCGGGGGTGCGGCCGCTGCCTGGCTGAACGGGCTGGGCGGCCTGCGCGATGTCGTGCGCCAGGAGCTGGTGGCCCGGCAGCTGGACGAACAGATATCCGGGCGGTTCCCGGTCGGGCAGCGGCTGCGGGTGCTCGACGTCGGCATGGGCCAGGGCACGCAGGCGCTGCGGCTGGCCCGGCTCGGCCACCAGGTGACCGGGGTCGAGCAGGACACGAGGATGATCGCCGCCGCCCGGGAGGCCGTGACCCGGGAGCCGGAGGGGATCCGCGAGCGGGTCCGGCTGGTGCAGGGCGACGGGCGGGACACCGGTGTGCACTTCCTGCCGGGCAGCTTCGACGTCGTGCTGTGCCACGGCGTGCTGATGTACGTCGAGGAACCCGACCCGCTGGTGGCGGGCCTGGCCCGGGTGCTGGCCCCCGGCGGTCTGCTCTCCCTGCTCGTCCGCAACGGCGACGCGCTCGCCATGCGGCCGGGCCTGTCCGGCGACTGGGCGGGTGCCCTGGCCGCCTTCGACACCACGGCCTACACGAACCGGCTCGGCCTGGACGTGCGGGCCGACCGTCTCACGTCCCTCGCCGCCACCCTCGACGGCATCGCCGCCCCGCTGCACGCCTGGTACGGCGTGCGGGTCTTCACGGACACGGCGGCGGACGGCGCGCCGGTCCCGGAGGACCTGGAGACGCTGCTGGCGGCCGAGGAGCGGGCCGGGCGCACGGACCCCTACCGAGGGGTGGCGGCGCTGCTGCATCTGTGCGGGGTACGCGGCTGAGCCCGTTCGGGGCAACAGCACGGGCCGGGTGATCATCGCGCGGTGAGACTCGGGGCATGGACGCTTCCCGTACCCGTGCGTATGCCCTCCGGGCGACCGTCTGCGCCGCCGCGCTGGTGATCGGCGCGGCCCTCGTCGCGGGCTGCTCCGCCCCCCTGGCCCCGGCCGGGCGGGACACCCCGGCGACCGCGCGGGCGGCGGCGATGGCCGCCGACGACCTGCAGAGCCGGTACCAGCGGGTCATCAAGGAGGTGCTGCCGTCGGTCGTGCAGATCCAGGCGAGTCACGACCTGGGGTCCGGGGTGGTGTACGACGACCGGGGGCACATCGTCACGAACGCGCACGTGATCGGCGCGGAGAAGACCTTCCAGGTGACCACGGCCAACGACGAGGAGCCGCTCACCGCGAGCCTGGTCTACTCCTACCCCGACCAGGACCTCGCCGTGATCAAGCTGGACAAGGTGCCGGACGGACTGAAGCCGGCGGTGTTCGGCGACTCCGAGAAGGTGGAGGTCGGCCACATCGTGCTGGCCATGGGGTCGCCGCTCGGGCTGTCGTCCAGTGTGACCCAGGGCATCGTCTCGGCGACCGGACGGACCGTCAGCGAGGGCAGCGACGGCGGCGGCACGGGCGCGACGATCGCGAACATGGTGCAGACGTCGGCCGCGATCAACCCGGGCAACAGCGGCGGCGCCCTGGTCGACCTCGACGGGCGGGTGATCGGCATCCCGACGCTGGCCGCGGCCGACCCGAGCCTCGGCGGCGGGGCGGTGCCCGGCATCGGGTTCGCGATCCCGGTGTCGATGGTGCGGACGATCGCCGACCAGATCGTCAGGGACGGCAAGGTCGTCGACTCCGGGCGGGCGGCCCTCGGCATCACCGCGCGGACGGTCGTGGACGACAGCTACCAGCCGGCCGGGGTGGCCGTGGTCACCGTCCGCGGCGGCGGCGCGGCCGCCGCGGCGGGCCTGCAAGTCGGTGACGTCATCACCAGGCTGGGCGACGAGCGCATCACCACCATCACCTCGCTGTCGGAGGCGCTGGCGGCCGCCCGGCCGGGGGCGCGGACGCGGGTGACGTACGAGCGCGACGGCTCCGGGAAGTCGGTCGAGGTGACGCTGGGCGAGCAGTGAGGAGGGAGGCCCTCCTCACGCCGCTGCCCGGCTGGGTCACGCGTCGGCGTGCAGGCTCATCGGCCCGTAGATCTCGCTGGTCTCCTCGAACAGCCGCACCTGGTCGGCTCCGCCCTCCTCCAGTGCCTTCCAGTGCTCCCCGATCCAGGACTCGGCATCCCCCTGCGTGGTGAACTCCTCGGGCTGCACGGCGGGCTGGACCTCCGTCCCGTCGGCCTTCTCGAACCGCCACGTCCATGCCGTCATGTGGGCCTCCTTCGATGCAACACCTGCTGGCAGCCTAGCCGGAAGCGCAAGAGCTGCCGGGACAGGCGAAAATCGGTCTGTGGAAATCACTCTGCTCGGTACCGGTGCCCCCGCGGGCCTGCCTCGACCCGACTGTTCCTGTGCCACCTGTGCGAGCGCGCTCGGGCCGGACGCGCGGGCGGCGACCGCGGCGCTCGTGGACGGCACGCTGCTGCTCGACCTGACGCCGGGAGCGGCGTTCGCGGCGGCGCGCGCCGGGCAGTCGCTGGGCGGGGTGCGGCAGGTGCTGCTGTCGCATCCGCACGACGGGCCGGCCGTGGAGGTGCCGGCCGGGCTGCCTCAGCCCGGCCGGGTGCCGGACGGGCGGGAGTTGGCGCTGCTGACGGGGCATCGGGTACGGGCCGTGGCGATGGACGGGGGCGGCACCGGGTACGCGGTGACCGGACCGGACGGGCAGCGGCTGCTGTACCTGCCGCCGGGCGGGGCTCCGGCCGGTCTGGAGGAGGCGACGGCGGAGTCGTACGACATGGTTCTCGTGGACGTCGTGGGGCGTCCCGACGCGCTCGCCCGGCTGCGCGCGGTCGGCTCGGTGGGGCCCACGACGGACGTCCTCGCGGTGCACCTCGGCCACGACGTGCCGCCCGGCGCGGAGTTGCGGCGCCGGCTCGCGGCGGCCGGGGCGCGGGCGGTGCCGGACGGGACGACGCTGACGGTCGGGGCGTACGAGGAGGTGCCGGACGTACCGCGCCGGACTCTGGTGCTGGGCGGGGCGCGCTCGGGCAAGTCGGTGGAGGCGGAACGGCGGCTGGCGACGTTCCCGGGTGTGCTGTACGTGGCGACGGGCGGCACGCGCGGCGGGGACACCGAGTGGGCGGCCCGGGTGGACGCGCACCGGGAGCGGCGGCCGGGGTCGTGGCGGACGAAGGAGACGACGGACCTGGTGCCGCTGCTGGCCGAGGAGGGGCCGCCGCTGCTGGTCGACTGCCTGTCGCTGTGGCTGACGGACGTGATGGACTCCGTCGGGGCGTGGGACGACGCGGAGTGGGCGGGCGGTGGCGAGAAGGCGCTGCGCGAGCGGGTGCGGGAGCTGACGCAGGCGGTGCGCCGCACCCGGCGGACCGTGGTGGCCGTCTCCAACGAGGTGGGTTCGGGGATCGTCCCGGCCACCGCCTCCGGCCGCCGCTACCGGGACGAACTGGGCCGGCTGAACGCGGCCTTCGCGGACGAGTGCGA
Source organism: Streptomyces sp. SID486 (assembly GCF_009865385.1). Lineage (GTDB taxonomy): Bacteria > Actinomycetota > Actinomycetes > Streptomycetales > Streptomycetaceae > Streptomyces. The sequence goes on along the minus strand of NZ_WWJT01000218.1, from coordinate 5,724 downwards.
GCAGGTGCTGCTGGTGGTGGCCGGGCAGGCGCTGCCGCTCAGGGGGTGAGGGCGGCACCGGCCGTGCCGGCGACCGCCGTCAGCGGGTGTCCTTGCGGGCCACGATCCGGTACGCGTTGGCGAACGGCGTACGGCGCAGGAGGGGCGCCAGGACACGGTCGAGGGCGTAGGCCAGGTCGAGCACCGGTGTCGCCGCCAGCTGGACGACCGGGTGGGCGTGGGCCAGGGCCAGGCAGAGGGCCGCTGACAGGTCGTGGGGGACGTGCGCGGTCGTGCGGTCGGTGAGCAGGACCGTGCAGCCCAGCGAGGCGAGTTCCGCGCACAGGTTGGCGTGCGGCACCAGGTGGAGGTGGCGCGGCTGGCCGTACGGCAGCCACCACCGGCCGAGCAGGGTGGCGAACAGGCAGCGCGGGTCGGGTACTTCGACGACCAGGTGGCCGCCGGGGCGCAGGACGGTCAGCGCGGCGCGGAGTTCGGCGCGCGGGTCGGGGGCGTGCTGCAGATGGTGGAACATGGTGACCACGTCGTAGCGGGCGCGCAGCCGGGCCGCCGTGCCGGGGGTCGTCAGACAGCCGCGGTGCGCCTCCTCCACGCGGCCCTCCAGGAGGGCCTGCTCGACCCGGGCCGTCGGGTCCAGCCCGTCGAAGCTGGTGTACGGGAAGAACTCCTTCGCCGCCTCGGGGAAGCGGGCGTGGCCCGTGCCGACGTCCAGCCAGCTCTCCGGTTCGCGCAGTGCGGACAGCCGCCAGGCGGTGGCGCGGTGCCGGCGCCGGACCGCCTCGGCGGTCTGGATGCGGGCGGCGAACTCCTCCAGCTGCCTTTCGTAGAAGTCCCGGTGGAAGAAGGCGAATCCCTCGGCGGTGAGCCGGGGGTTCTGGAAGGCGTGGGCGCATTCGCGGCACTCGTCGAGGACGAACGTGCCCGGACGGTGGCGCAGCGGATCGGGCGCGCGCAGGCGGGTGCGCAGGCTCCGGGAGCCGCACCAGGGGCAGTCCTCGCGGCGGGGCTCCTGGAAGGGGTCGTGGGGGGTGGTGATCTGCGGGGTGAGGGGCGTGGTCGGCATGGGCGGCTCCCTGTGCGACATTCCGCGGCAAAGCGGAACGTATGGGATACCGATCTGAGGTGCAAAGACGTCGTGGGTGTGTGGTGGCGATGTGGCGCCGGGGCGTTCGCCGGCGGGCGGTACTGTTCGGCGAATGAGCAGCCTTAATCTGGACGACTTCACCGATCTGATCGAGCGCCCGGACGGGGGCGTGCGCCGTGACGCCGAGGCCCGGCGCGAGCGCCAGATCGTGCCGCCCGGGGCCCTGGGCCGCCTGGACGAGCTGGGCGAATGGCTGGCCGCCGCGCGGGGCGAGGTGCCGGTGCGGCCCGTCGAGCGGCCGCGTGTGGTGCTGTTCGCCGGGGACCACGGCATCGCCGGGCTGGGCGTGTCGGCGCGGCCCGCGGGCGGCGCGGAGCAGCTGGTGCGGGCGGTCCTGGAGGGCGCGAGCCCGGTTGCCGTGCTCGGGCGCCGGCTGGAGGTGCCCGTACGGGTCGTGGACATGGCCCTGGACTGCGCGCCGGACGCCTTTCCGCAGGACGTGGTACGGCACCGGGTGCGGCGGGGCAGCGGCCGTATCGACATCGAGGACGCGCTCACCCTCGAGGAGGCCGAGGCCGCGCTGCGGGCCGGTGTCGCGGTCGCCGACGAGGAGGCCGACTCGGGGACCGATCTCGTGGTGCTCGGCGACGTCAGCGTGGGCGGGACCACGCCTGCGGCGGTGCTGATCGCCGCGCTGTGCGGTACCGACGCGTCCGTGGTGACCGGGCGCGGCGGGCTCGCGATCGACGACCTGACCTGGATGCGCAAGTGCGCGGCGGTCCGGGACGCGCTGCGCCGGGCCCGGCCGGTGCTCGGGGACCAGTTGCAGCTGCTGGCGGCCGTCGGCGGGGCGGACCTCGCGGCGATGACCGGGTTCCTGCTCCAGTGCGCGGTGCGGAAACTGCCGGTGCTGCTCGACGGGGTCGTGGCCGCCGCGTGCGCGCTGGTCGCCCAGCGGGTCGCGTTCCGGGCGCCGGACTGGTGGCTGGCCGGGCACGACAGCGGTGAGCCGGGGCAGGCGAAGGCGCTGGACCGGATGGCCCTGGAGCCGCTGCTGCAGCAGGGCGTGAAGGTGGGCGAGGGCGTGGGCGCGCTGCTGGCGCTGCCGCTCGTGCGAAGCGCCGCCGCGCTGGCAGCGGAGCTGCCGGAGACGCCGGAACCGCAGCAGACCCCGGAGCCGGAGACCGAGAAGGACCCGGAGACCGAGTAAGAGCCGGAGAGCGAATAAGAGCCGGCGCAGGAGGAGTAGTCGGCCGCGGCCGTCCGGCCACCGCCGACCCGCACCGCCGCGGCGGAGCGCCGTCGCGGCGGAGCGCCGTCGCGGCGGAGCGCCGTCGCGGCGGAAAGAGGTCACCGACAGGGGTTATGGGCCGGGCGACGGCGGCCGTCCGGACACCGCAGACCTGCACCGCCGCGGCGGAGCACCGTCGCGGCGGAAAGAGGTCACCGACAGCAGTCGTGAGCCGGGTGACGGCGGCGGACCGGCGGAGCGGGCGCGGGCGCCGTCGGCCGGGCACCGCCGGACGGGGCACCATCGGAGCACGCCGTCACCGCTGAACGCCGGGGCGGTGGGGACACATCACGCCATCGGACGGGGTACCGCCGGAGCACGCCGATACCGCTGAACGCCGTCGCGGTGAGGACACCTCAGACCGCCGGACGGGGACAGCATCGGAACACGGCGACACCGCTGAACGCCGGCGCGGTGGGGACACATCACGCCGTCGGACGGGGCACCGCCAGAACACGCCGACACCGCTGAACGCCGGCGTGGCGGGGACACATCACGCCGTCGGACGGGGTACCGCCGGAGCACGCCGTCACCGCTGAACGCCGGGGCGGTGGCACGGCTTCACTCGGTCGGTCGCGGGGGGGCTGGGTGGGGGTCGGGGCTGGTGGTGTCGTGGTGGGCGGGGCCGGGCCGACGCGTGGGGGTGTCGGCGTGGCGGTGGGGGTGGGAAAGTGTGGTTCGTCGGGGGGTGCGCCATATGATCCTGGTCCATGGGAGATGCCCGGATTGCCGTGGAGCAGCGAGTCGGGGCTGAGCGGACGGGCGGGCGGGCCGGGTGGTCCGCGGTGGTTTCCCGGAGGGCCGCCGCCTTCGCCGTCTGGTACCTGCGGACCGTCGCCTTCGTCAACTTCCTCAGCGCGGTGTGGGTCTCGCTCGGCCAGGACGTGCGCCGGCACAACCAGGACGACTTCTTCACCCCGTACCTGCTGACGGCCGGCTTCGCCTCCGGTGTGTTCACCGCCTTCCTCGCGATCACCATGCGGCGCCGCAAGCGGGCCGCGTGGATCCTCAACCTGGTGATGAGCGGGCTCTTCCTGGCCCTGTTCGCCGTCGCCATGGCGTTCCCGGAGATCCGGCGGCACGGACAGAACTGGATCTCCCTGGCGCTGACGGCCGCCTTCGTGGGCGCGCTGCTGGCCGGCCGCCGGGAGTTCTACGCCAAGGGCGACCGGTCCAACCCCCGGCTCGCGGCCACCGTGGCCGTCGGCGGCGGCCTGGCCGCGAGCCTGCTGGCCGGGCTGCTGGTGACGGCCACCGACCGGGCCCCGGACGCGGCCCGCTCGACGTTCGCGGAGCGCTGGCACTACGGCACCCTGCGACTGGTGTCGGTCGCGGCCGAGGAGTCCCACTTCCCGGGCGTCGAGCCGCCCAACTGGGCCAACGTCGTGATCAACGTGCTCAGCACGGTCCTCGTCCTCGCCGTCCTCTACGCCGCCTTCCGCTCCCGGCGGGCCGTCGACCCGCTCACCGTGGACGACGAGAAACGGCTGCGGGCGCTGCTGGAGCGGCACGGCGACCGCGACTCGCTCGGCTACTTCGCGCTGCGCCGGGAGAAGAGCGTGGTGTGGTCGCCGACCGGCAAGGCCGCCGTCGCCTACCGCGTCGTCGGCGGGGTGAGCCTGGCGTCCGGGGACCCGCTCGGCGACCCGGAGGCATGGCCGGGGGCGATCGCACCCTGGCTGGCCGAGGCACGGGCGCACGGGTGGATCCCGGCGGTGATGGGCGCGGGCGAGGAGGCCGGGACGGTGTACGCCCGGCACGGCCTGGACGCGCTGGAACTCGGGGACGAGGCGATCGTGGACGTCGTCGAGTTCACCCTGGAGGGGCGGGCGATGCGCACCGTCCGGCAGGCGTACAACCGGGTGAAGCGGGCCGGGTACGAGGTGCGCGTCCGGCGGCACGAGGACGTCCCGGCGGACCGGCTGGCGTACCTCGTCGAGCGCGCCGACGACTGGCGGGACGGCGCCACCGAGCGCGGCTTCAGCATGGCCCTCGGCAGGCTCGGCGACCCCGAGGACGGCCGGTGCGTGATGCTGGAGTGCACCGACGCCGACGGGCGGCTGCGCGCGCTGCTGTCCTTCGTGCCGTGGGGACCGCACGGGCTGTCCCTGGACCTCATGCGCCGGGACCGGGACTCCGACAACGGGCTGATGGAGTTCATGGTCATCGAACTGCTGCGGCGGGCCCACGAGATCGGGATCACGCAGGTCTCACTCAACTTCGCGATGTTCAGGTCGGTCTTCGAACGTGGCGCGCGCCTCGGCGCCGGACCGGTGCTGAGGCTGTGGCGGTCGCTGCTCAGCTTCTTCTCCCGCTGGTGGCAGATCGAGTCGCTGTACCGCGCCAACGCCAAGTACCGGCCCATCTGGGAACCGCGGTTCCTGCTCTTCGAGAAGAGCGCGGACCTGCCGCGCATCGGCCTCGCCTCGGCCCGCGCGGAAGGCTTCCTGGAGGCTCCGGGACTGCCCAAGTGGCTGCACCGCAGGCACCTGGACACGCATCGATGACCGTACGGGGATGAGGAACGCTTGATGGGAACGCTCGCCCGCTGGGCCCGCGCCGAGTGGGGACTGCTCTGCCTCACCGTGCGCGAGCCCCTGCGCAGACGGGGGCTGTCGGCGATCCCGATGACGGTCGCGGCCGTCGCCCTGACGGCCCTCCTGCAGTACGCGCAGAACCAGCCGTGGGGCTACCGGCCGATACAGGACCTGGGCGCGGTACGGGCCGCCGACCCGCTGGGGCCGGCCCTGCTGCGTACTCCCCTGTCGCTGTTCGTGCCGGCGCTGGACCTGCCGGTGTGGGGGGCGCTGGCGCAGATCCTGCTGGTGTTCGGGATCGCCGAACTGTGCCTGGGCTGGTGGCGCACCCTGGCCATCGCCTACGCCGCCACGCTCGCCGGGACCCTGTACGCGCGCTGCGGGATCGCCCTCGGCCCGCACGCCCCGTTCGGGCTGCCGTGGACCGACGCGCAGGTGGTGGACACCGGCCCGTCGGCGGCGGTGGTCGGGCTCGCGGTGTTCGTGAGCTGGCGGTACGGCGCCTATGTGACGGCGGGCGCGGTGACCGCCGCGATGGTCGTCGAGGTGCTGCTGAAGGAGAACCTGGCGGGCAAGGAGCACCTGGCCGCGCTGATGGCCGTCGGGCTGCTGTGCCTGGTGGCGGCGGTGCGGCAGCGGCACCGCGGCACCTCCGGTCCCCCGCGCCGTCAGCGGTGGTCGGGCAGGTGCGCCGGGCGGGGGTCGGGCTTGCCGCCGATCCAGTCCTGAACGGCGCGGCGCGGCCGGGCCCAGCGGCGGTCGTGCCGGTAGGCGCGCAGCGCGGCCTTGGCGCGGGCGCGGGGACGGCGGCC
>NZ_WWJT01000217.1 GCF_009865385.1 Streptomyces sp. SID486 | reverse complement strand
GACGCGCCGGGGTCACGTTGCTGCCGTTGCCGGAGCCGCCGCGGGCGTCCTTGGTCAGGTCGCCGGGGAAGGCCGTGGTCACGCCGCCCAGGGCGACCGCGGCCAGCGACACCGCGCCGGCGGCGGCGAACGCGAACCGCAGCCCGCGCGAGGCGGAGCGGCCGTCGTCCGGGCGGCCGACGGGGTGGATGCGGAAGCCGGTGTCGTCGGGCCGGGGGATGCCGTCCGCCGCGGCGGGCACGAAGCCGTGCGGGCGGGCGGGGACGTAGCCGAACGGGAGGCGATCGCCGCGCCTCACCCCGAAGGCGCCGGTGCTTCCGGTGGTGCCGCCGCCGAGGAATCCGCTCCCGGGCGACGGCGTGCCGCCGTCGTCCGGGTCACCTCCCCCGGGGAGGCCCTGGAGGCGGGCCAGGAAGCTCGCCGAGGGCGGGGGCGGGGCGGCCTCCGCGAACACGTTCTTCAGCGCGCGCTGGGCGTCCGCCTCCGCCTTGCACCGGCCGCAGGTGGCCAGGTGGGCGAGGACCCGCTCACGCGTCTCATGACCCAGCTCTCCGTCCACCAGGGCGGAGAGCCGGTCTCCCAGGTGCTGTTCTGCGAGGAGCGGCTCCTGCGCAGGTTTCGGCCGAGATCCACTCACGCGGTCGCGCCCCCTCCCCCCAGAGCGGGGACACGGGTCAGGAAGGAGCGCCGCTCGGCCGCACGGGCCTCCGGGGAGCGGTGCGCGAGGGCCTTGCGGAGCTGGGACCGGCCGCGGTGGATACGGGAGCGGACCGTGCCCAGCTTCACGCCGAGGGTGGCGGCGATCTCCTCGTACGACAGTCCTTCGATGTCGCACAGGACGACGGCGGCGCGGAACTCGGGCGCCAGCGTGTCGAGGGCCTGCTGGACGTCGGCGTCGAAGTGGGCGTCGTTGAAGAGCTGCTGCGGGTTGGGTTCGCGGCTGGGCAGGCGCTCGGCCGCGTCCTCGCCGAGGGCGTCGAAGCGGATGCGCTGCTTGCGCCGCACCATGTCCAGGAAGAGGTTGGTGGTGATGCGGTGCAGCCAGCCCTCGAAGGTGCCCGGCGAGTACGTGGACAGGGAGCGGAAGACGCGGACGAAGACCTCCTGCGTGAGGTCCTCGGCGTCGTGCTGGTTGCCCGTCAGACGGTAGGCGAGCCGGTAGACCCGGCCACTGTGCGTGCTGACGATCTCGTCCCACGTGGGCGGAGTCCACGCCTGCCCGTCCGCGTCGGTGGCGAAGGTCGCGGTCTGGGTCCCGCCTGCGGCGGGACCGGCGGCGTGGCTGTCAGCAGCGGTGTCGGTCACGGATTTCGGCCTGCCCGCCGACCCGAGGAAGCGCCGCAGCACTCCGCCCCGGTCCCCGGGTGCAGCCGCACCTCCCCTGTCGGCTCTGGTGGTGTCCAGTGGAGCCCCTACCATAGCCACCTCGCCCGTTAGCTCCGGATAAGCGGTTTTACGAGAATTTGACACGTGCTGGCCCGGCTCATGCGGCTGCGTCAGCAGTTGCTCGGTGCCCTGGTCCACCGCTCGCCCCCCGTCGCGTCCCCGGCTGTCGTCCCATCCCTGTTAACGCCCGGTCCCATCTGCGGGTTCCCGACGCCAACGGATACAGTCACGCCCAGGCAACCACGGGGACAGGAGAGGGTCATTACCGGCAACCGGCAGACGAGCTGGGCGTTCGCCGACGCCTTTGTCGCCGAGGACGAAGCGCTGCACTGGGCCCGTGACCGGGCCCGCGAGGCGGGGCTGCGCTCGGTGATGCCCAGCACGGGCGCCGCGCTGAGACTGCTCGCCGCCTCGGTGGACGCGAAGGCGGTCGCGGAGATCGGCACGGGCTGCGGGGTGTCGGGCATCCATCTGCTGCACGGGATGCGGCCGGACGGGGTGCTCACCACGGTGGACCCGGAGCCGGAGCACCAGCAGTTCGCCCGGCAGGCCTTCCGGGTCTGCGGCTTCGCCAGCAACCGGGCCCGTTTCATCCCCGGGCGGGCGCTGGACGTGCTGCCGCGTCTCGCCGACGCCGGCTACGACCTCGTCTTCTGCGACGGCGACCGGCTGGAGTACCCCGACTACCTCGCCGAATCGTTGCGCCTGCTGCGCCCGGGCGGCCTGGTGGTCTTCGAGGGCGTGTTCGCCAACGGACGTACGGTGGATTCGGGACCGCAGCCGGCCGAGGTGCTGCGGCTGCGCGAACTGCTGCGCACGGTGCGGGAGAGCCAGGAACTGGTCTCGTCGCTGCTGCCGGTCGGCGACGGGCTGCTGTGCGCCGTCAAGCGGTGACGGCGGCCCCGTGCCCCGGGAACGCGGCTGCCCCGGCACCGCGTACGATGCCGGGGCAGTCGCAAGGACAGGATCGCTGGGACCTCAGACGACGACCTTCTTGAGGGCGTCGCCAAGCGCCTCGGCCTCGTCCGGGGTCAGCTCGACGACGAGTCGACCGCCGCCTTCGAGCGGAACGCGCATGACGATGCCCCGCCCCTCCTTGGTCACCTCGAGCGGGCCGTCACCCGTCCGCGGCTTCATGGCCGCCATGCTCGTTCCCCTTCCTGAAACCAGCTCATCGTCTGCCGACGACCCCACGAGGGCACCCGCCATCCGGAACGGACACGCGACACCGGCATCGAACACATTGCTTCCCAGCCATTATCCCGCATCGCAGGACCCGATGACCAACATGAGTCGGCATCGCTTGGGCAACGCGCGCGAGCAAAACCACCCAATTCGGCGATGTGCCTGCGATACTGCGCCACCGCGCGGAGCCGCGCCGGCCGACTCCGGTGCTTTTTTGTTAGACGCAGGTCACACGTCCGGTCCGGCCCGCGGCCGGTGATCTCCGCCATGCTGTCCTCATACATGGACGTACCGAGCGGTACGTCACCACCGCGAACCGGAGGGGATACGCCATGGCCGACACCGTGCTCTACGAGGTGGAAGACGGGCTCGCGACGATCACGCTGAACCGCCCCGAGGCGATGAACGCGCTGAACATCGCGACGAAGGTCGCCCTCAGGGAGGCGGCGGAATCGGCGGCCGGCGACACGGCCGTACGGGCGATCCTGCTGACCGCCGCCGGGGAGCGGGCGTTCTGCGTGGGCCAGGACCTCAAGGAGCACATCGGGCTGCTGGCCGACGACCGGGAGACCGGGGCGGGGCAGACGATGAGCACGGTCAGGGAGCACTACAACCCGATCGTGCGGGCCCTCACGGGGGCACCCAAGCCGGTCGTCGCGGCGGTGAACGGTGTCGCGGCCGGCGCCGGGTTCGGTTTCGCGCTCGCCGCGGACTACCGGCTGGTGGCCGACACCGCCGCGTTCAACACCTCGTTCGCGGGCGTCGCCCTGACCGCCGACTCCGGCATCTCCTGGACGCTGCCCCGGGTGATCGGCCCGAGCCGCGCCGCCGACCTGCTGCTCTTCCCGCGCAGCATCAGCGCCCAGGACGCGCTGGAGCTGGGCATCGCGAACCGGGTCGTGCCCTCCGCGCAGCTGAGCGCCGAGGCCGCGAAGGTGGCCCGGGCGCTGGCCGGGGGGCCGACGGTGGCGTACGCGGCGATCAAGGAGGCGGTGGCCTACGGCCTGACGCACTCCCTCGACGAGACGCTGGACAAGGAGGACGAGCTGCAGTCGCGGGCGGGCCGGTCGGAGGACCACGCGATCGCGGTGCGGGCCTTCGTCAACAAGGAGCGGCCGGAGTACCTGGGGCGCTAGCGCCCCGCGCCACACAGGCCGCCAGATGGTCGTCGACCAGGCCGCACGCCTGCATCAGGGCGTATGCCGTGGTCGGGCCGACGAATCGCAGACCCCGCTGCTTCAGGGCCTTGGACAGGGCCGTGGACTGCGGGGTGACCGCCGGGACGTCGGCGAGGGTCCGCGGGGCCGGGCGGGTGACGGGGTCGGGGGCGTGGGACCAGACGAGCTCGTCCAGGTCGCCCTCGGCCCAGCCGGCGAGGACGCGCGCGTTGGCGATCGTGGCGTCGATCTTGGCCCGGTTGCGGATGATCCCGGGGTCCGCCAGCAGGCGCTCGCGGTCGGCGTCGGTGTAGGCGGCGACCTTCTCGATGTGGAAGCCCGCGAACGCCGTGCGGAAGCCCGGGCGGCGGCGCAGGATCGTGATCCAGGACAGGCCCGACTGGAAGGCCTCCAGGCTGAGCCGTTCGAAGAGGGCGTCGTCGCCGTGGACCGGCCGGCCCCACTCCTCGTCGTGGTACGACACGTAGTCGTCGGTGGACAGGGCCCAGGGGCAGCGCAGGGCGCCGTCCGGACCGGCGACGGCGGCTCCGGTGGTCATCGCCCGTCCTCCGCGCCCTCGGTGCCGTCCGGCTGCCGGTGCCCTTGGTGCGCGGCGGCTCTGGCCCCGGCCAGCGCCGACTCCAGATCGGCGATACGGGCGTCCCGCTCGGCCAGTTCGGCGGCGAGCCGGCCGAGCGCGTCGTCGACGTCGGCCATGCGGTAGCCGCGCGGCGTGACCGGGAAGCGCAGGCTCTCCACGTCCGCGTGGTCCACCGGGCGGTCCGCGGGCAGCGGGTCCTGGAGCCGCTCGGGCGCCACCTCGGGCAGCGGGGCGCTCTCCCCGCCGCCCACCACGGCCAGGGTCACCGCGGCGACCACGACGGCCAGCGCGACGACCAGGAACAAGAACATCACCATCGCCAGGGGTCCCCACGCTCGTTACCGGCCGCTGTGCCGGAAGCAGAATCTGTCAGGGTCCGATCGTGCCATGCGAGTCCGACAGTTAGGGTCACAGGCGGCCGTACAGCGGGACGTACTAGGAAAGGTCGCAGCGGATGCTCAGGCTGGGCAGGCGGGAATTCGGGCCGCACGAGCCGGTGATCATGGCGATCGTGAACCGGACGCCGGATTCCTTCTACGACCAAGGGGCGACCTTCCGCGACGAGCCGGCCCTGGCCCGGGTCGAGCAGGCGGTGGCCGAGGGCGCCGCGATCATCGACGTCGGCGGGGTCAAGGCCGGGCCCGGCGAGGAGGTCACGGCCGAGGAGGAGGCGCGCCGGACCGTCGGTTTCGTCAGGGAGGTACGGCGCCGGTTCCCCGAGGTGGTCATCAGTGTGGACACCTGGCGGGCCGAGGTCGGCGAGGCCGTGTGCGAGGCGGGCGCGGATCTGCTGAACGACGCGTGGGGCGGGGTCGACCCCGCGCTCGCGGAGGTCGCCGCCCGCCACGGGGCGGGGCTGGTGTGCACGCACGCCGGCGGTGCGCGGCCGCGTACGCGCCCGCACCGGGTGGCCTACGACGACGTCATGGCCGACATCCTCGGGGTGACCCTGGGGCTGGCCGAGCGCGCGGTCGCGCTGGGGGTCCCGCGGGAGTCCGTGCTGATCGATCCCGGGCACGACTTCGGGAAGAACACGCGCCACAGCCTGGAGGCGACGCGGCGGCTGGACGAGATGGCGGCCACCGGGTGGCCGGTGCTGGTGTCGCTGTCCAACAAGGACTTCGTCGGCGAGACGCTGGACCGGCCGGTGAAGGAGCGGCTGATCGGCACGCTGGCGACCACCGCCGTCTCCGCGTGGCTCGGGGCGCAGGTGTACCGGGTGCACGAGGTGGCCGAGACCCGGCAGGTGCTGGACATGGTGGCGTCGATCGCCGGCCACCGGGCCCCCGCGGTGGCGCGCCGGGGCCTGGCCTGACCGCCCCGGAGGGGGCGGCCAGGGGCCGGACGCCGGCGGACGCGGGCACCGCCGGTGTCAGCGGCCCGCCTCCTTCGACACCAGGGCCACCGCCTCCTCCACGTCGTCCGTGAGGTGGAACAGCAGCAGGTCCTTCTCCGCCGCCTTGCCCTGGGCGATCAGCGTGTCCCTGATCCAGGACACCAGGCCGCCCCAGTACTCGCTGCCGAAGAGGACGATCGGGAAGCGGGTGACCTTCTGCGTCTGGACCAGGGTCAGGGCCTCGAAGAGCTCGTCGAGGGTGCCGAGGCCGCCGGGCAGGACCACGAACCCCTGGGCGTACTTCACGAACATCATCTTGCGGACGAAGAAGTACCGGAAGTTCAGCCCGATGTCGACGTACGGGTTCAGTCCCTGTTCGAAGGGAAGTTCGATGCCGAGCCCGACCGAGATGCCGCCCGCCTCGCTCGCTCCCCTGTTGGCCGCCTCCATCGCGCCCGGGCCGCCTCCGGTGATCACCGCCCAGCCGGCCTCCACCAGACCCCGGCCGAGCCGCATGCCCGCCTCGTACTCCGGCGAGTCCACCGTCGTCCGCGCCGAGCCGAACACGCTGATGGCGGGCGGGAGTTCGGCGAGGGTGCCGAAGCCCTCGATGAACTCCGACTGGATGCGCAGGACCCGCCAGGGGTCGGTGTGGACCCAGTCGGAGGGTGCCCGCTCGTCCAGCAGCCGCTGGTCGGTCGTGCTGGACGTCACCTGGGACCGCCGTCGGAGGACGGGTCCGAGCCGCTGCTCGTCCGGTGGCTGCTTCTTCCCCTCGGGGTTTCCGGTAGCCATGTGCGCTCCCTCCGCTTGCCGGTAGTTCGATCTCAGACTAGATCGAGCCGGGTTACGGAGGGGGGACGTCCGGGTGTCCGCCGCGCGTGCGCCCCTACGGTCTCCTCAGACGGTGAGCCACTTCCGCAGGCGCTCCTCGCCCGCCAGGATCTTCGCGGTCTCCACGCGCTCGTCCCGCTTGTGGGCCAAGTGGGGGTTGCCGGGGCCGTAGTTGACCGCGGGGACGCCGAGCGCGGAGAAGCGGGACACGTCCGTCCAGCCGAACTTGGGCCGCGGGGTGCCGCCCACCGCCTCGATGAAGGCCGCCGCGGCCGGGTGGGAGAGGCCGGGCAGGGCGCCGCCGCTGTGGTCGTCGACCACGAACTCCTCGACACCGCAGTCCGCGAAGACCTCGTGGACGTGCGCGATCGCCTCCTCCTCGGTGCGGTCGGGGGCGTAGCGGAAGTTGACCGTCACCACGCACTCGTCCGGGATGACGTTGCCCGCCACTCCCCCGCTGACGCCCACCGCGTTCAGGCCCTCGTGGTACTCCAGGCCGTCGATGACGGGCCGGCGCGCCTCGTAGGAGGCCAGGCGGGCCAGGACGGGGGCCGCCGCGTGGATGGCGTTCGAGCCCATCCAGGAGCGCGCGGAGTGGGCGCGCTCACCCGTGGTCCTCAGCAGCATCCGCAGGGTGCCCTGGCAGCCGCCCTCGACCTCGCCGTCGGAGGGCTCCAGCAGGATCGCGAAGTCGCCCGCCAGCCATTCCGGGCGGGCCGCGGCGATGTGCCGCAGGCCGTTGCGCTCCGCCTCCACCTCCTCGTTGTCGTAGAAGACGAAGGTCAGGTCGCGGTTGGGGGCGGGGACCGTGGCCGCGATGCGCAGCTGCACCGCCACGCCCGACTTCATGTCACAGGTGCCGCAGCCCCACAGCACGCCGTCCTCGTCGAGCCGCGAGGGGACGTTGCCGGCGATCGGGACGGTGTCGATGTGGCCGGCGAGGATGACGCGCTCGGCGCGGCCCAGGTCCGTACGGGCGATCACGTTGTTGCCGTACCGGTCCACCGTGAGGTGCGGCAGGGCGCGCAGGGCGGTCTCGATCGCGTCCGCGAGCGGCTTCTCGGTGCCGCTCTCCGAGGGGAAGTCCACGAGCCGTGCGGTGAGCGTGGCGGCGTCCAGTGCGAGATCAAGGGAGGTGTCGGCCATGGCCACGACCCTAGCGCGCCGCCCGCGGGGGCCGGGCGGCGCGCGTGTCGCGGACCCCCCGTGAGGGCCGGGCGGGGCTCCAGTACCTTGTACGCGTGCCAGACCCGTCCCCCACCCGTCCCAAGCGTCGCGGTCGCCTCTTCCGTTACACCGCGGCCCTGCTGGTCCTGTGCGGTGTCGCCGCGTACCTCGTGGTGCAGTACGTCACCGGAGGCGGTGGAGCGCGCGGCTGCACCGTGGTCGCGGCCTCCGGCGACGGCGCCTCCTACGAGTTCACCCCGGAGCAGGCGGTGAACGCGGCCACGATCGCCGCCGTCGGCACCGGGCGCGGGATGCCCGAGCGGGCCGTGACGATCGCGATCGCGACCGCGCTGCAGGAGTCGGGGCTGCGCAACATCGAGCACGGCGACCGGGATTCGCTGGGCCTGTTCCAGCAGCGGCCCTCGATGGGCTGGGGCACCGAGCGGCAGATCATGGACCCGGCGTACGCGGCGGGCATCTTCTACGCGCACCTGGACAAGGTGCCCGGCTACACCGAACTGCCCCTGACGGTGGCCGCGCAGCGGGTGCAGCGCAGCGGTTACCCGGAGGCGTACGCCAAGCACGAGCCGGACGCCTCCTTGCTGTCGGCGGCCCTGACGGGGCGGGCCGCGGCCACGCTGACCTGCGACGGGCGCCCGGAGCGCACGGCGTCGGCGACCGGCCCGGACGCGGTACGGGCCGCGCTGGTACGGGACTTCGGGCGCGACGCGCTGCAGGAGACCGGCGCGGAGGTGGGTGGTACGCCCGTCCCGTCGCCGTCCCCGTCGCCGAGCGTGACCGCGACCGCCCACGGGCGGACGGTGACCGTTCCGGTGTCCGAGGGCGGCAAGCCGGACGCGGCGGGGCGCGACGAGCGGACGCGGGGCTGGCAGCTCGCGCAGTGGGCGGTCGCCAACTCCTCGGCCCTGCACATCCGGCGGGTGACGTACGCGGGCCGGGAGTGGACCGCGGGCGGCGGCGGATGGCGGACGGCCGCCCCGCAGGGGACCGCGGGACCGCAGGGGGCCGCCGGGGGCGAGAGGTCCGTGGGGGCGGTCCGGATCGTGGCCGGACAGTAGTACGACCGGTCACTCCGGCGGGTTGCGCGGCACCGGGAGGTCCGGCCGTTCGGGCGACCGGCCCGTCCGGGATGGAAACCCTTGGGAATCAAGGGCCGGAAGGATTCTGCGCGCCCGCCGGCGAACTCTCTTTGCCCGTTTTTATCCACACCTGATAATGCGATGCGTTATCCATTCTTTACCCGAGGCGTCCGCAACCTTCGCGGGCTTCGAGCGGTAGTCACGACGTCCGAGCCGGACACCAGCCCGGACACAGACACCGTTCTCTCCCGTCGAATGGAGCATCATGTCCCTCCCTCTGACCCGCCGGATCGCCCGTGCCGCGCTGCTCGTCGCAGCGGGAGCGGCTGCCGGGGTCGGTGCGGCCGGCTCCGCCGGTGCGGCCACGAACCTGCCGGCGGCGACCCCGAACCTGGGCGGTCTGACCGCGCTGGACGGGGCGCACGTCGGCAACGCCGTCGACGGTGCCGCGCAGAGCACCACCTCGCTGGCGGGCCACGCCGGCGGCAAGGCCGTCGAGCAGGCCGTGCCGGCCGCGGGCAAGACCGGCGGCGGTGCCGTGAAGAAGACCACGCCCGCGGTGCAGAAGGCCGCGGGGGACGCGGCCGGGACCGCGGGGGGTGTCCTCGGGGAGACCGCCGCCGGTGCGACGAAGGGCGGGCTGCCGACGGACTCGCTCACCAAGGGCGGGCTGCCGACGTCGTCCCTGCCCACCAAGGGACTGCCGCTGGGCGGCTGAGCACCCGGCTGCGACCGCCGGCGGGGTCCAGGATTCCTCTCCTGGACCCCGTCGGCCTGTGCGGTCGCACCCGCGCCCGGACTACGCCGTCAGGCGCCGCACCGCCGCCTCGACCCGTTCATCCGTCGCCGTGACGGCCACCCGGACGAACTGCTCGCCCGCCTCGCCGTAGAAGTCGCCCGGCGCCACCAGGATGCCCAGCTCGGCCAGGTGGGCGACCGTGGTCCAGCAGGACTCGTCCCGGGTGGCCCAGAGGTACAGGCTCGCCTCGCTGTGCTCGATCCGGAAGCCCTGGGCGAGGAGAGCCGACCGGAGGGCCTCACGGCGGGCCGCGTAGCGCTCGCGCTGCTCCCGCACATGGCCGTCGTCGCCGAGGGCGGCCACGACGGCGGCCTGGGTCGGCGCGGAGGTCATCATGCCGCCGTGCTTGCGGATCTCCAGCAGCGGGCCGAGGACGGCCGGGTCGCCGGCGATGAAGGCCGCGCGGTAGCCGGCCAGGTTGGAGCGCTTGGACAGGCTGTGGACGGCGACGACGCCGTCGTAGGAACCGCCGTTGACGTCCGGGTGCAGGACCGAGACCGGGTCCGCCTCCCAGCCCAGCTCCAGATAGCACTCGTCGGAGAAGACCAGGACGCCGTGCGCGCGGGCCCAGGCGACGATCTCCGTCAGCTCCCGCTTCGACAGCACCTTGCCCGTCGGGTTGGACGGGGAGTTCAGCCACAGCAGCTTCAGGCCCGTCGGGTCCAGCTCGCGCGGGTCGTCGTAGACCTCGTACCCGGCACGGGCGAGCCGGGCACCGACCTCGTAGGTGGGGTAGGCCAGGCGCGGGTAGGCGACCTTGTCACCGGGGCCGAGGCCGAGCTGGGTCGGCAGCCACGCCACGAGTTCCTTGGAGCCGACGACCGGCAGCACGTGCCGGTGGGTGACCCCGCGGGCGCCCAGGCGGCGCTCCAGCCAGCCGGTGATCGCGTCACGCAGGGCCGGGGTGCCCCAGACGGTCGGGTAGCCCGGGGAGTCGGCCGCGTCGATCAGGGCCTTCTGGACCGGCTCGGGCACCGGGTCGACCGGCGTGCCCACGGAGAGGTCGACGATCCCGTCGGGGTGCGCGGCGGCCGTCTTCTTGTACGGCTCCAGTCTGTCCCAGGGGAAGGCGGGGAGCCGGTCGGAGACTGCGGACACGGGAATCAGGCTCACTTTCGTACGGTGCGGCAAACGCCTCGGTCCCGTGCGGCGGTGATCGGGACGATCGGGCCGTACGGGACCGAGGCGGCGCTCTTCACGGGCCGCTTGGCGCTGGAACGGTCACTCGCCCTGCGGCGGCAGCGCGGCCACGAAGGGGTGGTCACGCTCGATCAGCCCCAGCTTGCTGGCGCCGCCGGGCGAGCCCAGGTCGTCGAAGAACTCGACGTTCGCCTTGTAGTAGTCCTTCCACTCCTCCGGAGTGTCGTCCTCGTAGAAGATCGCCTCGACCGGGCAGACCGGCTCACAGGCACCACAGTCGACGCATTCGTCCGGGTGGATGTACAAGGACCGCTGGCCCTCGTAGATGCAGTCGACCGGGCACTCCTCGATGCACGCCTTGTCCTTGACGTCGACACAAGGCTGCGCGATGACGTAGGTCACGCTGTCGTTCCTCCTCGATAGGGCGCTGGCGGGCCTCCTCAGGCTCCGCCGCCTGGCGCGCGGGAGCGCGGCGTCGTCGATGCCCGCCCCTAGTATCTCCGTTCCGGAGCTCGATCCGAACAGGAGGGGTGAACTGACCAGTGGAAATCTCGGCGGCAGGACGCCTGGAAGTCCGAATCACCCCTGCTGACGTGGGGAAACGGGTCTCCGTAAGGCGCTTGGGCGAACCCGGTGCTGGACCGGAGAAGTTCACTGACACGGTGGGTGTTCTCACATCATGGGACGACGGCGTGCTCATGATCACACGTCGGGACGGCGAGAGCGTCGCAATCGAGCAATCGGCGCTGGTGGCGGGGAAGGTCGTACCGGCCGCTCCGGCGCGCCGCCGCGGGCCCGCCGCCTCCTACCGGGAGCTGGCACGGCTCGCCGCCCGGGCGTGGCGGCCGGTGGAGAGCGAGCGGCTCGGCGAGTGGGAGCTGCGGGCGGCCGTCGAGGCGGAGCCGCCGCAGCGGCCCG
>NZ_WWJT01000216.1 GCF_009865385.1 Streptomyces sp. SID486 | reverse complement strand
CCGGCACCGAGGCACGCACCGGCGCCGGCACCGACGGCCTCACCAGGATCAGGGCGTCGCCCGCGCGTCACGGCAGGGGCACCGCCTGTTCCGGGTCGGTCAGCGGGGCCATGAGATCGCCGAGGTCCGCCAGCCGCCGGGCGATGTCCTCGGCCTGGAACTCCAGCTGCGCCGGGTTCCGGCAGTCGGCGACCTCCTCCCAGGTCACCGGCGTGGACACCAGCGGTGTCCGGCGGGCACGCAGGGTGTACGGGGTGGCCGTGGTCTTGCGGCCCGCGTTCTGGCTCCAGTCGACGAACACCTTCCCCGGCCGCAGGCTCTTCGTCATCCGGTGCACCACCAGCCGGGGCATCGCCCGCTCGGCCTCCACCGCCAGTGCCTTGGCGTACTCGGAGGTCCGCTCCGAGGAACTCCCGCGCACCGCCGCCAGCAGGTGCAGCCCCTTCGAGCCCGCCGTCTTCGGGTACGCCTCGATCCCGTCAGCCGCGAGCCGCTCGCGCAGCCACAGGGCGACCTCGCAGCAGTGCACCAGGTGCGCGGGCGGCCCCGGATCGAGGTCGAAGACCAGCCGGTCAGCCTCTTCCGGCGTCCCCACCAGCCACTGGTGGGTGTGGAACTCGGTGACGAGATTCGCCGCCCACACCAGACTCGGCAGGTCCTGCACCACCACCATCCGGGCCGGACTGTCCGCCGACGACCGCGGCACCTCGGCGGTCGTGACCCAGTCGGGCGTACCGGGCGGGACGTTCTTGGTGAAGAACAGCTGGCCGTCCGGGCCGTCCGGATAGCGCAGGAAGGACACCGCCCGGTCGCGCAGATGCGGCAGCAGGGCCCCGGCGGTGGTCGCGTAGTAGTGCAGCAGCTCACCCTTGGTGAAGCCGGTCTCCGGATACAGCACCTTCTCCAGGTTGCTGAGCGCGACCCGGCGCCCCTCCACCTCTGTGATAGGCGTCATAAGATGACAATCCCAGACGAACGGAAGAAATCGGGAAAGGGAGGGTGCGGCACGTGCGATCGATTTGGAACGGCGCCATCTCCTTCGGTCTCGTCAGCATCCCGATCAAGCTGGTGAACGCCACCGAGAGCCACGCGATCTCCTTCCGCCAGATCCACACCGAGGACAACGGCCGCATCCGCTACCGCAAGGTGTGCGAACTGGAGGAGCGCGAGGTCAGCCAGGCCGAGATCGGCAAGGGGTACGAGGACGCCGACGGCACGATCGTCCCGATCACCGACGAGGACCTCTCCCACCTGCCCATCCCGACCGCCCGCACCATCGACATCGTGGCCTTCGTACCGGCCGACCGGATCGACCCGCTCCAGATGGGCGCGGCGTACTACCTCGCGGCCGGCGGGGCGCCCGCGGCCAAGCCGTACACCTTGCTCCGCGAGGCTCTCAAACGCAGTAACAAGGTGGCCATCGCCAAGTACGCGCTGCGCGGCCGGGAGCGCCTCGGCATGCTCCGCGTCGTCGGCGAGGCCATCGCCATGCACGGCCTGTTGTGGCCGGACGAGGTCCGGGCCCCGGAGGGTGTGGCACCCGACACCGACGTCACCATCCGCGACAAGGAACTCGACCTCGCGGACGCCCTGATGGACACGCTCGGCGAGGTCGACCTGGACGACCTGCACGACGAGTACCGGGAGGCGCTGGAGGAGGTGATCGCGGCCAAGGCGTCCGGCGAGGCCCCGCCCGAGAGCCCGGCCCCCGCGGCCGGCGGCAAGGTGC
The DNA here is from genome assembly GCF_009865385.1 of Streptomyces sp. SID486. Classification (GTDB taxonomy): domain Bacteria; phylum Actinomycetota; class Actinomycetes; order Streptomycetales; family Streptomycetaceae; genus Streptomyces. The sequence goes on along the minus strand of NZ_WWJT01000216.1, from coordinate 13,785 downwards.
TGGACCTGATGGCCGCGCTGGAGAACAGCGTCCGCGCGGCCCGGGAGTCGCGTACCGGCTCCGGCGAGGAGGCCGAGGTCACCCACCTGCCCCGGGGCCGGACCGCGCCGAAGGAGACGGGCGGCAAGAAGTCCACGGCCACGTCGGCGAAGAAGCAGACACCGAAGAAGACCGCGCCCGCGAGGAAGACGACGTCCAAGGCGGGAGAGCCGGCGAAGAAGACGGCGGCGGCGAAGAGCACGGCGACGGCCAAGCGCACGGCGACGACGAAGGGTACGGCGGGGGCGACGAAGAGCGCGGCGGCGACGAAGAAGGCGACACCGAAGAAGACGGCATCACGCAAACGCTCGGCATGAGGGCCGACGCCCGCCACAACTCTCCGCCCACGCCCCCAAGACCCACGGCACCACGCCCCCACGACCCACGGCACCACGCCCCCACGACCCACGGCACCACGCCCCCACGACCCACCACCTCACGGCACCACGGCCCACCACCTCACGGCACCACGGCCGGCCGCGACTTCCCGGTGACGAGGGCAACGGCTTACCCGGCGCCGGCCGGCCGGGCCCACCCCGGCGTCACGGCTTCCCTCGGCCCGCGGCGCCGTGTGGGCTCGGTCGGCTGTGGTTCCGCAGGGGCGCGGGGAACTGCGCGCCCGGCCCGGACGAACGGGCAGCCGCGACGGGCAGCCGCGATCGGTCCGCCCCGCCCCCTCGGCCGCCGCAACGGCACGATCCGCACCGCCCGGTCACTCGGCGGACTCCACCCGCCGCCCCCGCCCCCGCAGCACCAGCACACCCCCGGCCACGGCCCCGCCCGCCAGCACCGCACCGAAGATCGTCGCCCCCAGCGTGAGCCCCACCCCGTCACTCAGGTAACCCGCGGTGACCGGAAGCACCCCGGCGGGAAGGTATCCCCCCACGTTCAGCGCCGCGTTGGCCTCGGCCAGCCGCCCCGCCGGCACCGTCGAGTTCAGCAGTGACAGTCCGCCCAGCTGCCCCATGCCCTGCCCGGCCCCGGCCAGCAACGCGGCACCGCCGAGCGCCGGGACCGAGCCGGTGTGCACGGCGGCGACGAGCGCGAGCATGCCGAGGGCGGTGGCGGCGGCACCGGCGACCAGAACCGTACGCCGGCGCAGTCGTCGTACCGCGAACTGCACACCCGTCGCAGCGAGGAACATCGCGAACGCCAGCGCTCCGGAGACGATCCGGCTGCCCGTACCCAGCAGGCCGGAGAGCAGCGAGGGTCCGAGCGACAGCACGAAGGAGGTGGCGGTGATGCCGGGCGCGAAAACGGCGATGCCGAGAGCGAGCTGCCATCCGGCACCGCGGGGCACACCCGGCACCCGGACCCAGGCCCCGGACCGGCCCTCAGCTCCAGCTCCGGCCTCAGCTCCAGCTCCGGCTTCGGCTCCAGCTCCCGCCTCGGCTCCAGCTCCGGCCTCGGCCACCTCGGTTCCGCCCCCGACCCCGTTCCGGACGGGGCGCCGTACCGGCATCCGCACCACCACGGCCACGGCCGTGGCCAGCAGAACCGCCTCCACCACGAACACGGTGACCGTGGGACCGGGCAGCGTCTCGGACAGCACGCCCGCCAGCAGCGGCCCCACCCCCGCACCGAACACCATCGCGCAGGAGGCGATCAGCGCGGCGAGCCGGCGCCGGGCCGGTCCCGCCACGTCCGTCACCGCGGCCATCCCCGCCGAGACCACGGCGCCGACCGCGACGCCGGTGCACAACCGGGCGACGACCAGCGCGGCCACACCGCCGGCGGTCGCGAAGACCAGACAGGCCACGAGGGCGAGCCCCAGCGCGGGCAGCAGCACGGGCTTGCGGCCGAGCCGGTCGGAGACGACGCCGGACACCAGCAGGGAGCCGAGCAGTCCGAGGATGTAACAGGCGAAGACCACGGTCAGGGTCCCCTTGCTGAACCCCATCTCGCGCTGCCACAGCACATACAGCGGAGTGGCGGCGTTGGACAGCACGAACACCGCCGTCACGGGCCAAGCGGCGAGCCAGACCCACCGGACGGGCACGTCACGGCCCTGGGCCCCGGGCACCGTCCCCGGGCCACCCGCATGAACCGTCGCCACCGTCCCGGTCGCCGTCCCAATCGCCGTCCCTGATCCCGTGTCGGACACGGCAGTCTCCCTCCCGAGGCGCCAGTACGACTGGACTCGTACTTGTACGCATGGCGTCGAACTTAACACGTAGTACGATCACAGTCGTACAGGATGCGAAAGCCGAAGCCGCCAGCTGAGAGCCGAAGCCGACAGGCCGAAAGCCGAAAGTCGAAAGCCGGTATCCGCAGCCGAAGGTCCAGATCTGAGCGCCGAAAGCCGGGAAGAGGGAGCGACAGTTGACCGGGCAGGTAACCGAAGAGACGCGGACGACCGGGCAGGGAGTCGAAGAGACGCGGACGACCGGGCAGACCGAGGCGAGTCCCTCTGGAGGAGCCGCCGGAGGCACCCCGGCCGCGATCAAGTCGCTGCCGGCACCGTCCGGCCTGCCCGACCCGCTGCCCGAGCCGCCCGTCTCCGAACTGCGCCTGGAGACGGTGCTGGGCGCGCTCAGCGACCCGCTGCGGCTGCGGATCGTCCGCAAACTGCTGCTGGAGTCGGAGCAGTTCGACCACACCTGCGGCTGGTTCGGCCTGGACCGCCCCAAGTCCTCACTGACCCATCACTTCCGGGCGCTGCGCGAGGCGGGCATCACCCGACAGCGCCAGTACGGCCTGGAGCGCCGCAGCCACGTCCGGGTGGCCGACCTGAACGCGCGCTTCCCGGGCCTGCTGGACCTCGTGGCCGCGTGGACACCCCCGACCGGCGACTGACCCGAACACCCGCCCCAGGCCCTCCCGCCGCACCCGATGGCAACTCACCACACCACCCACCCCGGCCCTCCCACCCCGGCCTACAGCACACCCCTTCCAAGGGTTCTAGGGGATTAGGAAGCACCGCTCCAGACTCTCCACGACGGCTTCTTCCTCGATATGCCAGAAGCCCCAGTTCAGCCAGATGTTCTCGACTCCGAAAACCTCACTCGCCCTGTTTCCGGGAAAGCGATCGGGAAGGCAGGTTCCCAGATCACGCACGACTTCCATGGGAAAGGTGTGGGAGTATCTGTCGGCGTCAGGCCATGGTGCATTCCGGGCGACGCCGGCAGCGGCACTGGCCCTGACCTTCGCCCTGAGTCCGCCGTCCCGCGACGGACCGTTGGCGAACCACACAAAGACCACGTCGCCGGCCTGAACCATCTCGGCCGCCTTCTTCGCGTTGTTACTCGCCCCGGGAACACCCCAAAGGCCCTCATTCTTACAGATATCCCAGTTTGATCGATGTGTCGCCTTGATACAGGCGATAAAGGCTCGCATGGCAGGGGATGTTAGGTGTTCCGGCCGACGCGCAGGCGGGATTCGGAAATTCCGGAACGACCCGTGACGACCGGCGCGATACCAGCCCGTGCGCACACCGCACGGTCACTCGACTTCGCCCATGCCGACAAGTACGGGAAGAATGGATTCGCCGAGCGCGCCCGAAGGAGGGACCGCATGCCCACGCCACGAACCATGAGCGCGCTCGTCGCCCAGGGGACCGGCGAGCCGAGTGATGTCCTCCGGCTCGAAACCCGGCCCGTTCCCGCACCGGGACCCGGTCAGGCGCTGATCCGTGTGAAGGCGACTCCGATTCACGCAAGCGATCTCCACGTGCTCCGCGGCCGCTACGGCTTCTCCCCCGACTTCCCCGCGGTCGGAGGCAACATGGAATGCGTGGGCCGCATCGAGGCCCTGGGGCCGGACACCGGGGGACTGAGGATCGGCGAGCGAGTGGTGGTGGCCGCCGTCCCCGCGGTACCGGGGCCGGCCCTGGCCGGCACCTGGCAGGAGTACCTCGTCGCCGACAGGCACAGGATCTTGCCCGTCCCCGACAGCCTGAGCGACTCCAGCGCCTGCCAACTCGCCGTCAACCCCCTGACCGCACTGCTCCTGGTGACGCGCGAACTCGACGTACGACAGGGTGAGTGGTTGCTGCAGACGGCCGCGGGCTCCACCGTCGGCCGGCTCGTCATCCAACTGGCCAGGCACCTGGGGGTGCGCACGATCAACGTGGTGCGAAGGCGCGGGGCCGTCGAGGAGATCGAGGCGCTCGGCGGCGACGAGGTCATCTGCACCGAGGACGAGGACCTGGTGCGACGCGTGGCGGACATCGCAGGGCCGTCCGGCGTACGCAAGGCCGTCGACTGCGTCGCGGGCCCCGTGGGCGCGCAGGTGTCCAAGGCGCTGGCTCCGGGAGGGGAGGTCGTGGTCTACGGCGCGCTCTCCACCCACCGGCAGACCGACCCGGCAGCCCTGACCATCCCGCTACAGGCACGCTCGGTCATCTACGAGACCAAAACGGTCCGCGGCTTCTGGCTGAACCGCTGGTTCGGCACCACCGAACCGGCGGACGCCCTCCACGCACTGTCAGAGGTCCGCGATCTCGTCACCGGCGAAGCGCTGACCATCCCCCAGGGCCGGCCCTTCCCCCTCGACCGCTTCCCGGAAGCCATCACGCTCACCGAATCCCCCGCACACGGCGGCAAACCCCTCTTCGTCTTCGAAGACGGCCAGGCCGGGACCGACGGGTAGGACACAGCCAGGAAGTCCGGACGCCGGCCTTTCCGCAGGCCGCGGTCGCCTCACCGCCAGCAGCCCGGCAGCCCGGCCGTACGGCCTCAAGGACCCGGCCCCTGCCCCTGCCCCTGGCCCTGCCCCTGGCCCTGGCCCTGCCCCTGCCCGGCCCGCCCGGGTGGCTCGAGCGCGCAGCGCACGACGGAGACCTCAAGACCACCTCCACGGAAACTCCGTGATTTCCCCGCCACCTCCACGATCCCGCTCGGTGGGCACTACAGTCATCCGCGTGCGGCTCGTCACTCAGCGCTGCACATCAGGCAGCTGGGGCGGGGGCGCTTCTCGTGCTCAGGTTGCGTCGTCTGGGGGCAATATGCGCGAAATGGTCAAGGGTTCGAACGTCTCTCTGTCGGCCCTGAGCGAGAACGTCGGTTCGGTGATCGTCAGTCTGGGCTGGGGCAGCCCGACCGGCGAAGGGGATGCCGACGTGTCCGTCCTGCTGCTGGACGGAAACGGCAAGGTCCGCAGCGACGCCGACTTCTACTTCTACAACAACCAGGTCGCCGCCGACGGGAGCGTGCAACTCCTCGGCAAGACGCCGACGGCGGACGGCAGTGAGGACCGGATCAGCTTCGACCTGACCGCGGTCCCGCCCGGGACCGACCGCATCGTCGTGGCTGCCAGCCGGTACAAGGACGCCCGCTTCGGAGACCTGGAGGGCGTGAAACTGTCGTTGGCGGACGGCAGCGGTGACGAACTGCTCCGCTTCGCCGTCGACGACGTCGACTCGGTGAGCGCGGTCATCTTCGGTGAGTTGTACCGGCGCGGGGAGGAGTGGAAGTTCCGCGCGGTCGGTCAGGGCTACGACACGGGCCTCGCCGGTCTGGCCACGGATTTCGGCGTGAACATCGAGGACGACGCGCAGACGGACGAGGCAGACGAAGCAGACGAAGCGCAGGACCACGCCCGCCTCGGCGACCAGGCGGACACGACGGCACCCCCGTCGACCGACGCACCGGCGCCGCAAGGGACGCTGGGGGCCGTCCCCGCCCCTCGCCGGGCCGAAGCGGGGGACGAGCAGAGAAAGCCGAGCACCCGACCTCGTACGGCGAAGAAGAAGGTCACTCTGCCCAAAGCGGCCAAGAAGACGCTGGCGGAGAACGAGTCGTGGAAGGAGGCCAGGCTCTTCCCGGTCTCGGTGCTCAAGAGCGACCGGGACCGTGAGATGCGTGCGACCTCGGTGCTGCTGTCGGTGATGGCACAGGTGCCGGAGTTCGGCAGGAGACTCACGGCCGCCTTCGGAGCGCCTGCCGGCCGTATGGAGACCTTCACCGAGGTCACCCTTCCGCACGGTGACAGCCCACGGCGCCCCGACGGGGTGATCCGCGTCGAGCGGGCCGGCAAGCTGTGGACGGCGCTGGTCGAGACGAAGACCAACGGCAACGCCCTCAAGGCCGAACAGGTACAGGCGTACATGGACATCGCCGCCCGCCGTGGCTACGAAGCCGTGATCACCCTCTCGAACGACGTCGCGCTGGAGGGCAGTCCGCTCGTCGACGTGAAGATCGACGGACGGCGAAAGCACAAGGTGGCGCTTTGGCACCTCTCATGGGCGGAAGTCGCGCATCAGGCCCAGATGCTGATCCGGCACGAGGGCGTGGGCAACGCGGCCCACGCCTGGCTCCTGCAGGAACTGCTGCACTACCTGCAGCACGAGAACTCCGGCTGCCACGGCTTCCAGAACATGGGGCCGGCCTGGGTGCCGGTGCGCAACGGGATCGACGACGAGACCCTGTGCCAAGGAGACCCGCGCGCACTGGAGGTCGTGGAGAACTGGGAGCGGCTCATCCGCCAGGTCTGCCTCCGGCTCGGCGGCGAACTGGGGCAGAGAGTGCTGCCCGTTCCCCCCACCAAGCGTGGAAGCGATCCGAAGGCGCTCCGGGACCGCCTCGCCGACCGACTCTGCACCGACGGGAAGCTCCAGGCGGAGCTGCGCATCGAGGGAGCACCCGGGGTGCTGGCGATCAGCGCAGACCTGCGCACCGGCAAGCTCCGCACCTCCATCGACATCCCCGCACCTGAGCAGGGCTATCCGCTGGCGTGGGCGAAGCGGCTCGTCCGCCGCTTGGCCGAGGCGCCCGCGGATCTCCACGTCGAAACCCTCGTCGAAGGGGAGACGGGGGGCCCGCGGGGGACACTGGAACGGCTCCGCCCCGAGCCGGCGGACATGCTGCCCAGGGAGAACGGCGCCCAGATCGCGGGTTCCCGCCTGTCCCTGTTCAAGAGCATGGGAAGCGGCCGCGGCAACGCGGAGTCCGGGTTCATCCGCAGCGTCGACGACGCGGTGCACCGCTTCTACACCACGGTGGTGGTCCACCTGGACGCCACGACGCCTCGCCGAGCGCCGTCCAAGGCGGGAGCGACGACGGGCTGACACCCGACGATCACCCCACACCCCGCCCACAGCCCCCGGCACACCGCGCCTCGGACTGACTAAGCCCCCACACCCGCGAAAGCCCCCGACTCAGCGTTCCCACTGATGACGGGGCCTTCGGACACCTCACACCGACGCCCCTCGACAGAACACGGCTCTGGACGGCCCGTTGGACTTGAACGGGGTCGGTGTCTCGTCGTCCAAGCACCCGAACGTCCGGCCACAAGGAGTCCAGCGGCCTCGGGGCACAACGCCACGCTCCCGTGCACCGACGCAAACGCCAGGTGCGGCCGCATAAATATTGACCCGCGCTCTGGGCTTGCGATGCGGCGCAAGGTTGACACGAACCCGCACGAACTCGGGATGCTGGCAGGGGCCCATAAGCCGCCCTTTTCTTGCGGTGAGAACCTGGCCTGCCGAACTGCCCGGAGCCCGCTCACCGGCTTGGAACTTCGACACCTTTTGCACCGCCGAGAACGGCTGTTGGGCAGCAACGAACGCAGGGGAAGGGACGGTGCCTCGACGTACTACCACGTCTGGCAGGAACCCCGCGCTGGTCCTTCCGCCGGCCGAGGTCGCCACCCCACTCGCCGCGCGCTCTCACGACCTTCGCCATTCGGGGCTGTCGACCTGGCTCAATTCCTGGGTGGACCCGACCGAGGTTGCGGCGGCACGTGCGGGCGACAGCGTTGAGGTGCTGCTCAGCCGGTATGCCAAATGCATCGACGTTCGGCAGCAGGTAGCCCACCGCAAGACCCGGACAGCTGGTGCGCGAGTGCGAGTGAGGCCGGCGGCACGTGCCCTGAAGCCCCCGGAACGCCAGGGCCTCTATGTTGCGTAGCACGCCCGTGGCAGTGTGTGCTCGTGCCCGATCCCACTGATGATCTACCCAGAGTCCTGACCACGTGCTGGCTCCACTGGATCGCTGTACCGACCGGTGATCAAGCAGGCGTCATGGAAACGATGGGGCTTGTCCGGTCTCGTCCCGTGACGTTCACCGAAGCCGAGGAGATCATCGAGGAAGACGGCCACGGAGGGGCGGAGGGCAATCCCGACGGGAGGGCCCGGGTGTACGTCAGTCCGGAACTCGACGGGTGGACTTTGGTCATCGGCCCGTGGTGCAACCCGTGCGATGTCGAGCGCAGCGACGACGTGTTGCATCTGTGCGGGGAGCTGAGCGCCCGCTACGGCCAGGCCCAGGCGTACTACTACGGAGCCCAGGGCGATGGTTCGGCGTGGCTTGTGGCTCAGGACGGTGTCTTGCTGCGGCGCTACTGCGAGACGGGTGACGGAGAGAACGCCTACTTGACGCTGGGGGAGCCTCTGCCCATCGAACGGGCCCACCGAGAGCAACTCGGACTGGCGGCGGATTGGGACGAGGCGACGGAATCAGATGAGGACGAGGACGAGTGGAAGTGCGCCGCGTTCGAACTCGCTCCCCAGATCGCTGCGGCTCTGGGTGTCAGTCCGTTGGAGCTGACGCCGGATACGCGCGCTGTAGGTACCGGAGTCATCGCTCTCACCTCGCACGCGACAGAGGTCCAGACGGAGCCCTCAGATTTGGACACCGGGGCCGGCCTACTCACCTGACGCCCCCCTGGGCATCGGGTCGGGCCAGGCAGGTACCGGTTCGGCCGACGGTCTACGGGCTCGGCGATTCGCGGTGCCGAGCCGGGCCGATGACCCAAGGGCCTGCTCCCGAATAGTCCCCGGACTCCGGCATACGCTCGCTCCGGATCCGAGCCTGCGTACACGGCTCCGGACGCCTCCTTGCCTCACACACAACATGCTGGTCAGAGGCTTGATCGAAGCGAACCGGTCGGAGTCTGTCCATGGGCGGTCCATTCCACAGCGTCGGCGTCAAACACACAGCGCTGTCGGAGGAACATTCGGCACGGCTCGACGGCCTGTCTGTTCGCGGGGCCCGAGGGTGGGGCCGCGACTACAGCTGCGTTCCCATATCAGCAACTTCGTGGCCGTCGTCAACATCCTCCCCTGACTCGACAGGTTTGGCCTCGGGTGAAGACGGCGCTGGGGTTGGGGGAGAACGTATGGACGTAGACGACGCTCATGACCGCCCCTGGATTGTGCCTACATAGCGCTCGCCGTAACCACAAGCGAGGAGTCCCGTTACGGCCGGAGAATCCCCGACCTGCTCGGCCGCTACTCGGCGTCCTTTTCTTCCTCCATACCGTCGAGGAGTCTCCGGGCGAGGATGGCGAGCGTTTCTCCGTCCTGGGTGGCCCAGCGGGCGGTGCCCTGGTTCGCGACGGGGCGACCCTCCCATTCGGCCAGCTCCCACATCCGTGCGATGAGACCGCTGGGTGAATACGCCACGCCGTCGGCGGCCCAGACGATCGGACGTGTCCGGCTGGTGTTGGTCCACTTCGCGAGTCCTCGGCGCGGATTCGCGGCGAGCCATGCGGACAGTGCGTCCTTCTCGGGCTGCAGGTACAAGGCCAGGTGCAGGGGTGTCCCTTCCTCCAGCGCACCGCGGTCGATGATGACATGTACCGCGTTGGGCCTGCGGCGCTTGCGCGGCTTGTTCTCCTGGCGCCGGTACTTCGCGGCGGCGTCCTCGGTGTTACCGCCTTCGAGGGCTGTTAGAACCGCGGTCACGAGGTCGGCGGCCTGCTGAGGGTCGGCACACACGCGCTGGAGACTCGTTCGGGTCCCCACCTCATTGTCCAGCACCTGCACAAGTACCGGGACGATGTGCTTGACCAGCTCGGGCACCTGTTCCTTGGCCATGGCGGCCCACGCGAGCGACTGGTCCGGCTCACCCATCCCGGCGTCCTGGGCCAGCAGTTGCCGGAACACCAGATGGGTGATGAGGAAGGTGCCGTCGTCGATGACGGCCGCCGCGCGTCCCTCGTACTGTTCGCGTTCCGTACGCAGTGCCGTCCGCACCGCCCGCAGGACGTTGACGGCGTTCCAGGTCTCATACACGCTGGGTACGGAGCGGAAGAGGGGGTCGTAGATACCGCTGCCGCCCCGCTCCCACAGGACGTCGGTGGAGCCGGACGCGACGAGCCGGGCCGCGAACCGGCTGCCGGTGTGGGCGCAGGCGAGCGCACAGGCGGCTTCCACAACGGAGCAGCCCTCGTCGTCCTGTGGTTCGAGTTCACTGCGGCGCACGCTGTAGACAAGGCCGAGTTCGGCGCGGAACTCGGCCATGAGCTCCGCCTGGACGGGGTCGAGGGCAATGCGGTCGCGTTCGGTGATGTGGTTCTGCCGGTTGGTGGCCTGGGTGGTGCGGTTGGCGAACGCGGCGTCGCCACCGGTAACGATGAAACGAACGGTGACCTGGGCGAGTTCGGCGTCCTCGGCCTGCTGGGCCGCATCGATGACGGAGCGTACGGTCTGTGCAACCAGGTCGATCCGCGCGTTGTCGCCACCCCGGAGCAGGCTCGCAACCTCCTGGCGGCAGTGTGCTACGTGGGCAGCTACCGGCGTGCTCGCGGTCTGCGCCTTGTCGGGCTGTTCGCGGCTATGTACTGCGGCGGCCTCCGGCCGTCGGCTGAGGCGTTCGGTCTGGTTGACTGACCTTGCCCTCTATGGGCAGGGCTGGGGATCGGCGTTGCTCCACCGGCCCCCTCCTTCGGTCGGCAAGCAGTGGACGGACTCGGGGAGACGCACGACGACCGCGGGCTCAAGAATCGCCCGGCTGAGAACGGTCGGCGTGTGCCCATCCCGCCCCAGCTCGTCGGCCGTCGCCGCATCGCCGCTGCGAGCAGGCCGTACGACCTTCCATACTCGGAGCTGTCGCCCTGGCTCAATGCAGGAGTGGATCCCACCGAGGTTGCCGAGTGCAGGTAACAGCGTTGAGGTTCTGTTGACCCGCTACGCGAACTGCCTCGACGGACGGCAGGACGTCGCCAACCGGCGTATCGAGGACCTGCTGCGCGAATACGAGTGAGACACGCTGCACCCCACCGAGGCCCCGGGCAACTTGTCCGGGGTCTCTCTCGTCATGAGCCCTACCTGCTGCGACGCTTCGAGCCTAGAGCGGACGAGGGGGAACTCGTGGAGCTGAAGGTCACGCGCTGGAAGCGGTACGGACATGATCGCCTGTACGCGAACCTGCCTGATGGCACGGCGGTCGGCTGGGCGGATGTGGAGACGGGGGACATCACGGTCCTGGTGGCCGAGTATCGCGACGACGTGATCGCCGTGCTGACAGATCACTTACGGAACAACCCTGAATCGGTCCCGCCGAAGCAGACGCCCAGGGCGCCCGCGGCTGAGGCGCCACCGCTGCTGCCGCCTCTGACGGCGGCCGACGAAATGTCCGCCAACCGTCCCGGTGAGTCGCTGCTCGATAAATCCGGACCGGGCCTGATCAAGCGAGTCGTCTTGCAGCTCCTGCGGCGGCCCGCCGAGTGGGACTCCTGGCGGAAGGGCCTGGCGGGGGAGCAGAGGGTGGGAGCCGAGCTGTGCCGCTTGGAGCGGCACGGCTGGCGCGTCCTGCATTCCATCCCCTTGGCCGACAAGGTGGATGTGGATCACTTGCTGATCGGGCCCGGTGGCGTGTTCAGCATCAATACGAAGCACCACCGCAAGAGGGCTGTATGGGTGGGCGACGACTCTGTGAAGGTCGATCACGGAAAGCCGGCACCCTACGCACGCAGGAGCCGGGCGGAGGCCAAGCGAGTAGCCCGAGTTCTTGAGCGCTTTTGCGGCTTTTCTGTGCCGGTAGAACCAGTACTCGTCTTCGTCGGAGTGACCGATTTGAAGGTGGCCGCTACACAGCTCAGCGTGCGTGTGTATCGGGAACGTGAGGTGGCGGCGTTAGCGCCGCTTTCAGGGGTGCTGACGGCCGAGCGGGTTGAGCAGGTGTACGGCGTCGCCCGCCATCGTCAGGCTTGGATGGGGGCCTGAGTCTGTGTGCTCAATCGAGGCCCGGCCGAGGCCGGGCCTCGCGCGGATAGCGGGACGAGCCAACTCGACGGAGCGGTCTACTCAATCGAAACGGGCACATTCTTCTTGCTAGTGATCGAGGGAAACCCAGATGTCGAAGGCGCGCTGGGCTTCCTCTAGCAACTGCGCGAGCTTTGGGAACTCGTCATCGATCATTTCCCAGTCGCAGATCAAGCAGCCGTCAATGAGGGCCGTCCAAGCGGTGGCAAAGTGTTTGAGGCACTGCCGGATGTGCTCTTGGTAAGCAAGTACGTGACGGGTTTGGCGCTGGTGGCGTTTAGCCTCAATCTCGTCCTGGTTGAGAGGCATGCGCCGCACGAACGGCGATGGGATGGGTTCGGGGCCGTAATCTGGATTAAGAACTCCCGTACCGCGATGGTGCAGCTCTGTTGTCTGAAGGATCAAGCTCTCGAAGTCGCTCCGCTTGGCGGTAGTCACTTCTCGGGCGAATGCCTGCATGATCCAGGCCCAGTCGGCTGCGTATCGTGGCTCGGGGCCGTGCCAGGAGGTAGTGCGCGCATGGAGGGCGCGGACCTCATCACCAGTCCGGCGCAACCGGGAGTGCATGAACTCCCAGTTCTTGTACAAGCTATCGACGCTCTCGCGGCTGTCCTCGTCTTCGTCGTGCTCGTGATCAATGCTCACGTCTACCCCCTCGTCAGTTGCGAGTCGACGGCTGGAAGCGTACTGGTGGTGTCGTACGACTACCGGGGTCCCCCAGCCTTCAGCGGCAGAGCCGGCTGGAATTGTGATTCGTACCGCTAGTAGCGCCGCCCTGGGGGTGGAGCGAGACCAGTCCGTCATGCCGATGACCCAAGAAGCCGAGGGTGGCAGGCCAGTGCTGTTCTTCTGGGACAGAGTCGCGATCACCCCAGAAGGGCGAGAGACCTGCGGCGATGCCCCAAGATCCCGTCCACGCCTCGTCCACAGACCCCGTCATACGCCCGCTCCGGGCCGCACACGCCTGCACATACGCGAAGACCCCGGCCTCAGCGTTTCCGCTGGTGACGGGGTCTTTGGGCACCTCATGCTGGGTGCCCCCGGCAGGATTCGAACCTGCGCACACGGCTCCGGAGGCCGTTGCTCTATCCCCTGAGCTACGGGGGCGTGTCGCTTGTTGAGCTTGTTGCTCGCGGCGACGGGTAGAACATTAGCAGGTCCGCGGGGGTGATCAGGAACCCGTTTCCGTGGGAGCGGTCGGCGGGTCCCCTGTACGGGGTGGAAGTGGGGAAAACCCGGACGCGGTGGCCGGTCCGGACCTACTCTCGAGTTGTGCCAGGCGCTTCGGGCCGGGTGCTTGTTGTGGACGACAACAAGGTCATCCGGCAACTGATCAGGGTCAACCTCGAGCTTGAAGGGCTGGAGGTCGTGACCGCGGCCGATGGTGCCGAGTGTCTGGACGTGGTGCACCAAGTGCGCCCCGATGTCGTGACGCTCGACGTCGTCATGCCCCGGCTGGACGGGTTGCGTACCGCCGCCCGGCTCCGGGCCGATCCCCGTACGCATCACCTGCCCCTCGCCATCATCAGCGCGTGTACGCAGGTGGAGGTCGAGACCGGCTTGGACGTCGGTGTCGACGCCTTCCTCGCCAAGCCGTTCGAACCCTCCGAGCTCGTACAGCTCGTGAGGCACCTCATCGAGCGGAAGACCGGGCGTGAGGGCGGCGAAGGAGATGGCGCAGGGGGAGAGGGCCGTGGGGGCGATCGGGGTGGGGGTGGTGACGGGGAGGTCGACGGGGGCGAGGACTCTCCCCTTCATGGATGCCAGCCCGGGCGGGCAGCCTCTTCCGGCCAGCACGGCCAGCACGGCCAGCACGGCCA
>NZ_WWJT01000215.1 GCF_009865385.1 Streptomyces sp. SID486 | reverse complement strand
CGGCGACTCCTGCCCCGCCGCCTGCTGCGCGCCCGCGGCCGCCGCCGACGCCGCGGCCGGGTCCGACGCCGGCTTCAGCGACAGCAGCAGCACGACACCGGACACGGTCGCGGCGGTGGCCAGCACGACCCGCCGCACGGGTTGGCTCTTCCTCATCGCTTTCGCAGCTCCGCTCACATCTCGAACGACTCGTGGTGGATACGGCGGGCGGGAACCCCCGCGCCGCGCAGGGCCTCGTACACCGACTGCGCGAAGCCGGGCGGACCGCACATGAAGACGTCGTGCCGGTCGACGTCCGGGATCTTCCGCTGGAGGTTCTCCGCGGAGATGTCGGGCCGTTCGCCCTCCGGACTGTTCACGGCGTACATCAGCCGGGCGCCCCGCTCCTCGGCGATCGCCGCCAGCTCGCCCCAGAGCGCCAGGTCCTGGGTGGTGTTGGCCCGGTAGAGGAGGGTGATGTCGCCGGCGGCCCCGGGCAGCGTCTCGAACAGCGCACGCATCGGCGTGATGCCCACCCCGCCCGCGACCAGCAGCACCTTGCCGCGGCTGCGCCGCTGCGCGGTGAGCGCGCCGTACGGGCCCTCCGCCCACACCCGGGTGCCGGGCGTCAGCTCCCGCAGCCGGGCGCTGTGGTCGCCGATCGCCTTCACCGTGATCCGCAGCATGCCGGGCCGCGGGGCCGCCGACAGGGAGTACGGGTGCGAGCTGAAGCGCATTCCCGGGGCGAGGAAGCGCCAGCGGAAGAACTGGCCCGCCTCCGCGCCCATCCGGTGCAGCTTCCGCCCGCCGATCAGCACCGAGACGATGCCGGGGGTCTCCTCGACGACCGCCTCCACCCGCATGCGGTGGCGGAGGTTCAGCCGGACCGGGGTGAGGATGCGGTACCAGAGCACCAGCGCGGTGACCACGCCGTACAGGCCGTACCAGAAGGTCTTGGCGGAGGGTTCGACGGCGAAGTCGTTGCCGGTGCTGATCTGGTGCCAGAACGTCAGGAACACCGCCGCGTAGGTCAGCAGGTGGACGTGGTACCAGGCGTCGTAGGGCAGCCGGCGGCGGACCGGCCCGATCGACGTCAGCCCGATGACCACGAACAGACCGGTGCCGATCGCCGCCTTGCCCATGTCCGGCAGCTGCTCGACGGAGTCGACCGTCTGCTGGACGATGTCGCCGAGCGACTTGCCGGCCTGGCGCGCGTACCCCCACATGACGAGGAAGACGTGCGCCACGATCAGGCACAGCGTGTACCGGCCGCTCATCGCGTGCCAGCGGGTCACCCGGTCGGAACCGACCCGCCGCTCCAGCGCCGGTACGCGCGCCGTCTGGAGCACCACCAGCGCCGTCAGATAGCCGGCCAGCAGACCGGTGATCCGGCCCGCACCCAGGATCCGGCCGGTGTCGTCGGCGATGGAGGGGGTGTTCCGCCACCACAGCCACAGCACCGCCGCCGCGCCCGCCCACACGGCGAGCAGCAGCGGGACGGCCGGGGAGCGGCGCGGGCGGATGCGGCGCATCGTCTGGCGGCGGGCGGCACGTCCGCCTGCGAGCGTGGTGGTCACGGTTCCTCCGGGGGACTTGACCCTTGGCCCTCAGATACGCGCCGCACGCCCCGCGTGTTCAGCGGCCTGCACGGCCGCGGTGGCTTCCGGCGGCGCGCCCGTCACAGCTGCAGACCGAAGAAGTCCGCGTACAGCGCCAGCCGCCCCCGGGCCCACTCCTCGTTCGCGTCGACCGCGTGCGCGGCGAACCGGATGTGCTCCGCCGTCACCCGCCCCCGCAGCGCGGGGAGCCGGCCGTCCACGTGCCGGGACAGCAGGATGAGGTCCTGCCACAGCGGGAGGACGTCGGGGACGTCGTCCGACGGGAGGGCCGGGGGCGGCTCGAAGGGGAGGTAGGAGGTGATGCGCCGCCAGGTCCGGGCGACCGGCTCGCCCAGCCGGCCCGCCAGGCTGACCAGGTCCAAGGGGCACCGCGGATCCCCGGGCGCGCAGACACGGTGTTCGGCGCCGAGGGCGAGGACGTCCGCGGGACCGGGCACGGTGGACGGCAGCCGTGCCAGATCGTGCGGTGACAGCTCGGGGACGAGGGCGCCGAGCTCCCGGAACCGCACCAGGCGCTGGTACGCGCCTTGGACGCCGCAACGCCGTGCCTGGGCGTAGCGCGCGAGGGCCTCACCCGTGAGGGGTGTCCAGCGGGGCGACTCGAACCACTCGTCGTCCTCGACGTCGAAGCCTCCGTCGAGCAGCGCTCCCTGTTCCTGGGGTCCGGGGAGGGCGTCGCGCAGTCCGGCCGGGAGGCCGGGTACGGCGAGACCGTAGTGCTTCGTCTCCCGCCGCGCGGTCTGCCAGACGGCCGCCAGGGGTGTCTTCATGGCGACGCTCGACGCGAAGAGCACGTCCGCCGTGGGCAGGACCGGGTAGTCCGCGCCCGGCCAGGACAGGTCGGCGGCGGAGAACGCGGCACGGCTGGGCACCGGCATGGCATCCCAGTCACGCAGCAGCTCGCTCGCCGCGGCGGGGACGTCGACGCCCGCTTCGTGCAGCTCCTCGGCGGCGAGTGCGACGGACCAGCGGGAGCTCCGCTGCGGCTGGACGTAGGCCAGGTCGCGAAGGCTCAGGCCGTCTTCGAGGAGCAGACCCACCGAGTGTGCCGCGCGGACGACCTGCGCCGTCGTCCCGCTCGGCACCAGGTCCCGCCCTTTCGCCGCCCCCTGACAGTGCGGGCGGTGCGTCAGACCGAGGAACTCCGACCAGCGGCCGAGTTCCAGCTCGGCGCTCTCCAGCGGGATACGGAGA
Organism: Streptomyces sp. SID486; assembly: GCF_009865385.1. Taxonomy (GTDB): domain Bacteria; phylum Actinomycetota; class Actinomycetes; order Streptomycetales; family Streptomycetaceae; genus Streptomyces. The sequence continues at coordinate 26,057 of NZ_WWJT01000215.1, read as the reverse complement.
GCGGCGGCCAGGGAGAAGGCCGCGCCCCACGGCACCATGATCACCCCGGACGCGTCCGGCTCACAGAACTCCTGGAGCACGGCGAGGACCGGTTCGGGCACCGTGGCCCACCGCCCCACGTCGTCCGCGTCCGGCGTGGTCCAGCCCAGCCAGGCGAAGTCCGCGAGCCGGCGGGCGGCCTCCGCCGGGTCGATCCCGAGGTTCCGGGCCACCGCGAGCACGTCCCACGGCCATCGCGTGGGGCCCCAGCCGGAAGCCTCGTGCCTGACGTACAGAAGGGCCAGGTCGGCGCCGTCGCAGACATGGTCGCGGTGGTGCGGTGGCACGGCCGGCACCGGTGCGGCCAGGAACGGCTGGTATCTCACGCACCGCTCGACGAGTCGGCCCAGCGTCAGTCCGTCCAGGGAGGCGCGCACGATGCCGCCGAGGTCGTCGGCGGGATGGTCGTAGTCGTTCTGCCCCCGCACCTCCCATCGCCCCCTGGTCACGGGCTCGCTCAGCAGTGCCTCCACGATGCGGACGTCGAGCGCGTCCGGCTTCCAGTCCAGGTCTCCCGTCCGGGCGGGCGGAGGAGCCAGCAGGGGGTGGGCCAGACGCAGGGCGCGACGGGCGAGCACCACGTCGAGCACCGTGGTGTCCGCATCGCGGGCGAGCGCGATGACCGAGCGCCAGTCGTCGGGCCGCAGCGAGCGGGGCCAGTTGCTGCCCCACCCTTTCGGGCTGTCCGCGGCCGCGTGTGACCACCCGGGCCGGGGGACCGGGTATCCGGACAGCGCGGCGGGAGGCGCCTCGGTGAACGGGGACGGCTGTTCCCGCCGCAGCGCCGCCGCTCGCCACGGCGCCGCCAGCCGGCGCCGTTCGTCCTCCGAGGGCGAGCCGACGGACCGGCCGAGACCTTCGTCCAGGTGGTACCAGCCCACCGCGTCGAGATCCATGACCGGACCGTCGGGTGCCTGCCGCACGGCGACCCCCTTGCCGCGCCACTGCTCCCACAGCACCCGTGCGGTGGCGAGGCTCTCCCGTTCCAGCCGCCACAGCCACGGCATGCCGAGCCCCGGCCAGGCGGCGAGCGCAGCCGCGCCGAGCGCCCACTGTTCTCGCTCCCAGCCTCGGTCGTACGCCTTGAGCTGGTTGCGGTTCAGGCTCAGGTCGCCCGCGTGGGGGCCGGTCAGATTGAGGACGTAACCGAAGGGCCTGAGGTCGGTCGCGATGCCGTCGCACAGGACGGCACCCTTGCCGTCGACCCACCACAGCACCGCCGGAACGCCTTCCACGAAGGCACGTTCGCCGCCCTCGGAGGTGTACTGCAACCGGCCCGGCTCCCAGCGGTGCCCCCGTCCGGAGACATCCCGCACCTCCAGCTCGTACTCGCTCAAGACCACCAGCCGGCGCAGTGTCGCCACCGCCGACAGCCCGGCGGACAGGACCGTCTCCCGCAGGTACAGCCGGATGCGGGTGCCGCCCTCCAGGAGGCTGTCGCCCGCGTCCTCGTGCACCTGGATCCGGAAGAGGTTCGCGCTGCCGGGAATCTCCACCCGCAGCGCCTTCGGGCCCGGGATCCCGTCGACACCCACCGGCCGGGTGACGACGGTCATCTCCTCGGCGAGCATGAAGTAGCTGAACACGCCGATGCCGAAACGGCTGTTGGGATACAGCCGCAGCGACGGGTCCTGCCGGTGCCAGTCCGCCTGCTCCTTGCGGAACGCCCGCGACTGCTCGAACCGGCGCCCGGCCATGGTGAACGTGCTCCGGAGCTGCTCCAGGCCCATGCCCACGCCGTTGTCCCGGCACTCCACGTACCGGCCGCGCTCGTCCTCGCCCTCGGTGATCGTGATCCGGCCGTTCCAGGGCGCGGGGTGGTCGCCCCTGGCCTCCAGGTAGCGCCGGCGCATCGCACGGTACCGGCAGGCGTCCATGGCGTTCTGGTACATCTCGCGCAGCGCCAGGGCGGGCTCGCCGTCGTAGAGACGCTCGCCCATCAGCAGCTCGCGGACCTCCGTCTGAGCGAGCTGGAAGCGCAGCAGCGGGACGTCGTACGCCCTGCGGCCCCGCTCCTCCACCGGGCGCAGGCCCCGGTCCGTGACGCGCGACGGCACTCCGGACAGCACCGCGGAACGGGACGGCGGCAGCCGGCGCGCCGACTCCCGCAGGGCGCGGGCGAGTTCGTCGGCGTACTCGGCCACCTGGGCGAGGGCCGCGTGCAGCGCGGGGTGCCGGCAGGCCGCGTCGAGGTGCAGTTCCCCTTCGGCGGCGTGCCAGTGCACCGCGCGTGCCGCGTGCACGGCCTCCTGCGGGAGGACCGGGTCGAAGACCGCGAGATGCTCGGCGAAGACTTCGGGCAGCCGGCGCACGTCGAGGGCCAGGGCCGAGGCCAGGTGCAGCAGGGAGGCGAGCTCGACCGTCCGCAGCGACTGACGGCCGCTTCCAGCCACCGGGAACTCCGGATCCCGGCCGTCGGCCGCGGGCCCGCCCAGGGTGATGCCGGCGGCGACGGCGCACAGGGCCCCGGACAGCTCGGCCGTGTGGTGCTCGGCCGCGCCGCCGCCCAGCAACGCGCCGGCGAACCCGGACACCCCCGCCTGCGGCACGGGCTCCTCCGCCGTCTCGAACAGCTCGGCGATCCAGCGGTGCACCAGCCACAGCGCCACGCCGTGCGCGTCGTCCGGGCGGTCGTCGTCCGCACACCGTGACACCTTGCGCGCGATGTGCGGGTGACCCGCGGCCACCTGCTCGTAGTGCCGCCGCCAGGCGTCGGCGTTTTCCTGTCGTTCGACCGAATACGGGGAGATCTCGGCCGCGTGACTGAACCGCCCGGCCCAGGCGGACTCGTGCAGGAAGGGCGCCGCGACCAGGGCCGCCGCCTCCAGCGCGGACAGCGGAACCGTCTTCGGCAGCAGGGTGGGCAGCCGGTCGCGCAGCAGCCGGACGGGGAAGTCGTCGTCGGCCCATGGATCCTGCATGCGCTCCTGCGCGCGGTGGACGGAGACCGCGCAGCCCTCGGCGAGCCGTGTCAGCGCTTCCCTGAACCGCGGTACGCAGCCCGCCTCCTCCGGACACACCCGCTCCCACAGGGCGGTCTCCGCCACCGCCTCCCGCCACGCCTCCAGCAGTCGCCGCCCCTCGCAGACGACCGTGGCCCGCGTCTCGTCGCCCAGCTCACCGCCGTAGTAGACCTGCGGCTCCTGCTGCTCGCCCAGCAGCCGGCGGGCCGAACGCAGGGCGTGCCGCCGCGCGGTGTCGAACACCTCGTGCACGGTGCGTGCCACGGTCATCGGGCCGAAGGCCTCGGCCAGCCCGGCGGTGAAGAAGCTGCCCTCCGGTGTGTAGCCGGCGCGCTGGCCCGCCCGGCCGGCGGTGAGGACGGCGAAGCGCCCTTCGGGCTGACCGCGCAGGACGCTGCTGCCGAAGACGGTCGCGGTGTCGGCGGGCTGGTCGCGACAGGCGTCGATCAGCCACAGCACCGTTCGCGCCGGGCAGTCGGCCAGGTACGGGCTGATATCGGCGGGCAGCAGGGACCCCAGATACGAGGGCCGCCATCCGTCGCAGTCGCCCGGGGCGCGGGCGTCGGACGGCACGAGGTAGTCGGTGGCGCCGATGCGCAGACCGTGCCCGGAGAAATGCAGGAGCAGGGTCGCGTCGGCCGGGACACCGCGGGCGACCTCGTCGATCCGGGTGACGATCTCCACCCGGGTGGCGTCGTACAGCGTCTCCACCGCGTACCCGGAGGCGGTGAGGGAGGCGGCCAGCAGCCGCTGGTCGGCGCGGACCGGATCCTCCAGCGGGACGAACCGGTGGCCGGCGTCCGGCGTGCTGCCCACCCCGATCAGCAGGGCGATGCGTGTACTGGTCATCCCGTCCCCTGTCCCCCCGTTCTCGTCCTTGTCACCGGGCCGGGCCGCACGAGCCGGCCGCGGTCACCGTCAGCACCGTGCGCGCGGGCAGCACGAGCCGCTCGTCACCGCCGCCCTGTGCGTTCTTCAGTACGACCCCGTCCGGTCCGGAGCCGAGGAACTCCCCGCAGCGCTCACCGGAGGTCGTCACGACCCGGACCAGGTGGTCGGGGGGTGACTCGGTGGTCACCCAGGCCAGGACGACCGCGGCGGCCACCAGGAGCAGCCCGGCGGCGGAGCACAGCGCGGCGAACCGCAGGGCCCGGGTGACCCGGCCGATCTCCTGCTCCGTCCAGCGGCGCAGCGACTGGCCCGCGAGCAGCACCCTCTCGCCGGGGTGGCCGTGCGCGGCCCGCACCGCGAGTACCGAGCCGGTGACGAAGAGCACGAACGCGGCACCGAGGGTGGCGCTCGCCGCCAGCCGCGCGGTGCCGGGCAGCTCGGCGAGGTCGTCGCGGCCCTTCAGCGTGACCAGGACGGTGAGCAGCGCGGTGAGACCGGCGAGTCCGTTGCGCCAGCCCTCGGCCTGCCGGCGCAGCTCCGGGAGCTGGGTGAACTCCAGTTCCCGGGCGAGCTGCGCCCAGCGGCGGTCCGTCGGGGCGCTCACGCGGTGCCGCCGTCCAGGAGTGTGGTGATCCGCCAGCTGGCACCGCAGCCGGCGGGGGCGTCCGGCGGCAGGTTCGGGTGCGGGTGGCCGCACTCGCAGAAGTGCACCTCGCGGACGAGGGCCCCGGCGTCGTCCTCCGGTGCCGGCGAGCGGCCGGCGAGCCAGGACAGCAGGCCCTTGGTCCCGGTGCCCGGCAGGCCGTGCCGGTACTCGGTCCGGGTCCTGCCGTGGCAGCGCGGGCACTCGCCCTCCACCACGATGCCGTTCCCGGCGGGGGCGGGGCGGCAGGTGAAGGGGGCGGTGGCCGGGCCGAGGTCCTCCTCGGCGTAGACCACGGTGAAGTCATGGGTGGGTGCGGGGGCTCGGGTCATCGGATGTCGTCCACTCGGGATACCTCGGGCATGCGGCGGCTGCGGAGCGGGGACGGGGTCGGGCGGCTCGGGACCCTCCGTTCGCGGGCACCCGTCCGGCGCAGCGTCGTGCCAGGTTCCTTCGCACCGTGTTCCCCCCGACCGGCAGGGAACCATGATGGCATCACCCACCGACAACGCGGAGGGGCAAGGGAGTTCAGGTGTGCGGCGGCCCCCGTGGGCGGGGTTCAGTAGCGGCTGAGCGCCGTCTCGCCGCTCTCGGTCCCGATCGCGATGTGGGGCCGGGCCCCGGGGTCGGCCCAGGTGAGGATCCGCCGCATCGCGTCCGCCGGGACGGACACGCAACCGGCCGTGTACGCCTTGCCGTTGACGTGGAGGAAGATCCCGGCTCCGCGGCCCCGCACCGGCCGGTCGTAGTTGAAGCCGACGACCAGGGCGTGGGCGTACTGGGTCCGGTAGTCGACCAGGTGCTCGGACTCGGCGGCGCGGCAGTCGGCGGGCAGCGGATCGACCCAGCGGTTGTACGAGGCGGAGTCGTTGTCCTGGCACCACCAGGAGCTGTCCTTGACGGCCCGGTACGGGACGGTGGTCCCGTCCGGCGCCGCCTCGGTCCCGAAGGCGAAGGGGAGGTCGTACAGCCCGGTCGGGGTCGTGTTCGTGCCCTGTTTCCGCGTGTCGCCGGCCACGAGTCCGCCGGATCCGAAGCGGGCCGGGGCGGATCCGGCCTGGGTCCACTGCCCGTCCCGCAGGTCCCACCAGCTGACCGTGCCGTCGGTGGCCGTGGTGTCCGGGGCCTCGGCGAGGATCAGCTGGCTGCCGCCGCCGGTGTCCGCCATACCCGCGGGCAGCGGGTCCCGGCCGGGGCCGGGCGCGGCACCGAGCAGGGTGAGGGCGGAGACGGAGACGAGGGCGAGGACCACACCGGGGCGCATGGCTCGGACAGTAGACGGCGGCGGCGCCGGCGGCAGCCCGGGTGGTCCGTCGGTGGGCACGGCGCGGCGTGGCGCGCATGCGGACGACGGCGCTGATTGACGAACCATGCAGAACCCTGCATACTCATGCATGTCAGCGAATGCACTGTGAGGAGAAAACCCGTGACCGAGCGCGTCGTACTCGCCTACTCAGGCGGTCTGGACACCTCCGTCGCCATCGGCTGGATCGCCGAGGAGACGGGCGCCGAGGTCATCGCCGTTGCGGTCGACGTCGGCCAGGGCGGCGAGGACCTGGACGTCATCCGCAAGCGCGCCCTCGCGTGCGGCGCCGTCGAGGCCGAGGTCGCCGACGCCAAGGACGAGTTCGCCGACGAGTACTGCCTCCCGGCGATCAAGGCCAACGCCCTGTACATGGACCGCTACCCGCTGGTCTCCGCCCTCTCCCGGCCGACGATCGTCAAGCACCTCGTCGCCGCCGCCCAGAAGCACGGCGCCACCACGGTCGCCCACGGCTGCACCGGCAAGGGCAACGACCAGGTCCGCTTCGAGGCCGGCATCGTCGCCCTCGCCCCCGACCTGAAGTGCATCGCCCCGGTCCGCGACTACGCGATGACCCGGGACAAGGCGATCGCCTTCTGCGAGGCCAAGCAGCTCCCGATCGCCACCACCAAGAAGTCCCCGTACTCCATCGACCAGAACGTCTTCGGGCGCGCGGTCGAGACGGGCTTCCTGGAGGACATCTGGAACGCTCCGATCGAGGACATCTACGAGTACACCTCCAACCCGGCCCTCCCGCGCGAGGCCGACGAGGTGGTCATCAGCTTCGAGGCGGGCGTCCCGGTGGCGGTCGACGGCAAGCCCGTCACCGTCCTGCAGGCCATCCAGCAGCTCAACGAGCGGGCCGGCGCCCAGGGCATCGGCCGGATCGACATGGTCGAGGACCGCCTCGTCGGCATCAAGTCCCGCGAGGTGTACGAGGCCCCGGGCGCGATCGCGCTGATCACGGCCCACCAGGAGCTGGAGAACGTCACCGTCGAGCGCGAGCTGGCCCGCTACAAGCGCCAGGTCGAGCAGCGCTGGGGCGAGCTGGTCTACGACGGCCAGTGGTTCTCCCCGCTCAAGCGCGCCCTGGACGGCTTCATCGACGAGGCCAGCCAGCACGTGACCGGCGACATCCGGATGACCCTGCACGGCGGCCGCGCGGTCGTCACCGGCCGGCGTTCCTCGTCGTCCCTGTACGACTTCAACCTCGCCACCTACGACACGGGCGACACCTTCGACCAGGCCGCGGCCAAGGGCTTCATCGACATCTACAGCCTGTCGTCGAAGATCGCGGCCAAGCGCGACCTGGCGTAACGCCCACCCGCGGGCCTCGCACGCATCAGCCTGACAGCCGCCTCCCCGCCTGCAAGGGTGGGGAGGCGGTCGCACACAGACGTCTGTGACATGAAGACACCCCCGAGGAGCAACGCAAGTGAGCAGCAACAGCGGTGACGTACGGCTCTGGGGCGGCCGTTTCGCCGACGGCCCCGCCGAGGCCCTGGCGAAGCTGTCCGCGTCCGTCCACTTCGACTGGCGGCTCGCGCCCTACGACATCGCCGGCTCCCGCGCCCACGCGCGCGTCCTGCACAAGGCGGGGCTCCTCACCGAGGACGAACTCACCCGGATGATCGCCGGCCTGGACCGGCTGGAGGCGGACGTCGCCGACGGCTCCTTCACCGGCACCATCGCGGACGAGGACGTCCACACCGCCCTCGAGCGCGGCCTGCTGGAGCGCCTCGGCCCGGACCTCGGCGGCAAGCTGCGCGCGGGCCGGTCGAGGAACGACCAGGTCGCCACCCTCTTCCGGATGTACCTGCGGGACCACGCCCGTGTCATCGGCGGCCTGCTCGCCGACCTCCAGGACGCGCTGACCGGCCTCGCCGAGGCCCACCCGGACGTCGCGATGCCCGGCCGCACCCACCTCCAGCACGCCCAGCCGGTGCTCTTCGCCCACCACGTCCTCGCGCACGCGCAGTCCCTGTCCCGGGACGCCGAGCGGCTGCGCCAGTGGGACGAGCGCACGGCCGTGTCGCCGTACGGCTCCGGCGCCCTCGCGGGCTCCTCGCTCGGCCTGGACCCGGAGGCGGTCGCCGCGGACCTCGGCTTCGAGCGCGGCAGCGTGGGCAACTCCATCGACGGCACGGCCTCCCGCGACTTCGTCGCCGAGTTCGCCTTCATCACGGCGATGATCGGGGTGAACCTCTCCCGGATCGCCGAGGAGATCATCCTCTGGAACACCAAGGAGTTCTCCTTCGTCACCCTGCACGACGCGTTCTCCACGGGCTCGTCGATCATGCCGCAGAAGAAGAACCCGGACATCGCCGAGCTGGCCCGGGGCAAGTCCGGCCGCCTCATCGGCAACCTGACCGGTCTGCTGGCCACCCTGAAGGCACTGCCCCTCGCCTACAACCGCGACCTCCAGGAGGACAAGGAGCCGGTCTTCGACTCCTGCGACCAGCTTGAGGTGCTGCTCCCCGCCTTCACCGGCATGATCGCCACGCTCACCGTCCATCGCGAGCGCATGGAGGAACTGGCCCCGGCCGGCTTCTCGCTCGCCACCGACATCGCGGAGTGGCTGGTCAGGCAGGGTGTGCCGTTCCGGGTGGCGCACGAGGTCGCGGGGGAGTGCGTCAAGGTCGCCGAGGCCGAGGGCAAGGAGCTGGACGACCTCACGGACGAGCAGTTCGCCAAGATCTCCGCCCACCTCACCCCCGAGGTCCGCTCGGTCCTCAACGTCCCCGGCGCCCTCGCCTCCCGCGACGGCCGCGGCGGCACGGCACCGAGCGCGGTCGCCGTACAGCTCGCCGAGGTCAAGGCCGACGTGGCGGCTCAGCACGCCTGGGCGACGGCCGGGACGAAGAGCTGAGCACAGCGCTCGCCACAAGGTCATCGCGGGTTACGTTGGTCGCAAGCCGGACCGGAGCCGACCGAACGGAACCCGCGATGCCCTTCTCCCGCCTCGCCGCCGCCACCACGCCGACCTGCCACATCGGCCTCGGCCTCGCAGCCGTCGGCCGACCCGGCTACATCAACCTCGGCCGGGACGAGGACCTCGGCGCGGACCGCAGCGCGGACGCGCTGCGCACCCGCACCCACGACCTCCTCGACGCCGCCTACGCCCAGGGTGTGCGGTACTTCGACGCGGCCCGCTCCTACGGCCGGTCCGAGGAGTTCCTCGCCGAGTGGCTGGCCGCCCGCCCCGACGCCGACGACGTGGTCGTCGGCAGCAAATGGGGCTACACCTACACCGCCGGCTGGTCGACGGACGCCGAACAGCACGAGGTCAAGGACCACAGCCTCGCCGCCTACGACCGGCAGCGCGCCGAGACCGCCGCCGTGCTCGGCGACCGGCTCGACCTCTACCAGATCCACTCGGTGACGCCGGAGAGCCCGGCCCTCACCGACCGGGACCTGCACGCCCGGCTGGCCGAAGCCGCCGCCGGCGGGCTGACCGTCGGCTTCTCCACCAGCGGCCCCGCCCAGGCGGACGCGATCCGTGCCGCCCTCGCCGTGACGGTCGACGGCGAACCCCTCTTCCGTACCGTGCAGTCGACGTACAACGTCCTGGAGACCTCGGCCGGCCCCGCCCTCGCCGAGGCGCACGACGCCGGGCTCACCGTGATCGTCAAGGAGGGGATGGCCAACGGCCGGCTGGCCGGACCGCACGCCCCGGAGGCGCTGAAGGCCGTGGCCGCGCAGACCTCCCTCGGCTGTGACGCCGTGGCCCTCGCCTGGATCCTGTGCCGCCCGTGGGCCGGGGTGGTCCTCTCCGGCGCCGCCACCGTCCCGCAGCTCTTCTCCAACCTGCACGCTCCCGCCGTGGACCTCGACGTGGACCAGCTGACCCGTCTGGCCACGCTCAAGGAGGAGCCGGGCGCCTACTGGCGGCGACGCGGACAGCTGCCCTGGCACTGACCGGACGCGGGCCGCTGTCCGGGGACCGGCGAATCCGACTGACGAATCCGGACCGGCGAGTCCCGACCGGCGACTCTCGCCTGACCAGCGGCGATGAGTCACGCGCGGCCTGAATGAGACATAGATGTCTCACATGGGCTATCCTTGTCTCATGGCCCTGGATCGTGACCACGTGCTGCGCAGCGCAGCCGCCCTGCTGACCCGCAAGTCCACCGCGACCATGGACGAGGTCGCCAAGGCCGCCGGGATCAGCCGGGCCACGCTGCACCGCCACTTCGCGGGTCGCGACGCGCTCGTCCGGGCCCTGGAGGCGCTCGGCATCGCCGAGTGCGAGGCGGCACTGGAGACGGCCCGGCTGGACGAGGGCCCGGCGGGCGAGGCCGTGCACCGCCTCGTCCGCGCGATCGAGCCCGCCGCCGGACTGCTCGCGTTCCTCTACACCGAGAACCAGCTGTTCGAGGGCGAGGAGCAGAACCAGGGCTGGGCCCGCATCGACGAGCGCCTCACGGCCACGTTCCGGCGCGGCCAGGAGGCGGGCGAGTTCCGGATCGACCTCACCCCGGCCTGGCTCACCGAAGCACTGTTCGGTCTGCTGGCGTCCGGCGCCTGGGCCGTGAGCGAGGGCCGCCTGGCGGCCAAGGACTTCACCTACATGATCGTCGAGCTGCTGCTGGGCGGCGCCCGGCGCACCGGCGCGTGACGGACCCGCGCACCCGAGACACATGACGAAACGAAGAGAGGAATCATGACCAGCACCCTGCAGCCGGCACACGCGACCGGGGCGGTGAAGCGCCCGGGCCGCTGGCTCGCGCTGTCCGTCCTGGTCCTGGCCGTGCTGCTGGTGGCCGTCGACGCCACCGTCCTCGGCCTGGCGACCCCCTACATCAGCGAGGACCTCGACCCCTCCGGCACCCAGCTGCTGTGGATCGGCGACGTCTACTCCTTCGTCATCGCCGGTCTGCTGGTCTCCATGGGCAGCCTCGGCGACCGCATCGGCCGCAAGCGGATCCTGCTCGTCGGCGCGACGGCGTTCGGTGCGATCTCCGTGCTCAACGCCTACGCCACCACACCCGAGCTGATGATCCTGGCCCGGGCGCTGCTCGGTGTCGCGGGCGCGACCCTGATGCCGGCCACGCTGGCCCTGATCCGCAACATCTTCCACGACGCGCGCGAGCGCAGCCTGGCCGTCGGCATCTGGGGCGCGACCGCCTCCGCGGGTACGGCCGTCGGGCCGATCGCCGGCGGGTTCCTCCTGGAGCACTTCTGGTGGGGCTCGGTCTTCCTCATCAACCTGCCCGTGATGGCGGTCCTGGTCCTGGTCGGCATCCGCACCCTGCCCGAGTCCCGCAACCCCCGTCCGGGTCCGTGGGACCTGGCCAGTGTCCTGCTGTCGCTGGTCGGCATGATCGCCCTCGTCTACGCGGTCAAGGAGGCGGCCACCCACGGTCCCACCTGGACGACCCTCGGGGCCGGCCTGCTGGGCGCGGCGGGCCTGTACGGCTTCGTCCACCGTCAGCTGACCATGCCGGTCCCGCTGCTGGACATGCGGCTGTTCCGGCGGCGCGGCTTCAGCGGAGCGGTCCTCGCCGACCTGCTGACCGTCCTCGGGATGTCCGGACTGGTGTTCTTCCTCTCGCAGTACCTGCAACTCGTCCAGGGCCGCCGCCCGTTCGAGGCGGGCCTCGCCGAACTGCCCGCGGCGGTGGGCGCGGTGGCGGCCGGTCTGATCGCGGGCCGCACCGCCCGGCGCTTCTCGGTCCGTACGGTGGTCTCGGGCGGCCTGGCCGCGGTCGGTGTGGCCCTGGCCGCCCTGACGACGCTCGGCCAGTCCACCGGATACCCGGTCCTCGGCGCCGCCCTGCTGGTCGTGGGCGTCGGCGCGGGCTTCTCCTTCACCGTGACCGCCGACGTCATCCTCTCCAGCGTCCCGAAGGACCAGGCGGGCGCCGCCTCGGCGGTCTCCGAGACGGCGTACGAACTGGGCGCGGCCCTCGGCATCGCCCTGCTCGGCTCCATCGTGACCGGCGTCTACCGCGGCTTCACGGGTCCGGCCGGCACCCCGGCCTCGGCCCACGAGTCCCTGGGCGCGGCGGTCGAGACCGCGGCGGACCTGCCGCCGCACCAGGCACAGGCACTTCTCGACGCGGCCCGGGACAGCTTCGTCCACGGCCTCCACCTGGCCTCGGGGGCGGGTGCGGCGGTCCTGCTGGCGGCCTCGGCGGTGGCGTGGGTCCTGCTGAGGAACCAGAAGCTGGAAAGCGCCGGCTGAGGTGGCCGACGCGGGGGGCGCGGGACGGTGCCTTCCGGGTGGGTGTGGGTGTGCGGCGGCTCGCCGAGCCGCCGCACACCCACACCCGGCTACGGGCGGACCGCCCCGGAGGTCACTTCTTGTAACCGAGCACCGTCATCATCCCGCTCTCCGAGTGGTACTGGTTGTGGCAGTGCAGCATCCACAGCCCCGGGTTGTCGGCGTCGAAGTCGATCACCAGCTTGCGGTGCGGCAGCACGAGCGCGGTGTCCTTCCGCGCGCCCACGGAGTCCAGGCCGGTCACCGAGAAGGTGTGGCCGTGCAGGTGCATCGGGTGCCACATGCTCGTGGCGTTGATGAGGGTGAGGCGCACCCGTTCACCTGCGCGGACCGGGTGGCGCTGCTGTGCCGAGTAGGCCTTGTGGTCGAAGCCCCAGTCGAAGTTCTGCATGCTGCCGGTGATCCTGATGCGCAGCTCGCGGTCGGGGTCACGCTCCCGCAGGGCCACGGAGTCGGCGGGCAGCAGACGGCGCGCCGGGACGGTGTTGCCGTCGAGTTCGTGCGGGCGCACATCCGCCGGGGGCAGGTTCCGGTTCCCCTTGTCGGTGCGCAGCACGGCCAGGGCCTTGCCCTTCTTGCCCTCGGGGAGCGCCACCAGGGGGAAGACACCGTCCCCGACGGTGACGAGCACGTCGTACCGCTCCGCCATGCCGACGAGGAGGGCGTCGGTCTGCTTGTGCTTCACGGGGTAGCCGTCGGTGTGCGTGACGGTCATCTTGTGGCCGCCGAGCGCCACCCGGAAGGCGGTCTCCGAACCGGCGTTGATGATGCGCAGCCGCACCCGGTCACCGGGACGGCAGCGGAACACCGACGGATTGCCGGGCAGCCGGCCGTTGACCAGGTAGTACGGGTAGGCGACGCTGCCGCCCTCGCCGTGGAGCATGCGGCTGTGCGAGTCACGCAGCACCCGGTCGGGGCCCGAGGACTTCCTGGCCGGCGTGCGGGAGCCCGCCGGCCGGCTCGGAGCGGCGCTGTGGTGGCCCGGCCCCATGGCCATGCCCCCCATGTCCATGGAGCCGCCGGGCTTGAGCTGCTCCAGGACGTTGTCCGGGGTGGAGCCTTCGACGCCGTCGAGCCAGTCGTCCAGCATCACCACCCACTCCTTGTCGTAGGAGAGGGGCTCCCTGGGGTCCTCGACGACGAGCGGCGCGTACAGGGCGCGGTCGGGCTGCATCCCGACGTGGGAGTGCAGCAGGTACGTCCCCGGGTGGGCGACCGTGAAGCGGTAGCGGAAGTCGTCCCCGGAGCGGATGGCGCGCTGGGTGAGGTCCGGTACGCCGTCCATGTCGCAGCGCAGCCGTACGCCGTGCGAGTGCAGCGTGGTGGTGGTGGGCAGCCGGTTGGCGAGGGTCAGGTCGAGCACGTCACCGGCGGTGACCCGGACCAGCGGGCCCGGCACCTCCTCGTTGTACGCCCAGGTGCGGACCGACCGTCCGCCCAGGTCCAGCTTGGCTTCCTCGGCGGTGAACCGGAAGGTGCGCACGCGGCCGGCCCCGCGCTTCCGCTCGGCGGCGAGGACCTCCGGGTCCGAGGGGTTGACGTACCCCTTGGGGCCGGCCGGGACGAACTTCTCCCCGTCGCCCGCGCGTTGGGGTCCGGAGCTGGGCTCGGAGTCGGAACTGGTGCAGGATGCCAGGAATCCCGCACCGGCCGCGGCGATCGGTGTGCGAAGCAGAGTACGCCGAGAAGGTTTGTACATGTCTGAATCAGACATGTTGCGTGGTCATATGGCCCCTTTATAGGGCCGAATGCTCGATGTGTCGGCGGTAGATTCCACCGGCAGGCGGATGGACACGGGTGCCGCGGCCGCCCGTCGGACGGCTCTAGGCGGCCTTGGCCTTGGTGGCGTACATGTCCACGTACTCCTGGCCGGACAGCCGCATGACCTCGGTCATGACGGAGTCCGTCACCGCGCGCAGCACGTAGCGGTCGCGGTCCATGCCCTCGTACCGGGAGAACTCCATGGGCTCGCCGAACCGCACGGTGACCCGGCCGGGCCGGGGGATGCCCCGGCCGCCCGGCTGGAGCTTGTCCGTGCCGATCATGGCGAACGGCACCACCGGTGCGCCGGTCATCAGCGTGAGCCGGGCGATACCGGTCCGCCCCCGGTACAGCCGGCCGTCGGGCGAGCGAGTGCCCTCGGGGTAGATCCCGAAGACCTTGCCCTCCTCCAGGATCCGACGCCCGGTCATCAGCGCGGCCACGCCGCCGTTCGCCCCGTCCCGGTCCACCGGGATCATGCCGACTCCGGTGAAGAACCAGGCCATCAGCCGGCCCTTGAAGCCCTTGCCGGTGACGTACTCGTCCTTGCCGATGAAGAACACCTGCCGCTTGGTGACGACGGGCAGCACGATCGAGTCGATGAACGTGAGGTGATTACCGGCCAGAATCACCGGACCGTCCCCCGGGATGTGCTCCGCGCCCTCCACCTGTGGGCGGAACATCAGGCGCATGATCGGTGCGAGCACTGCCTTGATGAGCGCGAAGCGGGACAACGGGTCCTCCGATGTCAAGGGGGGGCGATATGAGTCTGTGCAGGTGAGGACATTACTCGCGGCGCCGGTCCGCGCGCACATCGGGGACGCCCGGTTCACCGAGGTCTTACGAAGTGTTGACGCGGGTTTACCTGCGGTGGCGTGCTCAGGACGGCGCGTAACGGCCTTGCCGCGATGTGACGGACATCGCGTGGAACGGGACCGGCCGATCCGTCCCGACGGGCCGTCACCACCGGCCGCCCGCCCGACACACCGAATGACCCTGGTGTTCGGACGGGGGCCTCCCTTTCGTCATGTGCACGCCCCTACGATCGGCGCGCACCGACACAGGCGAAAGCGGCAGGAGGGCGCTCATGGGCAGCGACCAGGCGGACGGGCGGAGTCAGGAGACGGGACGGCGGGCGCTCCTCGGCGCCGCGGTACTGGGCGCGGGCGGAGCGGTCCTCGGACTGCCCGGCGCGGCCCGCGCGGCCGACGCCCGGACGGCCGGGCGCGCGGGCCGCGGGCTGAAGAGCCTGCCGGTACCGACGATCATCGGCCACCGGGGCACCAGCGGCTACCGTCCCGAGCACACCTTCGGCTCCTACGACCTGGCCCTGGACCTGGGCGCCGACGTCGTGGAGGCGGGCGACCTGGTGCCCACCAGGGACGGCCATCTGGTGTGCCGTCACGAGCCGGAGATCGGCGGGACGACGGACGTCGCCGCCCACCCGGAGTTCGCCGGCCGCCGGACCACCAAGACGCTCGACGGCGTCCCCACCACCGGCTGGTTCACCGAGGACTTCACGCTCGCCGAGCTGAAGCGGCTGCGCGCGGTCGAACGCATTCCCGCCAACCGGCCGCACAACACCCTCTACGACGGCCGCTGGGAGATCCCCACCTTCGAAGAGGTCCTGAAGTGGCAGGACGAGCAGACCCGCAAGCGCGGCAGACAGGTCTGGATCTACCCCGAGACCAAGCACCCCACCTACTTCCGCAAGCTGGGCCTCGGCCTGGAGGAGCGGGTGGCGAAGCTGCTGCGCAAGTACGGCAAGGACGGGCGGAACTCCCCGGTCATCCTGCAGTCCTTCGAGCCGACCAGCATCCAGCGGCTGAACCGGCTGGTCGACAACCCGCTCGTCGTCCTGCTCTCCTCGGCCGACAGCCGGCCCTACGACTTCGTCGAGGCGAACGACCCGCGCACGGTCGCCGACCTCATCACGCCCAGGGGCCTGCGGGAGATCGCCGGCTACGCCCAGGGCATCGGCCCCACCCTGGACCTGGTCATCCCCAGGAAGGCGGACGGCACCCTGGCCGAGCCGACCACCCTGGTCTCCGACGCCCACCGGGTCGGGCTGGTCCTGCACCCGTACACCATGCGCAACGAGAACCCCTTCCTGCCGGCCGAGTACCGCAAGGGCAGTGCCGCCGACGCCTACGGTGACGCCTTCGGCGCCTTCGCGACGTACTTCGCGACCGGCATCGACGGTGTCTTCACCGACAACGCCGACACCGGACTGCTCGCCCGCGCCGACTTCCTGAAGGGCTGACGGCGTCAACCGGCGCACCGGCCGGCACCCCGATCGGGGTGACTGTGGGCCGTCCCGGCAACCCGCCGCCGGGGCGGCTCGTCGTTCCGCACATGACGTACGACCTGGTCGCCGCCCTGCGTCCGCTGCTCACCGCCGAGGTCTCGGCCGAGGCGCCCGCCTCGGGGAGCGAGCCGGGCGACCTGGAACAGGCCGTCTGGCTCCGGCTCCTGGAGCGGCTGGAGACCGACGGGCCGCCGCCGGACCCGCCCGGCTGGCTGCGCAGGGCCGTGCGTGCGGAGGCCCGCCGAAGCCGCCGCATCACACGCCTCGAACGGTCGTACGGCGTCGAACCGGCCGACGACCTCCATCCCGGGCCCGAACAGCACGCGCTGACCGCCGCCCGGCACCGCGCCCTGCGGGACGCGGTGCGCCGGCTGCCCGGACGCTGCCCCCGTCTGCTGGAGGCGCTGCTCTCGCCACGAGACCTGACATACCGGGAAATCGCGGGGGAGTTGGGTATCTCACAGGGCAGTCTCGGCCCGGAACGCTCCCGATGTCTGGGATGTCTGCGCCGATTGCTCACACCGGAGGTTGCACCGTGCGAAGCCCGGGGATAGGAGTGGGGGACGACAGGTGATCAGGTGAGCGGGAGGCGTGCGCACATGGGCATGAGCGTGACCATCTCGGTGGCGGCCGAGCAGGATGCGGAGCAGATCTTCAGACTCCAGTACCTGTGCTTCCAGGGCGAGGCGGCGCTGTACGGCAACTACCGCATCGAGCCGCTGGTGCAGAGCCTGGAGTCCGTCCGTCAGGAAGTCGCCTCCGACTGCGTGTTCGTCGCCCGGCTCGGCGACGAGGTGGTCGGCTCGGTGCGCGGCAAGGTCTCCGAGGACGGCGCGGCGGCCATCGGCCGGCTCTGCGTCCACCCGCGCCTGCAGGGGCACGGCATCGGCGCGCGACTGCTGCGCGCGGCCGAGGCGGCCCTGGCCGAGGAGCGCGGCGCCACCAGGTTCCGCCTCTTCACCGGCCACCGCAGCGAGAGCAACCTCCGCCTGTACCGCCGCTCCGGCTACGAGACGGTCGGCCGCTCCAAGGGGGCGGACGGCGTGGAGATGATCATCCTGGAGAAGCCGGCGGGCGCCTTCGTCGCCACGGCGTGACAGACGCCCCCGTGAGGGGTGCCGGGAGCCGCACGGCACGCCCCGGCCGGCCGGCGGGCGCCGGTGTACCTCAGGCGCCCCGCCGGTCGCGGGCCCTGCGCAGCCAGTAGATCGCGGACAGCGGCAGCAGCACGGGGATGAAGACGTAACCCATGCCGTAGTCGGACCACACGGTCGAGTCGGGGAAGGCCGACGGCTCGACCCGGGTCCACGTCCCGACGACGAGCACACCCGCCAGCTCGGCCGCGCAGCACACCAGAGCCGCCCGCCGGGCCGCCTCGCCGCCCCGCACGAGCGTGTAGGTGATGAATCCGTACACCACGCCCGCGACGGCCGACAGGGAGTAGGCCAGCGGCGCCCGCTGGAAGTCCGTGGCGATCTGGTACGCGGAACGCGAGACCGCGCCGACCACCATCACGCCGTAGAACCACACGAGCAGGACGCCGGGCCCGCTGATCAGCCGGGCCGGCTTCTCCTCCACCGCCGTCATCTCAGCCTCCCCAGATGTCGTAGAGCCGTACTTCGAGGACGGCCAGCACCACTCCGCCCGCCGCTGCCGTCACCGAGCCCCAGCGGGTCCGCTCGGCCAGCGACATCATGCCCGCCGCCGGAACGCACGCGAACGCGCCCAGCAGATACGCCACGAAGATCGTCGTGCCCTGCGCCGGCTTCTCGCCCCGCGCCAGCTGCACGATCCCCGTCACCAGCTGGACCACGGCCAGCAGCGACACCACGGCCATGCCGATGAAATGCCAGTCCTTGGTCGGCTGGTCGCGGTAGGCGGCCCAGCCGCACCAGGCGGCGAGCAGCAGCGCGGCGACACCGGTCACCAGCGTCAGGGCATTGAGCATGCCGCGACCTTATTACGGCCGAAACGGGCGGGAGCCGCCGCCCCCGCCGTACCCCGTAGGGTCTAGACCATGACGATCCACGCACACGCCCTCCTGTTCGACAACGACGGCACCCTCGTCTCCTCCCTCGACTCGGTCGAGCGCTGCTGGACCCGCTGGGCGGGGGAGTACGGGATCACCGCCGAGGCGTTCGCGCGCGTGGAACTGCACGGACGCACGGCCGTCGAGATCGTCGGCGACCTGCTCCCCGCCCACCTGGTGCCCCAGGCCGTCGCCCGGGTCGAGCAGCTGGAGGTCGAGGACGTGCCGAACGGCGGCGTGCGCCTGCTGCCCGGCACCCGGGAGTTCCTGGACTCCCTGCCGGCCGACCGCTGGGCCGTGGTCACCTCCGCCACCCGGCGCCTGGCCGAGGCCCGCCTGGGTGCCGTCGGCATCAGCCCGAAGTCCCTGGTCACCGCCGACGACGTCACCCGCGGCAAGCCCGACCCCGAGCCCTATCTGCTCGCCGCCCGGCAGCTCGGCGTCGACCCCGCCCGCTGTGTCGTCTTCGAGGACGCGCCCGCCGGACTGCGGGCGGGCCGGGCCGCGGGCATGACCACCGTGGCGTTGGCCACAACGCACCGGGCGGCCGAGCTGGACGCCGACCTCGTGGTGCGGGACCTGTCGGCCTTGTCCGCACTGGTCACCGACGGGGCGGTGGAGATAGCCGTCCGCGACTGAACCGCTGGTCACCGCCGTCCGCCACTGTCCACGATGCGGACAGCGGCAGCCGGTCGGCACCGCCGGTCTGGTTTACTGATCGCATGACCACGACGAGCAACCGCACCCTTGCGACCGAGGCGACCCACACGCCCGGTGCTCGTTGTATGTGTCCGTGTCGAATGTGCGCCTTCTAGAGGGCCCCCGCACCAACCGAGCCTCGCGCCCCGAAGCGAGAGCCGCGGCCCGCCCGGCGTCCGACTCCGGCCGTACGCGCCCGAGGGCCGCCGCGCGCACACGACGTTCTCCCCGGTTCACCGCCACCCCGAGAACCGTGCCGCGTCCCTGAACGAACGCACGAAACGCACCGTGCCCGGGCACACCCACGCCCGCGCACTCGACAGTGACGGAAACCCACGTGATCACCACCTCGGGCCTGACCAAGGTCTACCGCTCCCGCGGCCGGGAGGTCACCGCCCTCGACGGCGTCGACCTCCACGTCCGCGAAGGCGAGGTCTACGGCGTCATCGGCCAGTCCGGCGCCGGCAAGTCCTCCCTCATCCGCTGCGTCAACCTGCTGGAGCGCCCCACCTCCGGCACCGTGACCGTCGCCGGGCAGGACCTCACCGCCCTGGCCGGCCGGTCCCCGCGCGCCGGCCGGGAACTGCGCCGGGCCCGCAGCCGCATCGGCATGGTCTTCCAGCACTTCAACCTGCTGTCCACCCGGACCGTCCAGGACAACGTCGAGCTGCCGCTGGAGATCCTCGGCCAGGCCGGCCGGGCGCGCTCCCGCAAGGCGCTGGAACTGCTGGACCTCGTCGGCCTCGCCGACAAGGCCAAGGCGTACCCCGCCCAGCTCTCCGGCGGCCAGAAGCAGCGCGTCGGCATCGCCCGCGCCCTGGCCGGCGACCCCAAGGTGCTGCTGTCCGACGAGGCGACCAGCGCCCTGGACCCGGAGACCACCCGGTCCATCCTCCAGCTGCTGCGCGACCTGAACCGGCAGCTGGGCCTGACCGTCCTGCTCATCACCCACGAGATGGACGTCGTGAAGTCGATCTGCGACTCCGCCGCCCTCATGGAGCGGGGCCGGATCGTGGAGTCCGGCACCGTCAGCGAGCTGCTGGCCACACCCGGCTCGGAGCTGGCCGCCGCGCTGTTCCCGGTGGGCGGCGAGGCCACCGGCGACGACCGGACCGTCCTCGACGTCACCTTCCACGGCGAGGCCGCCACCCAGCCGGTCATCTCCCAGCTCGCCCGCACCTACAACATCGACATCTCGATCCTCGGCGCCGCCATCGACACCGTCGGCGGCCTCCAGGTCGGCCGGATGCGCATCGAGCTGCCCGGCCGCTACGAGGACAACGTGGTGCCGGTCGGCTTCCTGCGCGAACAGGGACTGCAGATCGACGTCGTGGGCCAGGAGGCCCTGCTGGTGAAGGAAGGTGCCAAGTGACCTGGTCGGAGATGCAGCCACTGCTGTCGCAGGCGTGTTCCGAGACGCTCACCATGGTGCTCTGGTCCACCCTGATCGCCGTCGTCGCCGGCCTTCCGCTCGGCATCCTGCTCGTCCTCACGGACCGGGGCGGCCTGATCCAGAACGTCGTCGCCAACAAGGTGATCGGCCAGGTCGTGAACATCGGCCGGTCCATGCCCTTCATCATCCTGATGGTCGCGCTGATGACCTTCACGCGCTGGGTGACCGGGACGACGATCGGCACCACCGCCGCGATCGTGCCGCTCGCCATCGGCGGCATCCCCTTCTTCGCCCGCCTGGTGGAGACGGCCGTCCGCGAAGTCGACCACGGGCTCGTCGAGGCCGTGCAGTCGATGGGCGGCAACAGCTGGACGATCGTCCGCAAGGTCCTCGTCCCCGAGGCCCTGCCCTCGCTGATCGCCAGCACCACCACCACGATCATCGCCCTCATCGGCTACTCCGCCATGGCCGGCACGGTCGGCGGCGGCGGCCTCGGCGACCTCGCCGTCCGCTACGGCTACCAGCGCTTCGAGACCCAGCTGATGTGGATCACGGTGGCGATCCTCGCCGTCGTCATCTCCCTCATCCAGTTCGCCGGCGACTTCGCCGCCCGCGCCCTGCACGGCCGCGGCGCACGCTCCGGCCCGGCGCCGAGGCTCCGCCTGCTGAAGGCCGAGGAGCCCGCCGCGGCCGACGTCAGCAAGGTCGCGTAGGCACCCCAGGACCCCCCCGTCCACCCCTACACGGGGGTCGCACCACCCTTAAGGAAAGGCACTTTTCGTGCGTAACACCGCCAAGCTCACCACCGCCGTCCTCGCCGCCGGAACCCTCACCTTCGGGCTGACCGCCTGCGGCTCCGGCGACGACTCCGCCTCCTCGGACACCAGCGGCCCGCTGGTCGTCGCCGCGAGCCCGACCCCGCACGCCGAGATCCTCGACTTCGTCAAGGACAAGCTGGCGAAGAAGGCGGGCCTCGACCTGGAGGTCAAGGAGTTCACCGACTACATCACGCCGAACACGGCGACCGAGGACGGTTCGGTCGGAGCCAACTACTTCCAGAACCAGCCGTACCTCGACGACTTCAACGACAAGCGCGGCACCCACATCGTGCCCGTCGTCACGGTGCACCTGGAACCGCTCGGCCTGTACTCCCACAAGGTCAAGAAGGCCGACGCCCTCAAGAGCGGTGCGACCGTCGCCGTCCCCAACGACGCCGTCAACGAGGCCCGCGCCCTGAAGCTGCTCGCCGCCAACGGGCTGATCACCCTCAAGGACGGCGTCGGCAACGAGGCCACCCCGCAGGACATCACCAAGAACCCCAAGGACCTCAAGTTCAAGGAGGTCGAGGCGGCCCAGACCCCGCGCTCCCTGGACGACGTGGACGCGGCCGTGGTCAACGGCAACTACGCCATCTCCGCGGGCCTGAAGCCGGCCACGGACGCCCTCGTCCTGGAGTCCCCCAAGAACAACCCCTACGGCAACTTCCTCGCCGTGAAGAAGGGCAACGAGAACGACCCGCGGGTCAAGAAGCTCGCCAAGCTCCTCACCTCGCCCGAGGTCAAGAAGTTCATCGAGGACAAGTACCAGGGCTCGGTCATCCCGTCCTTCTGATCCGGGAGGGGACCCCACCGATGCGCAGGTCCGTCATCGCCGCGGCGGCGCTGGCCCTCGGCCTCACCGCCTGCGGCACGGGCACGGACTCCGCCAGGCGCGGTGGCGGCGACGACACGCTCGTCGTCGGCGCCACCGCCGTGCCGGCCGGCGAGGTGCTCACCTTCGTCAGGGACCACCTCGCCGCCAAGGCCGGCCTGAAGCTGGAGATCAAGGAGTTCACGGACTACGTCCTGCCCGACACCGCCCTCCAGGAGGGCGAGCTGGACGCGAACCTCTACCAGAACCAGCCCTACCTGGACGACTTCAACAAGACCAGGGGCACCGACCTGGTCCCGGTCGTCAAGCCCTACCTGCCGCCCATGGGCGTCTACTCCAGGAAGACCGGGAGCGTCACCGCGCTCGCCGACGGGGCCACCGTCGCCGTGCCGGGCGACACGACCAACGAGGGCCGCGCCCTCAAGCTGCTCGCCTCCGGCGGGGTCATCGGGCTCAGGGCCGGCGCCGGCCCGGACGCGACCCCCGCGGACGTCACGGCCAACCCCCGGCACCTGAAGTTCAGGGAACTGGAGGCCGCCCAGCTGCCCCGCTCGCTCGACGACGTGGACGCGGCGGTCATCAACAACAACTACGCCCAGGACGCGGGCCTCAGCCTCACCGAGGACGCCATCCTCGTGGAGTCGGCGAAGGACAACCCCTACGCCAACCTCCTCGCCGTCCGGCGCGGCGACGAGGACGACCCGCGGGTCAGGAAGCTCGCCGGGCTGCTCGTCTCACCCGAGGTGCGCGCCTTCCTCAAGGACAGGTACCACGGGTCCGTCCTGCCGGTGACCGGCGGCTGACGGAACGTACACGGCGTTTCGCGACGCAACGGGTCCGCATCCTCACGGGGTGTGGACCCCGTTGTGCGGTTCGGTGGGTTCATGCTGCATGCTGGGCAGTTCAGCAGGCCCTACGGCCCTGACGGTCTTTCGAGCACTTCCCGAAGGTTACGGAGCGGCGCATGACGAGCACCTTCCCCAACATCTCCATCAGCACGGAGCGGTTGGTGCTGCGTCCCCTGGACGAGGACGACGTGCCCGCCCTGGCCGACATGATGAACGACGAACAGGTCGTCGCCTGGACCACCGTGCCCCACCCCTTCACCGAGGCCGACGCCCGCCACTGGATCACCCGGCTCGCCCCGGACGAACGCACCGGGGGGCGCGGCATCGTCCTCGCCGTCACCGAGTTCCTCACCCAGCGGCTCGTCGGCGTCGTGCACCTGCGGAACACGGACTGGCGCATCCGCTCCAGCGAGATCGCCTACGTCACCGCCCCCTGGGCCCGCGGCGAGGGCTACGCCTCCGAAGCGGTCCTGGCCACCGCCCAGTGGCTGTTCCACGACCGGAAGTTCGAGCGGCTCGAACTGCGCACAGCCGCCGACAACACCGCCTCCCAGCAGGTGGCCCAGAAGATCGGCTGCATCAGCGAGGGCGTGCTGCGCAACGCCTTCATAGCGCGCGCCAGGACCGACGAGGAGACCTGGACCGAGGTGCGCACGGACGTCATCGTCTGGAGCCTGCTGCCCGAGGACCTGTCCGGAGTCAGCGAGCAGCTGGCCGGCGCGGACGGTTTCACCTCGTACTCGGACTGGAACTGAGCACGCGGGGGAGGACCCCCGAGCCCCACCGGGTACCCTCAGGTGCCCGCCCCGGGCTTTCCCCCGAAACCTGAGCAGAACCCCTGGAGACTGACGACGATGGCCGACCGGGTCACGGTGATCGGCTGGGACGGCTCGCCGCTGACGGGCGCGGCGCGATCCGCCCTCGGCGCCGCCACCCTCGTGGCCGGTGCCGCCCACCACCTGGCGCTGCCCGAGGTACCGCCCCGCGCCGAGCGCATCCGCCTCGGCAGCCTCCCGCTGGCCGCCCGCCGCATCGCCGCCCACCGCGGCACCGCGGTCGTGTTCGCCGACGGCGACCCCGGCTTCTTCGGCGTCGTACGGATCCTGCGGGCCCCCGAGTTCGGCCTGGAGGTCGAGGTCGTCCCCGCCGTCCCCGCGGTCGCCGCCGCCTTCGCCCGCGCCGGCATGCCCTGGGACGACGCCCAGATCGTCGTCGCCCACCCGCGCACCCTGCGCCGGGCCGTGAACGTCTGCCGCGCCCACCCCAAGGTCGCCGTCCTCACCGCACCGGGCGCCGGCCCCGCCGAACTCGGCCTCCTGCTGGAGGGCGTCCACCGCACCTTCGTCATCTGCGAGGAACTGGGCACCGACCGCGAACAGGTCACCGTCGTCACCTCCGACAAGGCCGCCGACCACACCTGGCGCGACCCCAACGTGGTGATCGTCATCGGCGGTCCGGCCGGCGCGGCCGAGGGCGGCGGCTGGATCGCCGGCCGCGATCCGGCCACCGGACCGCGCGGCTGGGTGCAGCCCGACGAGACCTACGGCGCCGGACCGGGCGGCGGCCTCGGCGAGGGCGAGACGGAACTGCTGCGCGCCGCCCAACTCGCCCGCCTCGGTCCCCGGGTCGGTGACCTCGTGTGGGACATCGGCAGCGGCTCCGGTGCCTTCGCCGCCGAGGCCGCGCGGGCCGGAGCGGCCGTCATCGCCGTCGACCGGGACCCGGCCGCCTGCGCCCGCGCCGAAGGGGCCGCGCGCCGGTCCGGAGTCCAGCTCCAGGTCGTCCACGGCAGTGCCCCGCACGTCCTCGAGTACCTGCCCGAGCCGGACGTCGTACGGGTCGGCGGCGGGGGAGCGGCGGTCGTCTCCGCGGTGGCCGACCGGCGCCCGCAGCGCATCGTCACGCACGCCGCGACCCGGGACGCGGCCGAACGCGTCGGCCGCGACCTGACCGAGCACGGCTACCGGGTCGAGTGCGCCCTGCTCCAGTCCGTCGAACTCGACACCAGAGCCTGGACCGAGACCGAGCGGAACGTGGCGTTCCTGCTCAGCGGGGTGCTGCCGGATCGCGCCCCGTGATCCGGTTGTCGTACCGCGCGCGGTAGGCTGGCCGATCGTTGTACCGCACCGGTGGCCCGAACTTCGTTCGCCAATGTCCGGAACGCACGCCCGTTTTGGGGTGGGTGTGGTACGGCGGAACCGGAGGACGCGCAACGTGGCGCAGTCCACAGCGGCCTGTCGCGGATCATGCTGTCGCGACGTCGCAACGGCCGGGACAATGCCACTGAATGGCTTTGTCGCCTTTTCCGGCGGGTCGTTCGTGCCGCTGGGCACGGACGCTCGTTCTTCACTACGGGGCGGTCGGTGCGCCGTTCCGGGTCAGCTGGTCGTAGGAGCACTAACCGATGGGCGAGGGGTACGCATGACCGACACCGGCCAGGTCCCGGGCGAGGGACTGCCCGAGAGCGCAGGCATGGTGGAGCAGCCGGGCGCCTCCGCGCACGGCGCGTACACCTACCTCTCCGAGGCACCCGCCGAGGACGAAGACCTGCTGCTGCCGGGTGCCCAGGGCGCGTGGGGCAACGAGGTGCCGCCACCCGCTCCGGAGCCGGTGGTGGAGACCGTGCACGAACCCGGCCCGCACGAGACGGCCGGCCGCGACAGCGGCTCGGTCGACCTCAACGGCGTCCGCCTGCCCGACACGGGCCCGGCATCCGTGCCGCCGTCGCCCATCCTCTCCGCGCCGCACGACCCGACGGCCGCCGCCCAGCCGCCCCGGCGCCCGCTGCACCTCGGGCCGCCCATCCCCGACACCTCCGCGAGCCCGGTCCGCTCCCTCGCCGACCGCGGCCCCGCCGGAGCGCCGGTACGCCAGCCCGGGCCGCCGGTCACCGGCCCCGAGTACCTCGACGGCCGGCCGCTCGGCGAGATGGCACCGCAGAGCGCGGCCCCCTGGGGCGCGGCGCCCGCCGCCCCCGCCGAGGCCGGCTCCCGGCCGACGGCTGCCGAAACGGTTGGTCCGGCCCCGGCCCCCGAGCCGGCCGACGCCGCCCAGGCCGCCATGGCCCGCCTCGCGCACCAGGCGGTGGCCGCGGGCGCGCCCGGCGACACCGGACACGTGCCCGTCGTGCACGGCCATGACGGGATGCAGCCGGCACACGGCCACGACGGTGTGTACACCCCGTCGGCCCAGGCCGGTGAGGCCGCCACGACTACGACCACGGCCACGGCCCCGCCCGGCACCGAGCCCGGCCCGGCACCGACGGCGCAGGACGACGCGGCCGGCGAGGGCATCGCCGCCGAAG
>NZ_WWJT01000214.1 GCF_009865385.1 Streptomyces sp. SID486 | reverse complement strand
GCTAGGGGGCAGCAGCAGCGCCGGCTAGGGGACTGTCGGTGCCCGGCGCTACCGTGGCCCGCATGGAACTGGGCACCCGTGAGAAGGCCGTCCTCGCGCTGGAGCGGCGGCACTTTCCCGGCGCCGGCGCGAAGGAACGGGCGATCCGCGAGGAGCTGGGCCTGGCCCCCGTCCGCTACTACCAGCTCCTCAACGCCCTGCTGGACGACGAGCGGGCCCTGGCCCACGACCCGGTCACGGTCAACCGCCTGCGCCGTCTCCGGCAATCCCGCCGCGAAGAACGCTGACCCCCACCCCGGCCCCCCACCCGGCCCTCCTGACCCGAGCCGGTCGGGGGCTGCTCCGCCCGAGCCGGCCGAAAGACGGCCTCTTCGACCGACGGCACCTGACGGAGCGGCCATTTCGGCCGACCGTGTCCATCGGCGGGTGGCCTCTCCGGCCGCCCGCGTCCGTCGGACGGTGGCATCTCCGGCCGACCGTGTCTGTCGGACGGTGACCTCTCGGCCTACCGAGTCGGGTGGTGGGTGGGCGAGGCGGGGTCCGGGGGCGGAGCCCCTGGCGGGGTCCGGGGCGGAGCCCCGGGCGTGTCCCCGGACCCGAGGCACAGCCCCAGGCGTATCCCGGCGCCAGCCGGATAGTGTCGCCGTATGGACCCTCTGCCCACCCCGCAGACCCACCCCGGCCGAGCCGGCCTCGCCGCCCTGCTCGCGCAGCCCCGCACCGCCCTGGTCGGCCTCGACTTCGACGGCACACTGGCCCCCATCGTCGCCGACCCCGAGCAGGCCCGCGCCCACCCCGACGCCGTACCGGCGCTCGCCGCGCTCGCCCCGAAACTCGCCTCCGTCGCGGTGATCACCGGCCGCCCGGCCGAGGTCGCGGTCCGTCACGGCGGCTTCGACGGCGTCCCCGGCCTGGAGCACCTGACCGTCCTCGGCCACTACGGAGCCGAACGCTGGGACGCGGCCACCCGCACCGTCACCGCCCCCGCCCCGCACCCCGGCGTCGCCGCCGTCCGCGCGGAACTGCCCGGCCTGCTGGAACGCACCGGCGCCGGCACGGGCACGTGGATCGAGGAGAAGGGCCGGGCCGTCGCGGTCCACACCCGTCGCGCGGCCGACCCGCAGGCGACGTTCGAGGCCCTGCGCGCGCCCCTCGCCGACCTCGCCGCCCGGCACGGCCTGATCGTCGAACCCGGCCGCATGGTCCTGGAACTGCGCCCGCCGGGCATGGACAAGGGCGTGGCCCTGCTCGACCACGCCCGTGCCACCGGCGCCGGCTGCGTCGTCTACGCCGGTGACGACCTGGGCGACCTGCCCGCCTTCACCGCGGTCGACGAACTCCGCAAGAACGGCACCCCCGGCCTGCTGATCTGCAGCGGCAGCACCGAGGTCACCGAACTGGCGGAACGGGCCGACCTGGTGGTGGACGGCCCGGAGGGGGTCGTGGACCTGCTGCGCCGGCTGGCGGCTCAGCTCGGCTGACCGGTCAGCGCGTCCAGCTGGTCCAGGAACCACCGGGCCGGCGGCAGCGCGGTCGCGGCGTCGGCCAGCCGCTTGGAGCGGGCCGCCCGCTCCTCCGCCGGCAGGCTCAGCGCCTCGTGCAGCGCCCGCGCCGTCCCGCTGATGTCGTACGGGTTCACCGTGAACGCGTCCGCGCCCAGCTCCTCGTACGCCCCCGCCTCCCGCGACAGCACCAGCGCGCACCCCGCGTCCGAGACGACCGGGACCTCCTTGGCGACCAGGTTCATGCCGTCCCGGATGGGGTTCACCAGCGCCACGTCGGCCAGCCGGTACGCGGCCAGGGAGCGCGCGAAGTCGTCCTTCACGTGCAGCACCACCGGCGTCCAGCCCGGCGTGCCGTACCGCTCGTTGATCTCGTCCGCGACCCGCTGCACCTCGGCGGTGTAGTCGCGGTACACGGCGAGGTCCTGGCGGGAGGGGTAGGCGAACGCCACGTGGACGACCCGCTCCCGCCACTCGGGGTGGTCCTCCAGCAGCTCCCGGTACGCCAGCAGCCCGCGCACGATGTTCTTCGACAGCTCGGTGCGGTCCACCCGGACGATGGTCCTGCGGTCCGCCCCGATCTCCTCCCGCAGCGCCGCCATCCGTTCGGCCACGTCCTCCTCGTGCGCCCGCGCGCGCAGGAAGTCCGCGTCGGCGCCCAGCCCGTGCACCCCGATCCGGGTGCCGGAGGGGATGCCGGGCCCGAGCACCGCGTGGCAGCAGTCCCGGAACGCGTCCGCCCACCGTTCGGTGAGGAACGCCGCCCGGTCCGCGCCCAGGATGCCGGTGAGCAGTTCGGCCGCGATGTCGTCGGGCAGCAGCCGGAAGTAGTCCGGCGGGGCCCACGGGGTGTGCGAGAAGTGCCCGATGCGCAGGTCGGGGCGGAGCCGGCGGAGCATGCGGGGGGCCAGGGCCAGGTGGTAGTCCTGGATCAGCACCGCCGCGCCCTCGGCCGCCTCCTCGGCCAGTGCCTCGGCGAACGCCTGGTTGTAGGCCTCGTACGACGCCCACTGCCGCCGGAACTCCGCGTCGAAGACCGGCTCGAGCGGGGTCTGGTACAGCATGTGGTGGACGAACCAGAGCACCGAGTTGGCGATGCCGTTGTACGCCTCGGTGTGCACGGCCGCGTCGATGTCGAGCATGCGTACCCGTTGCCCGCCCGTGTCCCCGGCCGGGAGCAGGCCGCCCTCCGCGCGCCGGACGGCCGCCCGGTCGCCGTCGCCCAGCGCGGCGCACACCCATACGGAGCCGGCGTCCGAGCCGATCGCGGACAGCCCCGAGACCAGTCCGCCACCGCCCCGCCGGGCGTGCAGCGAGCCGTCCTCGCGTACCTGATAGGAGACCGGGCCGCGATTCGACGCGACCAGCACCTGAGCTTTGTCGGCAGCATCGTGCGTGGAAGCCATACGCCTCAACCTAGCCCGGCCCGGAAACGCTCAAACGTACGTTCCGTCCCGGGAGGCGGGGAGCGCGGCGGGGCACGGCCCGTTCACGCCACCTTCCGGTCGGTGTACTCGGCGATCTCCACCATCGGCGGCCGTTCCTCGGTGTCCACCGGGTAGGTGCGCGGCTCGAAGCCGTCCTCGCCCCGCTCGAACTGGGTCAGCGCCGGCCGGACCAGATGGCCGCGGGCCAGCCGGAGCTGGGCGGTGCGGTAGATCGCGGCGGCCATCCGGCCGAGTGCCTGGCCGTCCTGGTGCCGGTGCCTGCGCACCCCCACGTCGACCTGGGCCAGCGCGTCCAGGCCGACGAGGTGCAGCGCGTCCACCAGCATGCCCAGCTCCACGCCGTAGCCGACGGGGAAGGGCAGCTGCTCCAGCAGGGAGCGGCGGGCCGCGTACTCGCCGCCCAGCGGCTGCACGAAGCCGGCCAGCTGCGGCCAGTGCATGTTCAGCAGCGGGCGGGCCATCAGCTCGGTGACCCGGCCGCCCTGCCCGGCGGTGCCGGCGAGCGGACGGTCGTACATCGCCTTGACCAGGTCCACGTCCGGCTCGGTGAGCAGCGGGCCGACGATGCCGAGGACGAAGTCGGAGGAGAACTCCCGCAGGTCGGCGTCGACGAAACAGAGGATGTCCCCGCCGGTCACCAGCAGGGAGCGCCACAGCACCTCGCCCTTGCCGGGGACGGCCGGGAGGCGGGGGAGGATCTCGTCGCGGTGCACGACCCGCGCGCCGGCGCGGGCGGCGACCTCGGAGGTGCGGTCGGTGGAGCCGGAGTCGACGACCACGATCTCGTCGACGAGCGGGGCCCGCTCGACGAGGTCGCGCCGGACGGCGGTGACGATGTCGCCGACCGTCTCCTCCTCGTTGAGCGCGGGCAGCACGACACTGACCGTCTGCCCGGTGCGCTGCTTGGCGGCCAGGATCCGGTGGAGCGGGCGGTCGGCCACGGACCAGGAGCGGGTGGCCAGCCAGCGCTCGACTTCTTCCAGCACGGTCTGCGGCTCCTCACGTTGTCTCGCGGTTCGGACGACTATCTCAACTGTCCTGGCCTTCGGTTACAGTCTTGAACAACGCCGATGACCATCGCATGTCGGGGGTCGCGCGCGTCCACAACCGAATACCGCTCATCCAGAGGGGCAGAGGGACACGGCCCGATGAAGCCCCGGCAACCCTCCAGCCGGTACTCGTCTTCCACGCGAGGCTCCCGGCTAGGGAAGGTGCCAAATCCGTCTCACGGCGAGATGCGTCGTGAGGAAGATGAGGAGAAAGGGCCTCGCCTCCATGGCTGTGCAGACAGTTGCCACCACCGGCACCTCCACCGTAGACCTCGGTCCCGCCGCCGCCCTGAGCTGTCGTGAGTGCGGTCACCGGGTACCGCTCGGCCCGCTCTTCGCCTGCGAGGAGTGTTTCGGCCCGCTGGAGATCGCCTACGACTTCTCCGCCTACGACACCGAGCAGCTGCGCCGCCGCATCGAGGCCGGCCCCGCGAACATCTGGCGGTACGCGCCCCTGCTGCCGGTCCCGGCGGACGTCGCGGACAAGCCCAACATCAACCCGGGCTGGACCAAGCTCGTCAAGGCCGACAACCTGGCGGCCGAGCTGGGCGTGACCGGCGGCCTGTACGTGAAGGACGACTCCGGCAACCCCACGCACTCCTTCAAGGACCGCGTGGTCGCGCAGGCCCTGGAGGCCGCCCGCGCCTTCGGCTTCACCACGCTCTCCTGCTCCTCCACGGGCAACCTGGCCGGTGCCGTCGGCGCCGCCGCCGCCCGCGCCGGCTTCCGCTCCTGCGTGTTCATCCCGCACGACCTGGAGCAGGGCAAGGTCGTGATGGCCGCCGTATACGGCGGTGAGCTGGTCGGCATCGAGGGCAACTACGACGACGTGAACCGCTTCTGCTCGGAGCTGATCGGCGACCCGGCCGGCGAGGGCTGGGGCTTCGTCAACGTCAACCTGCGGCCGTACTACGCGGAGGGCTCCAAGACCCTGGCGTACGAGATCTGCGAGCAGCTCGGCTGGCGGCTGCCCGACCAGATCGTGATCCCGATCGCCTCCGGCTCCCAGCTCACGAAGATCGACAAGGGGCTCCAGGAGCTGATCAGGCTGGGGCTGGTCGAGGACCGGCCGTACAAGATCTTCGGTGCGCAGGCCGAGGGCTGCTCCCCGGTGTCCACCGCCTTCAAGGCCGGGCACGACGTGGTCCGGCCGCAGAAGCCGGACACCATCGCCAAGTCGCTGGCCATCGGCAACCCGGCCGACGGGCCCTACGTCCTGGACATCGCGCGCCGCACCGGCGGTGCCGTGGAGGACGTCACGGACGCGGAGGTCGTGGACGCCATCAGGCTGCTGGCCCGCACGGAGGGCATCTTCGCCGAGACGGCGGGCGGGGTGACCGTCGGTGTCACCCGCAAGCTGATCGAGGGCGGTGTGCTGGACCCGGCGAAGACCACGGTCGTCCTCAACACCGGTGACGGCCTGAAGACCCTCGACGCGGTGGCCGGGACCGGCCTGACCGCCACCATCCGCCCGAACCTGGACTCCTTCCGAGAGGCTGGCCTCGCATGAGCGTGACCGTTCGCATCCCGACCATCCTGCGCACCTACACCGGCGGCGAGGCCGAGGTCGCCGCCGAGGGCACCACTCTCGCGCAGGTCATCGAGGACCTGGAGAAGAACCACACCGGGATCGCCGCCCGTGTCCTGGACGACCAGGGCAGGCTGCGCCGGTTCGTGAACGTGTACGTCAACGACGACGACGTCCGTTTCGAGCAGGGCCTGGAGACGGCGACCCCGGACGGCGCCGGTGTGTCGATCATTCCCGCGGTCGCCGGCGGCTGACCATTACCTTCGGTAACCTCGGTTACCGGCTGTGCATCGAATTGCCCCCTCCGTGAGAGAAGCGGAGGGGGCAATTCTGCGTGATTGAGCGCGGTAGAGTTGGGGAACACGGCCGCGGCCCCCGGGTCGCGGGCCCTTGATTCATGCCGCCCGCCCGACAAGAAGTAGCCAAAGTGTGCGGGTTATCTGCGGCTTTTGTGCCTTTTATGGGGCCCGACTTGCCCCGAAGTCTGGCGAATTCTCACCACATTCCGGATCGCTCGCGTCCGGAATTCTCGTCCGATTGACCTGTTGCAGACGGCAGTTGGACAGATACATTCAGCCGCGGTCGACGCGTTCCGGCGCACGCCCCCGCCCAATGGGGGGTGAGGTCTGACCCGGGTCCGCGAAGTGTGGATCTGTGCAAGGGCCAGTAATAGGGGAGTTAGGCATGGCTCAGGGCACCGTCAAGTGGTTCAACGCGGAGAAGGGGTACGGCTTCATCGCGGTCGACGGTGGTGCGGACGTATTCGTCCACTACAGCGCCATTCAGATGGACGGCTACCGCACCCTGGAAGAGGGCCAGCGGGTGGAGTTCGAGATCTCGCAGGGCCAGAAGGGCCCGCAGGCCGACATGGTTCGCCTCAGCGCCTGAACGTTTCTTGTCCGAAGGGCCCGCACCTCGCAGAGGGTGCGGGCCCTTCGCCGTGCCGCCCGCGGTGTCCGCCGGGCGGCACGGCGGCGCCCCGGTCCCGGGTGGGGCGCCTGCCCCGCCCGTCACCCGACCGCGGCCCCTCATCGCGTTCGCTGCGCGAGCGCACCTTGCACTCGGGCATGCCGAGTGCTAATCATTGCGTTAGCACTCTGAAGGTGAGAGTGACAACGAAGGACCGGGTCGGTGAGGCCCGCAGGCCGCGTGGGGCAAGGAACCACACGGTGTGCGTGCCGTCCGTCGCGGGCGCGGGCGCGGTCCGAAGGAATCACCCCCAGTCCTGGAGGGACCACTTCACATGGCCAAGATCATCGCGTTCGACGAGGAGGCGCGGCGCGGCCTCGAGCGCGGCATGAACCAGCTCGCGGACGCCGTGAAGGTGACGCTCGGCCCCAAGGGCCGCAACGTCGTCCTCGAGAAGAAGTGGGGCGCCCCCACGATCACCAACGATGGTGTGTCCATCGCCAAGGAGATCGAGCTGGAGGACCCGTACGAGAAGATCGGCGCCGAGCTGGTCAAGGAAGTCGCCAAGAAGACGGACGACGTCGCCGGTGACGGTACGACCACCGCGACCGTGCTCGCCCAGGCCCTGGTCAAGGAGGGCCTGCGCAACGTCGCCGCCGGCGCCAACCCGATGGCCCTGAAGCGCGGTATCGAGAAGGCCGTCGAGGCCGTCTCCGCCGCCCTGCTGGAGCAGGCGAAGGACGTGGAGACCAAGGAGCAGATCGCCTCCACCGCGTCCATCTCCGCCGCCGACACCCAGATCGGCGAGCTGATCGCCGAGGCCATGGACAAGGTCGGCAAGGAAGGCGTCATCACCGTCGAGGAGAGCAACACCTTCGGTCTGGAGCTCGAGCTCACCGAGGGCATGCGCTTCGACAAGGGCTACATCTCCGCCTACTTCGCCACCGACATGGAGCGCATGGAGGCGTCGCTCGAGGACCCCTACATCCTCATCGCCAACTCCAAGATCGGCTCCGTCAAGGACCTGCTCCCGCTGCTGGAGAAGGTCATGCAGTCGGGCAAGCCGCTGCTGATCATCGCCGAGGACGTCGAGGGCGAGGCCCTGTCGACCCTGGTGGTCAACAAGATCCGCGGCACCTTCAAGTCCGTCGCCGTCAAGGCCCCGGGCTTCGGCGACCGCCGCAAGGCCATGCTCGGCGACATCGCCATCCTCACGGGCGGCGAGGTCATCTCCGAGGAGGTCGGCCTCAAGCTGGAGAACGCGACCCTGGACCTCCTGGGCCGCGCCCGCAAGGTCGTCATCACCAAGGACGAGACCACCATCGTCGACGGTGCCGGCTCCTCGGAGCAGGTCGGCGGCCGGGTCAACCAGATCCGCGCCGAGATCGAGAACAGCGACTCGGACTACGACCGCGAGAAACTGCAGGAGCGCCTGGCGAAGCTCGCCGGCGGTGTCGCGGTCATCAAGGCCGGTGCCGCCACCGAGGTGGAGCTCAAGGAGCGCAAGCACCGCATCGAGGACGCCGTCCGCAACGCGAAGGCCGCCGTCGAGGAGGGCATCGTCGCCGGTGGTGGCGTGGCCCTGCTGCAGGCCTCCCAGGTCTTCGAGAAGCTGGAGCTCGAGGGTGACGAGGCGACCGGCGCCAACGCCGTGCGCATCGCGCTCGAGGCCCCGCTGAAGCAGATCGCCGTCAACGCCGGCCTCGAGGGCGGTGTCGTGGTGGAGAAGGTGCGCAACCTGACCCCGGGCCACGGCCTGAACGCCGCGACCGGTGAGTACGTCGACCTGGTCGCCGAGGGCATCATCGACCCGGCGAAGGTGACCCGCTCTGCCCTGCAGAACGCCGCCTCCATCGCCGCGCTGTTCCTCACCACCGAGGCCGTCATCGCCGACAAGCCGGAGAAGGCCGCCGCGCCGGCCGGCGGCGGCATGCCGGGCGGTGACATGGACTTCTGATCCTCCGCGGATCACCTGTCCTTTTCCGAGGGCGGCATCCCTGGCCTGTGTGCCGGGGGTGCCGCCCTCGGGCGTGTGCGGGCCCGGCCGGCGTGGTCCTTCGGCTTCTCCGTGCGGCTTCTCCGTGGCGAGCGCGGTCGAGTGCCGTCCCTGCGGCGAGATCGGCTCGGCCCCCGCTCGGCGGGCGACAGGCACACGGAAGGGCGGCACCCCCGGTGGAACAGGGGGTGCCGCCCTCGGTGTCTTCCGGGTACCGGTGGGTCAGGGGGCGATGCGCAGGGCCGTGAAGCGGGGCCAGGCGATGTGCTCGTCCTCGTCGCGTACGGCCAGCGAGATGCCTCCGCTGGTGCGCGCGGACACGGGCTTGGTGGTGGAGCGGGCCGTCAGCGTGGTGCCGTCCACGGTGATCCTGACACCGCGTGAGGTGACGGCCAGGGTCAGCCGGTGCGAGGACGCCGACTTGAGCTTGCGGACCGTGACGCGCGGATCCGCGCCGGCCGGCCGCTCCGTCACCCGCAGTCCGGCCGCCGAGACCGTGACGACCACGGGGTCCAGGCTGCCGTGCCCGACCTCCACCGACGCGCTCGTCGCCGTCCCCTTCAGCCGGTCGACGGTGGCGGTCACCCGGTAGGTGTTCCAGTCCGCGGTGGCCATGGGCAGATGGACGGCCGACACGTACGTGCCCTTCGTCAGGCCCTTGCCGGTCAGCGCCGGCAGACCGGTGCCGGACGGGCTGCCCGGGAACCGCCACTGATCGGGGTGGCGCAGCGGCTCGGCCACGTCACGCGGCGAGCGGGACGTCCATTCGGCGAGCCGCTCGCGGAAGGTGTCCGTGCTCGTCGTCCCCAGGATCTCCAGGCGCTGCACCTGCCGGGCGGCGGCCGCCCGCGGGCCCGCGGGCAGCGGGCGGGCGGAGACGTTGGTCAGCGAGGCGGCGAACCGCTCCCGCAGCAGCCGGTCCAGCGCGGAGGTGTTCCGGGCGGCGAGGTTCGTCGGTCCGGACGTCTCGGAGAACGGGTAGGCGAACAGTCTGGGGGCCGGCAGGTGGTGGTCGGCGAAGGACTTCAGCGACCGGTCGAGGTCGGCGCGGACGCGGGTGCGGTACTCGTTCTCGGTCTCCAGCCGGTGCTTGCCCGGCAGCCAGAGCCGGTTGGCGAGCACCGAGCCCTGGTGCCCGGCCTGGTCGACGGCCGCCCGTGAGTGGCTGAGGTGCGTGTGGTCCTGGAAGTCCCAGCGCCCGGAGCCGGCCATCCGGTCGATCTCCGACCAGGACAGGTAGTAGGGGCGGTGGGTGCCGACCATGCCGGTGATCAGGTAGGACGCCGCGCGCATCTTGTGCTTGGCCAGGATCTGGTCGGCGTAGGTCCACAGGCCGCGGGTGCCGTCGTCGAAGGTGAGGTAGACGCTGTGCGCCGCCGGCGACTTGCCCGTGGCCAGGTAGCGGGTGAACTCCTTGGTGGTCAGGGAGCGGTAGCCCGCCGCGGCCAGCTTGGTCAGCTGGGTGTCCAGCTGCTGCGGGGTGAGGGTGTACTCGTTGGTGGGGTGCGGGTTGATGTCGTGGTAGGCGAGCACGATCGGTGCGCTCGTGCGCGACACGGCCGCCAGGGGCCGGGTGTCCGACGTGGGGGTGGGTGGCACCGTCTGGCCGGACATCGCGCGCTGCGCGGCGTCGTAGTGCCAGGCGGTGAGGAACGGCGTCGCGACGACGACGGCGGCGAGCGATCCCAGTGCGGTGCGCACCGCACCCCCGCGCAGCCGGCGGCGGCCGGGCCGGTCCGGGTCGGAGCCGGTGCCGGCGGGGGAGACGGTCGTGGGGGAACTGCCGGCTTGCGTCACAGGGAACCTCCGCGGGTGAGGACGACGTAGTAGAGGGCGAGCACGGCGACGGCGGAGAGTACGGCTACGGTCAGCCGGAACAGGTGGCCGACGCCCTTTCTGACCCGGCCGGGCCGGGATGCCGGTGGCGTGGGTGAGGCGGTGGTCGTGGTGGTCATGCGGCGGTCCTCGTCCAGATTCCGCGGCGGAGGGTGAAGGCGGCGTAGGGCAGCAGCCAAGCCAGGACACAGCAGGACAGCAGGCTCATCAGGGGCCGGTAGCGCCAGCGCCGGTCGCCCGGGTTGTCGATCCGGAAGGCCAGCCCCCAGATGCTGCCCTTGAGCAGCATCCCGGCCACGTAGAGCGCGGTGAGTTCGGCCGCCAGGTTCAGCGGCGCCCACACCAGGTGCAGGAAGACCAGGGCGGGGGCGGCCAGCACCCACAGGGCGTGCCCGTAGTAGAGGAGGGCCGGGACCGGGCCCCGGCGCCACATGAAGCCGCCGGTGAAGAAGAGGTTGCGGATGAAGCTCTTCTTCCAGCGGACCTGCTGGTGCAGGAAGGGGCGCCAGTGCGCGGGCACGATCGTCCACACGCGGGCGGACCTGGTGTACCCCACCAGCCAGCGCCGCTCGGGGTGGTCCTGCCCGCCGACGAAGGGCGAGTCGGCGTGCCGCCGCTTGAGCGCACGCCCGCGCCACGCCTGGCCCAGCACGTACCCGGTCAGCTGCCGGTCGGTGGCGAAGCGGAACGGGGCACCGGCGAACCGGTCCTCCGCCCAGGCGGGCAGGTAGTTGTAGATGGCCTCGCGCCGGAACGCGGCGAGCGGCCCGGAGACGCAGCTGACCGCGCCGAACGCCGCCTCGGCCGCCTTCGAGATGCGGAACTGGCCCTCGTACCAGACGTCCTGGATCCGGGTCAGGGGGCTGGCGTGCGGGTTGAGGGCCCGGCAGTGCCCGCTGACCGCCCCCAGCTCCGGGTGGCGGACCATGGCCTGTACGCAACGGCGGATCGCGTCCGGGGCGAGGACGCAGTCGGAGTCGGTGAACACCAGGACGTCGCCGTCGGCCAGCGCGCAGGCCCGGACCAGGGCCGCCTTCTTGCCGATGTTGCGGTCCAGCCGGACGACGGTGACGCCGAGTTCGTCCGCGAGGCCGTCGAGGACCGCGCCGGTGCCGTCCCGGGAGCCGTCGTCGACCACGATGATCTGCAGGTCGGGGTAGTCCGAGGCGGCCATCGAGCGGACGCACGCCTCGACGTTGCCGACCTCGTCCTTGACCGCGAGCAGGAAGCTGACCTTCGGCCGCTCCGGCAGGGCGGGGAACGCCTCGTGGCCGCGGGCCCGGCGCCGCAGCGTGCGTACGGCCGGGTCGTCGTACTGGGTGTAGGCGAGGTAGAGCAGGCCGGCGGTGCCGGTGAGCACGGCCAGGCCGTACCAGGTGACCAGGCTCGACTCGTACGGCAGCCGGACCGTGCGCCGGGCGATCAGCAGCAGCACCGGCAGCAGCGCGATCAGCCCGACGAGCCGTACGAGGGCGGCCCGTTCACGCGGCTCCATCGTCTCCAGCGTTCCGCCCAGCCGGGCCCGCAGCCGACGGCGGACGGCGGAACCGGCCGCGGCGGGGGCCGCCGGCGGGGTGTCGAGGGCGGCGCTCACCGGAGAGGGGCACAGGGGGCGGAACGGATGCGGTGCCGGGTGTCCAGCACCCGCGGCACCGCCGCCAGCCAGCCCAGGTCGTCGCCGGGGTGCACGGTGTGCACGATCACCAGGTCCCAGTGCTCCTCGTGCGGTTCGGGCACGGACGTCAGTTCGCGGCCGTCCACGGTGAGCAGGGGCACGTGGCTGTCGGTGTAGTGCGCCTCGGCGCCCCCGTCCGCGAGCAGACCGAGCAGCCGCAGCGCCGGGCTCTCCCGCATGTCGGACACGCCCGGCTTGTAGGCCGCCCCGAGGACCAGGACGCGGGCGCCGGGCAGACCGGTGCCGTCGGCGCGCAGCAGCTCCTCGGCCCGCCCGGCAATCTGCGCGGGCCGCTCGCGCAGGGCGGTCATGGCGCTGCTCAGCACCGGTGCGGCCGGCCCGTCGGGCGGCAGCTGGTGGAGCAGGTAGTAGGGGTCGCAGGGGATGCAGTGGCCGCCCGCCCCGGGGCCCGGGTAGAAGGGCATGAAGCCGTACGGCTTGGTGGCGGCGGCCTCGATCACCTGGACCGGGGCCACGCCGAGGTGGGCGCACGCCTCGGACAGTTCGTTGGCGAGGGCGATGTTCACCGCCCGGAAGATGTTTTCCCAGAGCTTGGCCATCTCGGCCGTCTCCGGGTCGCTCACCTCGTGGATGCGCGAGGCGGTGGCGCGCAGCAGGAAGGCGGCGGCCCGCGTGGCGGCGGGGCCGGCACCGCCGACGATCCGCGGGGTGTTCTCCGGGGTGTGGTGCTCGTTGCCCGGGTCGATGCGTTCGGGGGCGAAGGCGACGAGGACGTCCCGCTCGGCCGTCAGGCCGCGTTCGGCGAGCGGGGCCAGCAGCAGTTCCCGGGTCGTGCCGACGTGGCTGGTGGAGGTCAGCACGATGAGCTGGCCCGGCACGGCCCGCTCGACCACCGTGGCGCAGGCGGCCCGCAGGGCGCGCAGGTCGGGCCGGTGGTCCTCCGTGACCGGCGTCGGCACGCAGATGATCACCGCGTCGGCGCCGGGCAGGGTGTCGACGTCACTGGTCAGCAGGAAGGCACCGGTGCTCTCGGTGCAGGCCAGCGCGGCGTGCTGGGCCGGGAGCAGATCCACGTCGCCGTTGCGGATGTCCGTCAGCCGCTGCTCGCTGATGTCCACGCCGAGGACGGTGGCACCGGCGTCCAGCAGGCCGAGAGCCGTGGGCAGGCCCACGTAGCCCAGGCCGACGACCGCGACCGTGAGGCCCAGCAGCGGCGTGGCGTCGTCGTCGCCGCCCCCGCAGAGGCGGTCGGTCC
Source organism: Streptomyces sp. SID486 (assembly GCF_009865385.1). GTDB lineage: Bacteria > Actinomycetota > Actinomycetes > Streptomycetales > Streptomycetaceae > Streptomyces. The sequence goes on along the minus strand of NZ_WWJT01000214.1, from coordinate 30,299 downwards.
ACCGGGCGACCGCGGCACCGGCATCGGCGCCCCGGACCATCCCGTCGCTCGCGTTGTGTTGCGTAATAGTCACGCTGTGTTATTTACGGGTAGTCGCCCGCACTTCCCGGCGGCGCGGCCAGGGGGCCGGGCCGATTCACCCGGTTGCCGACCGGCGCGCCGTATGGCCCGCGTCACACGTTCCTGGGCCCCGGAGCGGGAATGGGGGGCCCGCCCGGCGACATTACTTAAGGAGTTGCAACAATGCGCACGCAAATACCAGCTGGTAACCCAGTCATCCGCGAGGAGCCCCCATGACCGTCACCACGCCCCCCGCATCCCGGGCGGCCCGCGTCCTCTCCCGCCCGATCGCCCTGAACGGCCTGACCGTCCCGAACCGGATCGTGATGGCGCCGATGACCCGCATGTTCTCCCCGGGCGGCGTCCCCGGCGAGGACGTCCGCTCGTACTACGCGCGCCGGGCCGCCGCCGGCGTCGGCCTGATCGTCACCGAGGGCACCTACGTGGGTCACGAGTCGGCCGGTCAGAGTGACCGCGTACCGCGGTTCCACGGTGAGGAGCAGCTGGCGGGCTGGGCGGAGGTCGCCGCGGACGTGCACGCGGCCGGGGGCACGATCGTGCCGCAGCTGTGGCACATCGGCATGGTCCGCAAGCAGGGCGAGCCGCCCTTCGCCGACGCCCCGGCCGTCGGTCCCTCCGGCCTGGTCACCGCGGGCGCCGAGCCGACCGGCAAGGCCATGACGCAGGCCGACCTGGACGCCGTCATCGGCGCGTTCGCCCAGGCCGCGGCCGACGCCGAGCGCATCGGCTTCGACGGCGTGGAGATCCACGGCGCCCACGGCTATCTGCTCGACCAGTTCCTGTGGGAGGGCACCAACCGCCGTACCGACGCCTACGGCGGCGACCCGGTGGCCCGCACCCGGTTCTCCGCGGAGATCGTCGCCGCGGTCCGCGCGGCCGTCTCCCCCGGCTTCCCCGTCATCTTCCGCTACTCGCAGTGGAAGCAGCAGGACTACACCGCCCGTCTCGCCGAGACCCCCGAGGAGCTGGAGGCCCTCCTCACCCCGCTCGCGGCGGCCGGCGTCGACGTCTTCCACGCCTCCACCCGCCGCTACTGGCTCCCCGAGTTCGAGGGCTCCGACCTGAACCTGGCCGGCTGGACGAAGAAGCTCACCGGCAAGCAGGTCATCACCGTCGGCTCCGTCGGCCTCGACGGCGACTTCGTCAAGGCATTCCAGGGCGAGGGCTCCGAGGTCAAGGGGATCGAGGACCTCCTGGACCGTCTGGAGGCCGACGAGTTCGACATGGTGGCCATCGGGCGGGCGCTGCTCCAGGACCCCGAGTGGGCGGCCAAGGTCCTCTCCGACCGCTTCGACGAGCTGAAGCCGTACGACGCGGCGGCCCTGAAGAGCCTGAGCTGACCCGAAGGCTGCCCATGGGCTCGATGCGGGCCCTTACGGGCGGGCCCTAGAGGTTGCCCATGGGCTCGATGTCGACCCGTACCGGCGTGCCCCACACCCGCAGCACCTCGTAGTCGGTGAACTCGTGGACGAGCCGGTACGCCATGGCGGGCCGCGAACCGCGGCGCTGGGCCGCGAGATACGCCTCCGCCTCGTGCCGGTCGCGGCGGGGCGTGCCGCACAGCTGCCACTCCTGGCCGTTCCACAGCTCCGGCAGCCACCGCTGCTGGGGCTGTGGCCGGTCACCGCGGACGCCGTACCGGGAGGGCGCGGTGGGGACCGGCTCTCCGGGGCGGGGCCTGCCGCCCTGGAACTCCGACCGCCGCGCGGCCCGGCGCCGGGTCTCGCACAGCAGGCACAGGTCGGGGGCGCTGTCGTCCACGGGCCCCTGCGGGTGCTCGGGGCAGCGGGTGGCGGGCGCCCCGGCGCTGACGCTGTCGTCCAGCAGGTCGACGGCCCGCCGCAGGTCGTCCCTGATCTCGTGCAGCCGGGCGTCCGGCGTGTCGGCGGTCAGGGTCTCCCCGTGCTCGCCGAGCAGCCGGAGAGCCCGTCCGAGGGCGGTGAGCTGGGCGTGGTTCATATCGGTCGGTCGCCTCCTCCCCTCCATGGTGCCCTGCCCGCCCGGCAGTCCACCGCCTCCTCCCCTCCATGGTGCCCTGCCCGCCCGGCAGTCCACCGCCACCGCCCTGGTCGCCGGGCCGTCGTCGCCCGCGGAGCCGGGCCGCCATCGCCCGTGGAGCCGGACCGTCACCGCCCTCGTCGCCGGGCCGGCGCGGCGGTCGCGGCGGTCGTGGGGGTCGTGGGGGGTGGTCGGGGTGGCTCAGCGGCCGTGATGCAGCAGGCTCCCCTTGCCGCAGGCGGGGGCGGCGCCGGTCAGCGGCAGCGGGGACACCGTCTTGACGACGGGACCCGCGGCCATGGCACCGGCGCACATGGCGGTGCCGGTGGCGGTCCAGTGGTCGTCGGCGTGGGCGGGGGCGGCGAGCGCGGCGGCCGAGACCGTCAGGGCGGCGGTTGCCAGAAGCTTCGTCATCATGCCGGGGAAACGACTGGTCAGGCCCGCGCGTCACGCCCCCGGCCGACCAGGAGGCACGGGTCACCGGCCGCGTCACGCCCCCGGCCGCCCGGGAGGCACAGGGCACCGGCCGCGTCACGCCCCCGGCCGCCCGGGAGGTACAGGGCACCGGGCGGCGGGGCGGTGTGCCGGTCAGCGGGGGGCGCGGGCCAGGGCGGTGCGCAGGTGGCCGTCGGACTCCTCCAGGAGCCGGGCGGCCGTCGGACCGTCGACACCCGCGAGCAGGGTCAGGATCGCGTGCTTCACCTCGCCGCCGGTCTCCGTGAGGGCCTTGTCGATCTCGGCGTCGCCCGCGCCCGTGGCCTGGGAGACGATCCGGTGCGAGCGGGCGCGGAGCTTGTCGTTGGAAGCACGCACGTCGACCATCAGGTTCCCGTACGTCTTCCCGAGCCGGACCATCGTGATCGTCGACAGCATGTTCAGCACCAGCTTCTGGGCCGTACCCGCCTTCAACCGCGTGGAACCGGCGATCAGTTCCGGGCCGACGACGACCTCGATGGCGTGCTCGGCGGCGGCGCCCAGCGCGCTGCCCTCGTTGCAGGCCAGGCCGACGGTCAGGGCACCCAGGGCACGGGCGTGTGCCACGGCGCCCACGGCGTAGGGGGTGCGGCCGGAGGCGGAGACGCCGACGACGCTGTCGTCGGCGGTGAGCTTCAGCGCGTCGAGGTCCCGGCGGGCCAGCTCCCCGGAGTCCTCCGCACCCTCCACGGAGGTGACCATGGCCGCGGGGCCGCCCGCGATCAGACCGACGACCTGCTCGGGGTCGGTGTTGAAGGTGGGCGGGCACTCGGAGGCGTCCAGCACACCGAGCCGCCCGGCGGTACCGGCACCGGCGTAGACGAGCCGTCCGCCGCGGGCCATGCGCGCGGCCACGGCGTCGATGGCGGCGGCGATCCGCGGCAACTGGGCGGCCACGGCGCCGGGTACGCCCGCGTCCTCGCCGTTCATCAGCCGGGCGATGTCGAGGGTGGGCAGCCGGTCGATGTCGGCCAGCTCGGGCCGGAAGGCCTCGGTGGTCAGGGAAGCCAACTGGCTGCGCAGGTCAGAGGAGGTCATTGGGGCGGCTCTCTCCGTGACGTTCCGGTCGGGGGGCGGTGAACCTACCCGAAGGCGCGGTGCCGGGTCCGGATCGCGACGTCGCCGGGGCACGGACGGCCGTACCGCATCCGGGAGCACCCACGGCACTCACTCCTTCGGTCCATCGCAGCTATCGCTGCCGTGCGGCACTCCGGTGCCGGTGGGCCAGCGCCTCGTACGACGCGGCCAGCGCCGGGGCGGCCGTCTCGTACGTCTGCTGCGCCACGCCCACGAACAGACAGTCCACCACCAGCAGCTGGCTCGTCCGGGAGGACATCGCGGCGGGCCGCAGCTCCGTCTCCCGCGAGGTCGACGTGGTCAGCACGAGGTCGGCGTACTGGGTGACCGGCGAGTCGGGTCTGCCGGTGATGGCGACGGTGGTCGCCCCGTGCTCGAAGGCCACCCGGAGCGGCTCGATGACGTCTCCCGTGGACCCGGAGTGGGTGATGGCGATCGCCACGTCGCCCGAGCGGAGCTGCACCGCGTTGGTCACCGCGAGGTGCGGATCGCTGTGCGCGTGGGCTATGAGCCCTATCCGTAGGAGCTTCTGGGTGAGGTCCTGGGCGACCAGCCCGGACGCGCCGATGCCGTACACGTCGGTGCGCCGGGCGCCGGTCAGCGCGGTGACGGCCGCGCCCAGCTGCACGGTGTCGAGTCCGGCGGCCGTGTCGGCGAGGGTCTGCTGCTCCTCGTAGGCCAGCTTGGCGACGACGTCGGCGATGGGGTCGTCCACCGCGATGTCGGTGGTGATCGCGGGGGCCCGGCCGGACTGCTGCTGGGCGGCGAGGCCGGCCAGGGCGAGCCGCAGGTCGCGGTAACCCGGATAGCCGAGCAGCCGGGCGGTGCGTACGACGGTTGCCTCGCTGGTGCCGGTCAGTTCGGCGAGACCGGTCACCGTGAGGGCGGCGCAGCCGGCCGGGTCGTTCGCGACGGCCTCGGCGACGCGCTGCATGGACCGGGTCATGGAGGGGGCGAGCGTGCGCACCTTGGCGGCGAGCGAGCCGCCCGGACTGCCGAAACTTTCCTTCATGTCCTGGGTCACCCTTGAAAGATATTTTCGGTTCGGTGTCGGGGTCAAGAGTGCGCACAATGGGGTGCATGGACCCCATCAGCCCCCTGGAGCAGGCGTTGCACGCGGCCCGCGCCCTGGTACTCGCGGATCTGGTCTCGGGCGAGGTCGCCGAGGCGGACGTCGTCTCCCTGGTGGAGGACGCCGTCGCCCAGCGTCGCTGGTGGGTCGAGCAGTGGCCGCAGGGCGCGGCCTTCGTCGCCGGGCTGGTCGCCCAGGACGTGCAGGACGCCCTGCTGGACCGCTACGGCCGCTGGCCGCTGTGCCCGGTGTGCGGCTCCGGCGACCCGCACGCGCTGGACGTGGAGCCGGAACTGGGCCCCGACCCGCACTGGGTGTGCCACAAGGCGGGCGTGAAGGTCGCGTCGGTGGGCTCGCTGGGACCGGCCACCGGCGGGATGGCCTCGTCGTGACCCTGTACATCGACCCGCCCTCCTGGCCCGGCCACGGCCGCATGTGGTCGCACCTGGTCAGTGACGCCTCGTACGACGAACTGCACACGTTCGCGGCCGGGTTGGGCGTGCCCAGGCGGGCCTTCGAGCGCGACCACTACGACCTGCCGTCCCACCGCTACGCGGACGCGGTGGCCGCGGGGGCGGTGGAGGTCAGCAGCCGCGAGGTGGTGCGACTGCTACGGGCGTCGGGCCTGCGCCGACCGAAAAGACACCGGCACCAGCCCTCCTAGCCCAGAGCACCGGCCCTCTGGCCCACGGCACCAGCCCTCCTAGCCCAGGGCGCCAGCCCTCTTGGTCCACGGCACCGGCCCTCCTGGCCCACGGCACCGGCCCTCCTGACCGACGGCACGCCGCCCCGCATCCGACGCCGGGCGTGCTGATCCGGCGCCGGGCTTCCCGGTCCGACGGCCGGGCCGGCCGTGCGGGGGACGTGGCTCCGCGGGCCGGACGAAGCCGCTACAGCGGGATCACATGGCCGGTCAGCGGTACGGCGTCACAGCCCTGCAGCCGCTTGGTGTCCCCGTGGCCGACGCCGTAGTCGATCCAGTCGTGACGCTCGCGCGCGGTACGCCGCATGGGTTCGTGGTAGGTCACCGCCAGATGTGCGTACGGGGCGTTGCGGCCGGCCTCCGTGGTGCCGACGTACACGTTCTGCAACGTCCTCATGTCGGACACGAACAGCGCATGGGCGATCAGCCGGTTGTCGAGGTGGGCGGTGCAGAGCAGCAGGTCCTTGCCGAAAGAGTCGATGAGCGTGCGCAGCCGGCGCCGCTCGGCTGCCTCGTCGGCGGGCTGCCCGTACCAGCGCAGCAGTGTGCACCTGGCCTCGACGACCTCGTCGAACAGTTCGTCGGGGTCTCCTGTCCCGACGACGCAGCCGTGTTCCGCGAGGCGGCGCAGCTGCCGCTGCACCTCGATCCGCCGCCGCTTGGACCGGCCGGCCGCGAGGCTCTCCTCGTCGTCCCACGTCACCGGCATCATCGAACGCGTGGTCAGTTCGAAGCTCTCGCCGCCCAGGGCGCCGACGGCGGCTGCGAGGGCCCGCGAGGCGGCCGGTGTGGTGTAGAGCACCGACACCGTGGCCAGGCCCGCCCCTCTCGCCCAGGAGCAGACGTCGGTGAGGCACTGCCGCACGCTCGCGGGCCGGTCCGCGGCGGGTCCCACGGGATCGCCGAGGTAGCCGGGTGCCACCAGCAGCAGTCCCGGCAGGATCTCCTCGGGTCCGTCGCCGAGCCGTGGCAGGACGCGCCGAACCGAGCACTCCGCCTCGGGGAAGACGGGGTCCCGGCGGCGCAGGATCGCCCATGGGTTGTACGCCTCGTACGCGTCGCCGTCCCGGACCACGGCACCGGTGAAGGCGAGCGCGCCGTCCGGGCCGTCGTGCCGGACCGTCACCGGCTCGCCCGGCAGCCGGCTGATCATCGACCGCAGCCAGCGGCCCCCCTGAACCGCGGCGCCCGGACCCAGCCGGTCCCAGCGGACGTCGTCGAACGGGCCGGACAGCGGGGTCACTTCTGTCCTGTGCATGATCTTCCTGTCCTTTGTCGGTGGGGCAACTGACGGCGCGCCTAGAGCCTGGTGACGGCGTCCTCGTCTCCGTCGGCGGGGTCCGGCCGCGTACCCGTGTCCGGCTCCGGGCTCTGCGCGGTCAGGCGGCGCACGTCCGCGGACATCAGGGCGGCGAGGCTCGCGAGGGTGGCCGCGAGACCCGCCCAGGCGGCCGCCCCACGGGCGTCGAGTGCGGTCACCAGCGGGCCCATCAGCAGGGCGCCGAGGGGCATCAGACCGTTGAAGCCGAGAAACGCCAGGCTGCCCACGCGGCTGAGCAGGGACTCCGGCACCCGTTCCTGCAGCAGGCTGGGGAAGATCGAGTTGAAGAAGTGCAGACCCATCCCGTAGACGAAGGCCATCGCGAGCGCGCCCGCGCCGCCGCCGATCACACCCGTCGCCGCGAGGGCCAGTGCCATGAGGGCCAGCGCGAGGAACAGGGCGGGCCCGATCCTGCGCACCGTCAGCTTGGCCAGCACCACCGCCCCGGCCAGCGCGCCGATGCCCTGGAGCGCGTAGAACGTGCCCAGTGACCGGCCCTCGGACGTCCCCTCCGGTGCCATGATCAACGGCACCGAGACGTCGAGGACGCCCGCGTACACGGCGTTGGTGCAGGCGCCGACCACCAGGGAGACCAGCAGCCAGCGCAGGCCGACCACGTACCGGCCCGCCTGGGCGACGTCCGCGCCGACCTGCCGGAGCCTGCGGGCACCGGTCACCGGTTCCCCGCCCGCACCGTCCTCGGTCACCGGGTCCGGCTCCGCGGTATCGGGCCGGCGCTCCTCACCGGTCTTCCGCGACGTGCGGACGAGCAGCAGCAGGATCGCCGAGAGCAGGAAGGTGACGGCGTCGAACGCGAACGTCGCGGAGGCACCCACGAGGCTCACCATGAACCCGCCGACGAGCGGGCCGCCGATGAGTCCGACCTGCTGGCCGACGGAGAGCGCCGAGTTGGCGGCGACGAGCTTCTCCTTCGGCGTGATCTCCAGCATGTACGCGAAGGACACGGGCTGGAAGAAGCCGTCCGCCACGCCGATCAGTACCGCGAGGGCGACGATCAGCACCAGATCGGACGTCCACCAGGTCACTCCCGTGATGAGCAGCAGGATCACGAAACGGGTGAGGTCGGCCCCGACCATGACCGCCCGCCGGGATCGCGTACGGTCCCCGACGGCGCCGCCCACCAGGTAGAACACCAGTGAGGGGACCAGCAGCACGGCCGTCGCCGTGGCCAGCGTGGACGCCGAGCCGCTGACACTGATGATGTGCGTGGCGAAGGCGGTACGGAAGGCGTAGTCCCCGACCAGGGACAGGGCACGGGCTGTCCAGTAGTGACGGAAGTCCCGCTCCCGCAGGATGCCCAGCCTCTTGCGGGCGTTGTCGGTGTCGGTGTCGGTGTCCATCACTTTTCCGTCGTCGTCCTGTGCGTCGTCCTGCCGGGACGGGCGAGCCCCCCGGCGAGGGCCCGGGCCGCGCGGCGCGCCGACTCCAGATCGCCGTCGTCGAGCGGGAGGACGAAGCCGCTCACCTCGTCCAGGCGGCAGCCGCGCTCGATCTTGATGCTCTCCGCGCCGTAGCTGAAGGACAGCTCCTTGCGGCCGGTGCGGTAGGAGTCCTCGACCGGCCAGTAGTAACAGACCTCGAAATAGGTGTCCTTGGACCGGCTGTCGGTGTAGTCCGTGCCGTTGGACCAGGCGTGCCGTACGTCTCCGGCATCGAGGAACAGGCAGAACCCGATGATCCGCTCGTCGGCCAGCGCGGCGACGATCTCCGCCCGGTCGCCGAACGTGCCGCGCAGAGTGGTCAGCTGGTCTCGCTCCCCGGAGGCGTCAGGTCGCCGGCCGTACTTGGCGCGGTGCTGCAGGCGCAGCTCGACGAGCCGTTCGACACCCGCGTCGTCCAGCTCGGTCAGTGGGAACCGGCAAAAGGACACCCCCCGTTCGGCCATGCGGCGCCGGATGCGGTCCATGCTGTGGACCGCGCTGCGGCTCAGCGTGGCCCGGTAGTCGGCGAACGAGGTTCCCGGCGGGCGCAGGTTGCAGCGCAGGGCGAGCGGGAACTCCGCGAATCCCGCCCGGCCCAGTGCCTCCGCGAGCGCCCGCTCCTCCGGCTGCACGTACAGGAAGGCCACCGACCTGAGCCCCTCGTCACGGGCCTGGCCGACGAGGTCCGCGACCGCGCGGTCGAGCGCGGCGGGGCGGTGGCGGCCCGGACCGGCCGGGAAGCACTCGAGGCCCGGGTACATCAGCACGAGCGAGGGGAACCACGCCTCGCGGGGTGGCCCTCCGGCCCGGGCCGCGGCCTGGGCCTCCGTGGCCTCGGGGGTCAGGGTCCGCAGGCCGCAGGGTTCGAACAACAGCTGCCAGGGGTTCTTGCTCTCGGAGACCCCGCTGTCGCCGATGACGGTGCCGAAGAAGCCGGTGGCGTCGGGCGTTCCGGCTGCGCTGACGAAGCGGCGGTGGCTGCCCTCGATCCGGGCGGACATGAACTCCAGCCACGCCTCGGACGCGAACAGCGGCGGGTCGGGGTCCAGCAGCCGCCACGCCTCGCCGGCCTGCCGCCCGGCCGTGCCGCCGCCCGTCACGCGCCCTCTCCCGCGAAGGCTCGCCCCGTCTTCGCGAGGCCGTGCTCCGTCGCCGGCCATGTTCGTCCCGTCCACGACCAGGCCGGGACGAACGGGGCGAGCATCGGGAGGACGCGCGCGGGGCAGCGCGGATCGGTGAACGACCGGTACAGGTCCTCGGCCAGGTCGAGGACCAGGCCGAGCGCCTCCTCGTGCGGCAGGCGTTCCGCGAACAGCAGGGGTTCGATCCGTCCGAACAGTTCCGGCACATCGGACAGCCGGGAGATCGAGGCCGCCCGGGTGAGCAGGTGTTTGCCGTCGTGGGTGAGCGGACCGAAGGCGTTCACCGCCGACATCAGCAGGGACTCGGCGGCACCCCGGCACATCAGCTCACGGGTCGGGCTCGCCAGGACCGTCGTGTCCCCCAGCAGGCTGAGCGTGCCGACGAAGGCCAGGGCGGTGGCCGCCGAGCGGACCGCGTCGAGGTCGAGCCACGCACGGTACCGGTCCAGTTCCCCGGTGCCGCTCAGCGCGACGCCCTTGTGCACGCGCTGCACCAGCCGTATCTCCAGCGCCTGAAGGTTCGGCAGGTCGACCGTGCCGCCGTCCCCGGTGGTGTTCGCCAGCACCCGGGCGAGGTCGTGCAGGCGCTCGGCGGAGACGTACTCGACGTTGACCGGAAGGTCGCCCGCCAGTCCGTCGAAGCTGTCCCCGAGGATCGAGGGGTGGTTGGTGGTGCCGGGTGCCCGGCGCGGGCGGTGACGCTTGGTGAGGACCAGCAGGTCGAGGTCGGAGGTGGGGTTCCACTCCCCGGTGGCGTAGGAGCCGGCGAGCAGCACGGGTTCGTCCTCGTCGGCCTCCACCAGGGCCGCTATCGCCGGCAGGGCGGCCTGCCGCCGGTCCAGTTCGGCCTGTACCGGGGCGGGCAGCCGGTCCAGTACGGAGACATCCACGAAAGGGCTTCCTCTCACAACGGGTCACAACTGGTCGCGGTGTCCGGAACGGATCACAGCGGGGCGGGGGAGTCGGTGTGCGGGACACGGTTCACGAGGCGGCCAGCGCGTGCCGCAGGCGTTCCAGTCCGGCGGCGAGCTGCTCGGCGGGGAGGGCGAACGACAGCCGCAGATGGCCGGGCGCACCGAACGCCGAGCCGTCCACGACCGCTACCCGGTGCCGGTCCTTCAGCCAGGCGGCCGGTGCGCGGCGTGCCTCGTCCCCGGGCTCACCGGGCCGTCCGAGGCCGGCGAGCGGCGTCCGGACGTCCGGGAAGAGGAAGATGCCCCCTCGCGGACGGGGGCAGACGAGCCCTTCGACGGAGTCGAGGACCTTCATCGCCAGGTCCAGGTTCGCGGCGAGTTCGATGCCGACCCGCTGCCGCTCCGGCTCTCCCTCGGCCAGGACGACGGCCGCCGCGTCCTGCACGAGGCCGCTGGTGTTCCCGACGAGATGCGAGGCGACGGCGACGGCGCGGGCGTGGATGGCCGCCGGGGCGATGGCCCAGCCGAACCGCAGCCCGGCCAGGGCGTGGCTCTTGGACAGTCCGTCGACGACCACGCAGTGCCCGGGCAGCTCGGGGAACAGGTCCCGCACCGAAGGCGCCGCCCGGCCGCCGAGCGGTACCCCCCGGTACACCTCGTCACAGATCACGGTCAGCCCGTGCCGGCCGGCCCACTCGACCAGGGCCCGCAGCGAGTCCTCGGGGGCGACGGCACCGTCGGGGTTGCGGGGCGAGTTGACGATGACGGCGGCCGTGTCCGGCGTGCGCCGCGCCTCCCACGCGTCCATGTCGAGGGTGCCGTCGCCGACCGGCCCCGGCACCGGCACGGGGACGCCCCCGACCAGTTTCACGAGGTGCGGGTAACTGGCCCAGTACGGTGTCGCGAAGAGGACCTCGCGGCGTTCGCCCAGGACCGCGCCCAGCACCGCGACCAGGGCCTGCCGTGCTCCCGGCGCCACGAGAACCTGCTCGGCCGAGACGGCCGGGGCTCCCTCCCGGCCGGCGTACCGGGCGATGAGCGACCGGAGATCCGGGTCGCCGGCGGGCGCCCGGTAGTGCTGGTCGGCCCGCCGTACCCGCAGGGCGGAGGCGGCCGGGTGCACGGGGACGCGTACATCGCCGGTGGACAGGACGACGACGTCCTGGCCGTGAGCCCCGGCGGCCGTCGGGGAGAGCGCGGTCACCGGCCCTGTCCCGGAACCCGGCCGGGGTGGCCGTCGACGCGGCCGTCCAGCGCTGCCCGCACCAGCTCGGCCACCCGGCGGCGGCTGCTGGCCTCGGCCTCCTCGGACAGGAAGGCGCGATGGCTGGTGACCACGGTCCGGGGATGCCGGAGCACTCGTTCCCACCGGGGATCGTGGTGCGGGTTCTCCGGGAAGAAGACGTCGAGGGCGGCGCCCGCGATCCACTCCTGTTCCAGCGCCTTGCCCAGGGCCTCGGGGTCCACGAGCTTGCCGCGGGCCGCGTTGACCAGGAAGGCGCCCGGCTTCATGGCGCGCAGCGCGTCGGCGTCCATCAGCTGCTCGGTCTCGGGAGTCAACGGGCAGTGCAGCGTCACCAGATCCGACTCGGCGAGCAGTTCCTCCAGGGTGTCGGCGGCGCGGGCGCCGTAACCCTCGGCGAGGTCGCGGCCGAGGTAGGGGTCGTAGACCCGGACCTCGCCGTAGAAGGTTCCCAGGCGCCGGGCGACGGCGCGGCCGATACGGCCGAAGCCGACGATGCCCAGGGTGCGCCGGTTGGTACGGTGCGGGACGCCGCCGGCGTAGATGTCGAAGGTCCCCCCGGTCAGCGTCCGGTGCTGGGGGATCAGCTGCCGCTCCAGCGCCAGGGCGAGCGCCGAGGTGTGCGCGGCGACCTCGTCCACGCAGTAGTCGGGCACGTTGTAGGCGGGGATGCCGCGGACGGCGAGCAGATCGGCGTTGAGGTTGTCCACGCCGACGCCCTGGCGCACGACCACGCGCAGCCGGTCCCCGGCCGCGTCGAGCAGTTCCTCGGTGACCTGGGTGCGGTAGACCACCAGCACTTCGCACCCCCCGGCCGCCGCACGCATCGCGGGACTGTCGACCAGGTAGCGGCCGTTCTCGTACGGGCCGAAGCGCAACTCCACGTCCGGTCCGAGAATCTCCCGTTCCACCGTGGCCCGTTCGTGGCTCCAGGTACCGTCCTCCACGAGCCACGCGGGGTCGGTGTACAGCACGCGGCCAGTGGCCATCGTCGTCCGCCTTTCGTCGTGTGCCAGTCGTGCTTCGTCGCGGTTCGTCGTGCGGTGTCAGCCGAGCAGGTGGAGCACGTCGGCCTCGGTCAGCGCGCACGGGTTGTTGGCGGCCCGGCCGGAGGTGAGCGCCTCCGTCATGGGGCCGCGCCAGTGCTCAGCGGTCAGCGCCAGGTCCTCGATCCGGGCCGGCTGTCCCGCGCGGGTCAGCAGCTGTTCCACCAGCTGCCGCACACTCCGGCCGGCGAGGGTCCGGGTGGTGTCCTCGATGACGGCCACGGCGTCCCGCACCGCTGCGGCGCCCTGCGGATGGCGGCAGTCGGCCACGCCGACCGCCGCGTGCCGCTCCAGCAGCCAGGGCAGATGCAGGGCCACGGCGGTGCCGTGGGCCAGGCCCAGCCGCGCCGTCAGGTCGTACGACAGGGCGTGTGCCGCTGTGGTGCGGGTCAGATCTATCGCCGCGCCCGCCAGCGACGCGCCGTGCGCGGTGCCGAGGCGGATCGCCGGGTCCGCGAAGCTGCCGGTGTCCGCCGCGCGGGCCAGGGCCGGCACGAGCCGGTCCAGGGCGGCGAGCGCCAGTTCCCGGGAGGTGTCGCCGGCCGCGACGGACCAGTACGACTCGATGGCCTGGCTCAGCGCGTCCAGGCCGCTGGACACCGAGTCGCCGAGCGGGAGCGACGCGGTCAGGCCGGTGTCGACCAGGACCAGGTCGGCCCGGGCCTGGTCGAGATCGAGCGAGTGCTTGCGTCCGTCGATGTAGACGGTGGCGAACCGGGTCATCTCGCTGCCGGAGCCGGCCGTGGTGGGCAGCAGGACGAGCGCGCACTCCCGGCGTTCGGTGACGGCCTCCGGGTGGCGCAGGCACTCCTCGGCGTCGTGCCGCTGGGCGGCCAGGACGGCGATGGCCTTGGCCACGTCCAGGCTGCTGCCGCCGCCGATGCCGACGACCGCGTGGGGCGCGAAACGCCGTACGGCGTCGATACCGGCCCGGATCTGCCCGATGCCGGGGTTGGGACGCACTCCGTCGAAGTGCTCCACCGTGTGCCGCTCCGACAGGGCCGCGACGCTCCGGTCGGCGCCGGACCGCAGGTAGGACGTCCGGCCGTGCACCACGAGCACCCGGTCGGCGCCGAGCAGGGCGAGCGCATCGCCCAGCCGGGCCGCGGCACCGCCGCCCATGTGGGCCGCCGGGTGGCCGGGCAGCCGGGTCAGTCCGGGCCAGGTGTCGGGGAGCGCCCGCAGCGTCGTGCCGCTCACGTCTCCTCCCGGGCGGTGCCGGGCGTGACGGCCGCACCGTGCAGGGCCGTGAAGCGCGCCGCGATGTCCGTGACGGACAGGCTGCTGGAGGCGCGCTCGCCGGGGGCGCCGCCGACCTTCCCGTCCACCGCCAGCAGGCTGGGTCCCGGCGCGTCCAGCAGCGCCCGCAGAGCAGGGCGCAGCCCGGCCCGGGTACCCACCCGGCGTGCCTGCCGGTAGCCGACGGCGCGGGCGACGGCGGCGAAGTCGGTGGTCCCGGACGTGGTGGGCTGCCCGCCGGTGGAGTCGTACGCCTGGTTGTCGAAGACGACGTGGACCAGGTTGGCGGGCGCGTGGTGGCCGACGGTGGCGAGGGAGCCCAGGTGCATCAGAGCCGAGCCGTCGCCGTCCAGGACCACGAACCGGTCCTCGGGGCGGGCCAGCGCCGCGCCCAGTCCGAGAGCCGCGACGTGCCCCATCGAGCCCTGCATGTAGAAGTTCCCGGGCCGGTCGCCGCCGTTGTACAGGGTGCGGGAGAGGTATCCGGTGGTGGACAGGATCCGTTCCTCGCCCACCTCGGCGAGGACCGCGGCCACCAGGTCGTCACGGTCGGGGGCCTGGGCGCCGGCCGTGCCCTCCGCCTCCGGCGCGGTGTCCCTGAGTGCGCCCTTGCCCACCAGGACGAACGCGCTGCGTCCGGAGTCCAGGGCGGTGCCCGCCTGTGCGACGACCGCATCGGGCGAGGGGCCGTCGGCGGTCAGCCACCAGTACGGCACCTCCAGCGAGTCCAGCCACGCGGGTACGACCTTGCCCATCCAGTGGTGCTGCGGCTCGCCCGCGTCGGCCGTGGGCCAGCCGCGCATGCTGACGAGGACCAGCACGGGGATGCGGTACGGCAGTACCAGCGAGGTCAGCGGGTTGACCAGGTTGCCGAAACCGGAGTTCTGCGCGATCACCGCGGTCGGTTCCCCGGTGAGCCGGGCACCGGCGGCGACCGCCAGCGCGCTGCCCTCGTTCACCGCGGGGACGTAGCGGATCCGGGGGTGCCGCTCCAGGCGCCGGATCGGCTCCTTGAAGTACGAACAGGGCACCCCGGACACCAGCGAGACCCCGATGTCCTCCAGCCCCGCGAGCAAGGCATCCGATCCACCGGCCGTCCGGCCGGTCACGGCTTCGTGCGGAATGTCGACGGCATGCCCTGGAGCGCGAAGACCTCGGCCATCGGCGCGATCCGCTCCTCGATCTCGGCGGCCCGGTCCGCCCCGCCGAGATCGTGCAGCACCTCCTGCATGCCCTTGACCGCGGCCCGCAGTCCCTGGTTCGCGTAGATCACCAGGCGGTACCCGGCGTCGTAGAGCTCGCCCTCGGTCACGGTGTTGTAGGTGGTCGGTACGGCGACCAGCGGCACCGGGGACCGCCAGCGGGAGGCGAACTCCAGGACTTCCTCGGGGCGGCGGCTCTTGCTGTGCACGAGCACCGCGTCGGCGCCCGCGGCGACGTAGGCGTGCGCGCGTTCCAGGGCCTCCGCCACCGGCTGCCCGGCGATCAGCGCCTCGGTGCGGGCGATCAGCACGGTGTCGGGGTCGGACTGCACGTCCTTGGCGTTCTTGAGCTTCAGGGCGAAGTCCTCGGCGGGCAGCAGGTCCTGGGCCGCGTCGGCGAAGCTGTTGATCTTCGGGAAGAGCTTGTCCTCGATGCAGAGCGCGGCGATACCCGCCCGCTCGTAGCGCTGCATCGCGTACGCGGCGTTCATCGGGCCGCCGAAACCGGTGTCGCAGTCGGCGATGACCGGGATGTCGGTGGCCGCGTCCATCGCGATCGCGGCGTCCAGGTACTGCGTCATGGTCACCAGGCTCGCGTCCGGCAGCCCGTGGCTGGCGGAGATCTCGAAGCTGGAGGCCCACACGGCCTCGAACCCGGCGCGCTGCACCAGCTTGGCGGTCAGACCGTCGTGCGCACCGACAGCGCGGACCACGGAGGTCCCGGAGAGCAACGCGCGCAGGCGGGCGGCCTTGGAGCCCTGGGCCCGGATCGGCTGAGTGTCCGGCACGGCGATCAGTGTCCTTCCTTGCTGTACCACAGGCGGTCTTCGGCGATGTATCGGTCGATGCCCTGCTCGGCCATGGCCCCCAGCGCATGGCGTACCTCGGGGGTGACCTGCCCGCCGATGCGCAGCAGCAGGACCCGGGGGGCGGTGCCGGTGACGGCGGAGAGCGTGACGGGGACCAGAGGTTCGGTGTAGGCGGAGTCACCCGGTTCGAGCACGTCGGTACGGCGCTCGCCGTCCCGCTCCCAGCTGATGCGCACGGGCGCGTCGCCGAGCACGAAGAGGTACTGGTGCTGGTAGGTGGTCAGCGGCGCACTGCCGGCGTCCGCCGTGGCGAGCACGTCGAGCTGCAGGGACGAGGTGTGCGGGTGCAGGGGGTCACCCGCGAGCCGGGTGAGCCGGTAGGCGGGCCGCGCGTCGTCGGGGTACACCCAGCTGCGCGCGTCCCGGGCGTGCTGGATGGACACGCCGTGCCGCGCGGTGCTGCGCGGCGGCAGCAGATCGCGTACGGAGACGCCCAGCCCGTCCGCCAGGACGGTGAGTTCCTCCGGCGTGGGCACGGCCTGCGGGCCGCTGCCGGTCAGCTGCCTGATCCGCTCGGGCGTGAGGCCGGTGCGGGCGGCGAGCTCGGCGGGTGTGACGCAGCCGGCCGCCATGAAGGAGCGGACCGGTCCCGCGGCGGACGAGGCGTCCGGCGTGACGGGCAGTGCGAGGTCGCGGGCCGTCTGCCGGCCGAGTACCGCCAGTTCCCGCTGGGCGTCCCCGGTCAGGCCGCCGCCGTAGGTCAGGGCGAGGATGTAGGCCGGCTCGGCATCGGTGCGGGCGGTGAAGGAGTGCGGGGCGAAGGGCAGGCCCCACACGGAGTCCCCCGTCCGCATCGGGACGCAGTACGAGCGGCCCTCCCAGCGGTAGTAGTAGTTGACGGGGCCGACGAAGTAGGTGAACTGGTAGAGCAGGTGCCCGCGGTTCCACTGCACCTTCGGGTTGTCCGCCCGGTCGTCCTCGACGACCTGGAGCATCCGGATCCACTCCGGCCGGTAGGAGGCGATCCGGGCCATGGCGGTGTCGCGGTACTCGTAGTAGTCCGTGCCGCCCCGGGCCAGCAGCCGGGAGCTGGCCACGGACTCCTTGGCCCGCAGGACGGTGAGGCCGGTCGGGCAGTCGTCGTGGATGGGCAGCAGGTCCCGCTCGTTGAGCGGCCAGACCTCGGCGGCCCGGCGCAGCAGGGCCCAGTCCACCGGCCGCCGTCCGGAGGTGTACTCGGCGAAGGTGCCCGGTTCCAGGCCGAGGTCCCGCTCGGCGTTGTCGTCGTCGCGTTTGAGGTCGTTGGCCGCGGCGCGCAGCAGTGCGGCGGCCCTGCGGTCGAATCCCTCTACCACTGGAGCTGACATGGTGCTGTCCCCCGAATTCCAAATCGTCGGGTGAGGAACGGAACTCCGGACCCACACGGGAGGTCCGGGCCGTCGAGGAGGGCCCGTGCTCAGCCGCGCCGCACCGCGCGTCCGAGGGGGTGGGCCCGGAGGCCGTAGCGGAGCTTGAACTCGTCGTTGCGGCGGCCGCATTCGAGGACCGGACGCCCGGAGCCGAAGCCCGCCCTGAGTTCCGCCTCGAACAGGGCGTACTGCGGACTCCAGTTGAGTTCCGCCGGATACAGGCAACCGCCGGCCCAGGCGTGCATGCGGGTGGCGTCGTACAGACAGATGGAGGTGGCCAGGAGCGTGCCGTCGAGATCGATGCGCAGGATCCGGCAGGCGTCGCCCAGCCGCTCGATCAACGCGCCGAGCCGGTCGGGCGGGTAGTAACCGGGTGCGTGCTTGTCCGCCGTGCCGAGGCACAGATCGAGCACGTCCTGGTCGAGGGCGTCGCGGCCGGTGCGCAGGGTGATCCGCGCACCGGAGCGCTCGGCGCGGCGCGCGTACTGCCGCAGTGATCTGCGTGAGGCCCGGCCGATGCCGGCCAGGTGCTCGTCGAGGGTCGCCGGGCCGCCCGCGATGGGGAGCCGGTAGCGTGGCGCCGTCTCCTCGACGGTCACGCCGATGGCCTTGAGCTGCTTCGCCAGGGGCTCTTCCAGCGGCACGTTGACCAGGCCCCACATCTCCGCCCGGTGCTCGGCCGCCAGGTCCCCGAGCGCCTGCCAGAACTGCTCGACGAGCCAGGCCGTCAGCTCTCCCCGGTGCAGCAGGCGGGTGTCGTAGCAGTGCCAGACCTGTCCCACCAGGGCGTTCAGTACGGCGTCGGCGCCGGGGCCGGTCGCGAAGGGGTCACGGGTCCGCTGGAGGTACACGGGAAGGGCCGCGACCAGGACGCCCCCAGGGGTGCGGGCAAGCAGGTATGACGCGGCCGACGGGTACGTCAGCGGGTCGGACTCGACGCTGCGCAGGAAGTCGTAGGACTGGAAGACACTGGCGTCGCAGGCGGCCACCAGCTCGTTCCAGTCCTCGCGGCCCACCGAGGCGAGGGAGTCCGTGACGGTGATCTGTACCCGTGCCTCGGCGCCGGTGACCGTCATCGGACGGCCTGCCGGCTCGCGCGCAGCGGCTGGAAGTGCAGCGAGGACTCCAGCACCACCCGCTCCCAGGCGTCGAGTACCACGCCCGCGGTCCGCAGGGCCTGCTCCGCCACCGACATGCGCATGCCATCAGCTGCCGGGGGCTCGAACTCGCAGGCGAGGAAGGGAAGCAGTGGTTCGGGGGCGTGGCCGGCGAGCAGCGCCGACAGTTCGGCTCCGGCGCCCACGTCGCCCAGCCGGGCGGTCTCCGGGAACCGGTCCCGCACCCGCTGCCGGACGGCCGCGGGAAGGTCCTCCCACAGAGCGGCGACCACCCGGGTGCGGACGGCGGCGAGCACCTGGTCGAAGTCCCGGTGTTCGGGTGTGTGCGGGGTGATCACCTGGCACAGGTAGTCGATCTCGGCCGCCGCGGCCTGCGGATCGGCGGCGGCGTCCGCCGCGGTCAGTCCGAAGACGGCGGCCTCGCGTTCTGACTCCGCCGGCCCGTCGGAGCTGTGCATCAGCCCGACGATGCTGTTGACCGCGCCGAAGTCACGCCGCAGGGTGCCGTGTTCGGCCTGCTCGGGGTGCTGGTAGCCCTTGCGCAGGGCGAGGACGTCGTGGGCGCCGCCACCCGGACCGGGCCCTGCGTCCCCCTCGTACCGGCAGATCAGGGCCATGGCCGGGCCGAGCGCGAGGACCGCGTCCACCAGCCGGTACCGCCAGGTCTGCCACTGGCCGGCGATGAGGTCCGCGTACAGGTCGTCGATCAGCTCGGGGTCGGCGCGCAGGGCGCGGGCGGCGACGGGTGGGAATCCCTCCTTGCGCAGCCGCTCGACCATGTCCGTGTGCACGCCCCGGTAGGGCGCGTCGGAGCTGAAGAGCACGAAGACATGGCGGGACCAGAAGTCGGAGTCGGGCACGGCGGAGTCACCTTTCGACCGGTCGGATCGGAGAGGGGCACTCGGGAAGCACTCGCGCAGCGCGGAGCGGCGCTGCCGGGCCGGCACACGGATGGGTTCATGACGCGTGCGAGCGGGGCGGGGGCGGCCAGGTGGGCCGGGTGCGGGACGGTGTCAGCCGGCGAAGGGGCACTTCTCGGGCTCGCCCACCGACTGGTCGTCCGGCAGCGCGTACTGGCGCCATTTGTGGACGGAGGAGTACATCGGGTCACCAAGATAGGGATGCGGCGGGACGGTGTCGTAGTGCTCCAGGGCTGCCCGGATGCGCCGCTTGGCGGCCTGTCCCGCCACGGTGGAGCCGCTGAGGCCGTCGAAGACGCGCCGGGTCTGGAACACCAGCGTCAGGCAGGGGCCCAGATTGCGGCTGTCGCGGTGGTGGTAGCCGGGACTGGCCATGAAGGTGAACCACGGCTCGCCCGCGAAGCACCACTGCCAGGCGGGGGACGCGGTGTCGGTCGGGTAGCCCTCGGGCCAGGGATCGGTGTCGACGGCGCTGAGGTCTCTCAGCAGCGTCCAGAACGCCGCCTGGTGATCGGCCAGCTCGGCGTGCGGCTCGGGCGGGCCCGCGAAAACGATCAGTGTCTGGCGCTTGGGGCCCCGCCGGGCCTGCTCACGGAATGCCACCAGGCTGTCGGCCAGGGCGTGCACCCCGTGCTCCTCCGGAAAAGAGGAGTCGAATAATGTGAACCAGTTGTTTCCGCGCTGCTGCCCCTGGACTCCGAAGTAGCAGGGGTGCGCGCGTTCCTGGTCGAGCAGTTTTTTCGCGAAGGTCTCGTACGCGTCGGGAAACCAGCCGGGAAACCTTGCCGGACCATTCGCCTGCGGTTGCTCCAGGGCAGACCAGAGATGTCCCCCGTGAACCACTTTTTCCCCCTTTCTCTGCCATGCCTGGAAGGGCCAGGTCAAGGCACCGTGCGCCGCCGGCGAACCGGCAGTTTTCCTTGTATCCAGCAGAGATTCACCGATCAAAACATGGAGGTAAGCGGCCGTCAAGGTTTGACGATCTTGGCCGGTGATCTGACTGAAAGTGCGCGCTTTCCTATCGTCAACCGCCATGTATCAGCACCTGAAAGCGGACAAACAGCGCACTGTTCCAGGAATCAACCACCGACTTTTAGTCTTCAATAATCAGGGCTGGACACTGGAAGAGGGGCCTGCCTACGGTGGGTCGCGGTTTCGATGTCATGCCTCTCCACTTATCCATCCGCTACTTCGGGCAACGGTCCCGCCGTGCAGAAGCGGACTTCGCGAGGCAGCCGAAATCTCCTGCTTAGGGCATGCCAGGCGTACTGGACCGCATGCGCATTCAAACCGGGGGCAGTGACAGACATGACCGATGTGCGGCGCAAGACCACCGTCCTTCTGCTCGACCGGATCGGCTATTCCTTCTATCAGGACAGAGACGGACGTAGATTCCTGCCGGAAGACCGCTGTTCGGTACGTCTGGTCACTTCCCTCGACAAGGTCGACGAAGCCACCGGAAAGGAACTGGAATCCGTGGTGGCGGTCGATGTCTACGACAACCGTGCGCTTGCCGAGGCGGTCCACCACCAGGCCGGCTTCAAGGGGCACAGAGCGGACCGCCTGGTGGCCATCACCGAACGGCTCCTGCTGCGCGCCGCCGAACTGCGCGAGGAACTCGGTCTGCCGGGCCAGACCGTGCGGGAGGCGCTGCTCTTCCGCGACAAGGTCCGCATGAAGGAGCACCTGAGCGCGCACGGCATCCGCGTCCCGGAGTTCGCCCCGTTCAGCGAGGCAGCCGCCCTGGAACTGCTGTCCCGGACCGGCGCCGTGGTCGCCAAGCCCCGGCTGGGCAGCGGTGCGCGGGACATCTTCGTCCTGCGGGAGCCGGCCGACATCGCCTCCTTCGCGGCCGGACACGCCTCTCGTCTCGACGAGTTCGAGGTCGAGGAGTTCATCGACGGCGAACTCTTCCACGTCGACAGCGTCGTCCAGGACTCCAAGGTGGTCGCCGCCGTCGCCGCCCGGTACATCGACGAGACCACGTCCTACACCCGACTGCGCCCGTGCCGTGACGTGGCTCTGGGCCCGGGCCCGCAGCTCGACGCTCTGCTGGAGTTCAACGAACGCGTCCTGGCGGCCCATCCGGGCTTCACCGGCGTCACCCACCACGAGATGTTCGTACGCGACGGCGACATCGTCTTCTGCGAGATCGGCGCCCGGGCGGGCGGCGGCGGCGTCATCGCCGGCTTCCTCTCCCGGACCGGCGTCAACCTGGACGAGGCCGTCATCCAGGCGCAGGTGGAGGGAACCGTACCCCTGCCCGCCGCCCCCGCCGGCCACCTCACCGGGTTCACCGTCATCTACGCGGGCGCCGGCGTGCTCCAGCGGCCCCTGACGCCCCCGGACGAGCCCTGGGTGCTGGAGTGCCAGGTGCTCGCCCGTCCCGGTGACCGTCTGGAGCGACCCGAGAACTGCAACGACGCCGTGGCGATCGTGTCCGTACGCGGCGACTCCGAGGACGAGGTGATCCGGCGCCTCGACCAAGTGGGCCGGCACATGGTCCCCGTGCTGAGCGCCGCCGACTGAGCACGCCCGGCGCACGAGCCGGAAACACCGGAAACACCGGAAACGAAGGACTGCCCAGCACAAGAAGGACTGCCCAGCACAAGAAGGACTGCCCGGAACAAGAAGTACTGCCCGGAACAAGAGGGGGAAACAGCATGTCTGCACCGAGGGAAAGCTCGCCGGCGCCCGCGGACTGGGTTCGCGGACCGGTCGCCGATCTCTTCTCGTCCTACGTCGCCACCGCGGCCCTGTCCGCCGCACACCAGCTCGGCATCCTCGACCGGCTCGCCGAGGACGGCCAGGCGCCCTTCGGCAACGGCGGTGACGAGAGCGTCTCCGACACGGTGGTCCGCGCCGTGCACCGCACCCTGCACTGGGCCCGGGTCGTCGAGGTCAAGGACAACGAGGTGGTGATCCCCGGCGCGCTCTTCGCCGAGGCGTACGCGGCTCGCGGCTACTTCTACTGGCTGGTCAAGGGGTGCGGCGAACTCTTCAGCATCGCCCCGGACGTGGCTCTCACGGAGCGCCGGACCGGCGACTTCTACCACCGCGACATGCGGGCCGTGGCCGTCGGCTCCAGGCTGATCGGGGACGAGGAGGTCGAGCCGCTCTTCGACCGTATCCTGGCTGATCCGCCCGTCGGGAAGGTCGCCGACCTCGGCTGCGGTTCCGGGCAGCGGCTCATCCGGATCCTCGGCAACCACCCCGGCGCGACCGGCGTCGGCGTCGACATCTCCGCCGCGGCGGTGCAGCTGGCCGGAGAGTCCGTCGAGTCCGCCGGCCTCACCGATCGCATCACCCTGCTCCAGGGGGACGTCCTCGAGCTCGAACCGCGCCCGGAGTTCGCCGACGTCGACACGGTCACCTGCGTCTTCATGGGGCACGACTTCTGGCCGTACGACAGCTGCGTGCGGACCCTGCGCAGGCTGCGCACGGCGTTCCCGGCGTCCCGCCGCCTGTTCATCTGCGATGTCGTCCGGACCAGCGAACTGCCCGGCCCGGACACCACCGTCTTCACCCTCGGCTTCGAGGCCGTACACGCGCTGATGGGCGACTACCTCCCCACCCTCGACCAGTGGCAGGAGGCGTTCCGGGAGTCCGGCTGGGAGTGCCGGACCGTCCTGCCGACCACCGTTCCGCCCCACGGCTACCTGTTCGAGCTGACTCCCGCGGCGGACTGAACCGTCCCGGCGGACCGGGAGGGGACCGTGGTCCGCTCCAGGTGATGGCGGAACACCTGTGTCCGCCGGGTCTCGAAGCCCGCCCTCTCGTACAGGCGGTGGGCGGCCGCACGGCTCGGCCGGGACGTCAGGTCGACGTGGTGGGCCCCGTGTGACCGAGCCAGCTCCAGCCCCCGCCGTACGAGTGCGAGACCGACGCCCGCTCCGCGCGCCGACTCGTCGACGACCACGTCCTCGAAGCGGGCGGTCGTCCCGGTCGGCAGCGCGAGAACGAGCAGGGTGAGCAGCCCGACCACGCCCTGTCCGGTGCGCGCCACGAGCACCAGGTTCGCCGGATGCGTGACGACGCTCCGGACGTGTTCCGCGGTCAACTCCGGCAGCGGTTTGCCGAGCTGCGGAAGCAGCCGCCGAAACGCCCCGACCACGGCGTCGTCGGCGTCCGAGAGGACCTCGATGACAAGCTCCGGCATACCCCTCCTCGACCGCGCCCCCGCTGACCTGACCCGTCCATGCTAAGTCGGCAAGCCGCCCTGCGGCGGGGATACTTGGACCCATGGCGAAGCGTGTGGCGGTTCTCTCCGACATCCACGGTGTGCTGCCCGCGCTGGAGGCGGTCCTCGCGGAACCCGATGTCGTCCGCGCCGACCTGATCGTCCTCACGGGTGACATCGCGTGCGGACCGCAGCCCAGCGCGGTTCTGGACCTGCTGACCGGTCTGGGCGACCGGGTCGCCTGGATCCGGGGCAACGCCGACCGGGAACTGGTCGAGTACCGGCGCGGGCTGAGGGACTCCATCCCCGACCCCATCGGCCCCTCGGCCGCCCGTGACCTGCGCGAGGACCAGGTCGACCTCCTGGCGGGACTGCCGACATCGCTCACCCTCCCCGTCGAGGGGCTCGGCACGGTGCTCTTCTGCCATGCCACACCCCGCGACGACGAGGAGGTCCTCCTGGTCGACAGCCCCCTCGGGCACTGGGCGCGGGCGTTCGCCGACGTCGGCCCCGAGGTCACCACCGTCGTCTGCGGTCACACCCACATGCCCTTCACCCGCCTCGCGGCCGGCCGCCTCGTCGTGAACCCCGGCAGCGTCGGCATGCCGTACGGACGGCCCGGGGCCCACTGGGCCCTGCTCGGCCCCGACGTCCGGCTGCGCCGCACCCTCCTGGACGTTCCCTCCGCCACGGCCCGCATCGCCGCCGCCTCCTCCTTCGAGCAGGCGGCGGAGTGGGCCGACCACTGTCTGAACGCGCGGTGCACGGAGGAGCAGGCGTTCGAGATCCTCAGGGGGCCGACCGGATCTTCGGGGCCGTGATCCGCGGCCGGACGGGGCGACCGCTCAGCACCGCCGGCCGCGGTCCCGCTGTCGCCCGGCGTCGCGTGCCGGCGGCCCGCCGCCGCCCGGTGACGACGGTGGGCGGTCAGCCGCGGTGGACGTACAGCCGGAGGCCGGCGTCCATGTCGTGATCGTCCCGGGCGGTCCGTTCCTCCTCCACGGTCGCCCGGGTGAAGCCGGCGCGGGTCGCCACCGCCTGGGAGGGCGCGTTGTCGTGCTCGATGGCCAGCAGGACCACGTCGACGTCCTCCCGGGCCAGCGCCCACCCGGTCAGCGCGCGTACCGCCTCCGTCGCGTAGCCGTTGCCGCGGGCGCCCGGGACGAGGTCGTAACCGATCTCCACCCGCCCCTCCTCGTCCGGGACACCGTGGAAACCGGCGCCGCCGACCGCGCGGCCGTCCTCGGGCCGTACGAGGGCGAAGACCCCGAACTCCGGCCGGTGCACGCCGGCTTCGTACGCCTTCATCATGTGGGAGCAGGCTGCCCGTGTGCCCTCGTACGGGCCGCCCTCGATCCAGTCGAAGCCGCCGGTGCCGCCCAGCCGCAGATCGTCGGCGGCGGCCGGGCGGATGCCGGTCAGGGTGACGCGCTCGGCGGTGATGACCGGGTTGTTGCGCCAGCGCCACTCGGTGACGGGGGCCCGTCCCGGCAGCTCGCCGCGGCCGGTCGCCCACAGCAGCGTCGGCCAGGGCGCGGGGCCGGGCTGGACGTGCGGGAAGAGCCAGGCCAGGACCGACTCGGCCAGCTCGGCGGGCGGCTCGTAGGCGAGGTCGAGCGCCCGTGCCATGTCATGGGTGTGCAGCAGGACTTCGGCGACCCCCATGGCGGCGAAGCCGACCCGGTCGGCGCTGCGGAAGGGATAGGGGTGGAAGGCGCGCGCGCCGGGCGGGGCGGTACGCACGGCCGCGGCGAGCAGGGCGCCGGTCGTCTCGACGACGTGCAGCAGGCCGGCGTTGTCGGTTCCGGTGTCCAGGTTCAGTTCGAAGGGGACGTAGGCGTTCTGGGCGCGCCCCGCGAGGTTGGCCGCGTACGCCACGAGATCGTCGGCGACGTGGACCGCCGTTTCGTGGCAGCTCCACTCCAGCCCGGCGGCCTTCACCGCTGCCCAGTCCCGGTCCACCGCCTGCCGCAGCACCGCGACGCAGCCCGCGACCGCTTCTTCCACCTGATCCCCGCCCATGGCACGCATGGTGCGCACAGTAGGTGGCGGGGCCGCTCAGGTCGACAGCATTTCCAGCTCTCCGGTGAGGTTGTAGCGGGCCGTCGCCTCCCACTCCCGCCGGCCGTGGGGGGTGCGGAACAGCCGGGGGAGAGCGAGGAGTTGGCGCAGGACCGCGGCCCGCCCGGCGCGGAAGGCGTCGTTCGGCACGAAGTGGTACTCCTCGCGGACCGCAGCGGTGTAGGCGGCGTACGCGGCCGGGGGCGCGGCCAGGACGGCCAGGTCCGCGTCGCACAGCACCTGGCCGTCACGGTCGTCGTCGGCCGGGTCGTGGGTGACGGTGAGCCGGACCAGCCGGGCCACCTCGGCCGTGGTGCCGTCCGGCACGCCGGCCTCCGGCAGGGCGCGCTCGGCCAGCCGTGCGGACCGCTCCTCGTTCTCGGAACGCTCGGGCAGGTAGACGGCGTCGTGGAACCAGGCGGCCAGGCGGACGACGTCCGGATCGGCCGCGTAGGTCCGCAGCACGTCGACGTGGTCGAGTACGGCGGTGAGGTGGGCCACCGTGTGATAGTGCCGCTGCGGCTCCTGCCAGCGGGCGAGCAGGGCGTCGGCGTAGGGGGCGGGGTCGGGGCCGCCGGCGGGGGCGCGGACCGCCTCCAGGGAGCGGGCGAAGCGCAGGCGCAGGGCGTCGAGGTCGGCCATGGCCCCATTGTTCCGCGTAGGCCGGTGCGGGGCTCACCCGGCTGCCCGCCCGTGGGTCACCCTCCGGTGCGGGGCTCACCCCCGGGCTGCCCGCCCGTGGGTCGCCCGCCGGATGCGGGGCTCACCCCGGGCTGCCCGCCTGTGGGTCGCCCGCCGGTGGCGTGTCCGTGGGCCGCCCGTCGTTTTCCCGCCTGACGGCCGCCCGTGGGTGCCCCAGGGCCTAGCGTGCTGTCCATGACGGACATGCAGGAAGTGCGCGATCCCGAACTCCCCGGCCGGCTGCTGACCCTGGAACGGGACGCCTTCGTACCGCTGTTGCGGTCCCGCCCGGACACGGACTTCGCGCTGCCGGCGGCCGCGTGCCCCGGGTGGACGGTGCGGGACGTGCTGGCGCACTGCTCCGCCGCGCTGATGCGCGTGGTGGAGGGCCGGTTCGAGAAGGGCGTCTTCTCGCCCGAGTCGAACGACCGGGACATCGCCGAGCGGGCCGGGTGGACGAACGCGCGCGTCGTGGACGAGCTGGAGCGCGGGATGACCGAGGCCGGCCCGGTGCTCGCCCGCGGGGACGGGAGGCTGGACGTCCTCGCGCTCGGGGAGTGGGTGCACGCCGGTGACGTGCGGGAGGCGTGGGGCGCGCCGGGCGCCTACGCGGGGGCCGGGCTGCCGGACGCGCTGGCCCTGCTGGCGCGGTTCACCCGGCAGAAGGAGCACGTGCCGCTGCACGCCGACCTCGACGACGTGGACGAGCCGCTGCACCTCGGCGCGGTGGCCGCGAGCGGTCCGCCCGCCCGGTACCTCGGCGACGCCGCCACGCTGATACGCCTCTGCGCGGGACGCCCTGTGACGCCTGGGACGTATGAGCTGGCCGGGGTGCGTGAGGCGGAGTTGAACGTCTTCGGGTGAGTGGCGGCACCGTGGCGCTCCGGCACCCGCGTACTCTTAAATTGGACTAGACCTGTAGTCGTCCGATGAATGCCGATGAATGGGGTGCCATGAGCAAGCGTGCAGTCCTGGAGGTGATCGCCCTCGACGTCGAGGACGCGGTCGCCGCCCAGGCCGGAGGCGCGGACCGGCTGGAGCTGGTCACCGAGATGGCGGCCGACGGGCTCACCCCCTCGCCCGCCACCGTCGCCGCGATCCGTGCCGCCGTCGACATCGACCTGCGCGTGATGCTCCGCCTCGCGGACGGCTTCGCGGCCGGAGACGTGGACCGGCTGGTCGGCGTGGC
Organism: Streptomyces sp. SID486; assembly: GCF_009865385.1. Classification (GTDB taxonomy): domain Bacteria; phylum Actinomycetota; class Actinomycetes; order Streptomycetales; family Streptomycetaceae; genus Streptomyces. The sequence goes on along the minus strand of NZ_WWJT01000214.1, from coordinate 2,978 downwards.
CGGCGAGCTGCGGCAGGCGGGCGCCGACCAGTTCGTGCTCGGCTTCCTCGCCGCCGACGGCGACGTCGACCTGAGCGCCGTGGAACGGGTCGTCGAGGCGCTCGGCGGCTGCCGCTGGACCTTCCACCGGGCCATCGACCGGGCCGCCGACCGGGACGCCCTGCGCAAGCAGCTCGCCGACCTGCCCGGCCTGGACACCTACCTCACCGCCGGCTCGGCGGCCGGCGTGGACGACGGCCTGCCCACCCTGCTCGCCGAGGCGGCGCACGACGGCGAGCCAGGGTACGAGCAGCAGATCCTGGTCGGCGGCGGACTGCGGCTCGACCACGTGCCGCGGCTCCGGGACGCCCGGATCAAGGCGTTCCACATCGGCGGCGCGGCCCGCCCCGACGGCTGGCGGGGACCCGTCTCGGCGGACGCGGTCGCGCAGTGGCGTACGGCGCTGGACGGGGACGCGCCCTAGACCCGCCGGGACGGCACGGCGCCCTACCCGGCGAGCTGCGCGGGCAGCGGCGCCGAGTGCGTCACGACCAAGCCCGACACCGCGCGGGTCAGCGCCACGTACAGGCGCCGCAGCCCGGTGCGCTCGTCCGGCTCGCCGTCCACCACCGCCCGCGGCTCGTCCAGGACCACGTAGTCGTACTCCAGGCCCTTGGCGAGCGAGGCGGCGACGAGGGTGAGCCGGGTCTCGCTCGTGGTCTCCTCACCGGGCGCGAGATAGGGGATGCCGGCCGCCGTCAGGGCCTCGGCGAGGTCCGGGATCCGGGCGTCGGCTGCGATCAGACCGGTCGAGCCCTCGTTGCGCAGCAACTCCTCGCACGCGGCGACGACTTCGGCCGTCCCGGAGGCCGTACGCACCTCGAAGAGGCCCGGGTTCTCCCGGACGGAGGCGACCGGGGCGAGTCCGGGCGCGATGTGCGGCAGCAGCCGGGAGGCGTACGCGATGACGTCCGTCGGCACGCGGAAACCGGCCGTCAGCTCCTCCACCGCCCCCTCGGGCTTGCCCAGATGCCCCAGCGCCTCGGCCCAGCTGCGGGTCGCCCACGGGGTCGTGCCCTGGGCGAGGTCGCCCAGGACGGTCGCGCTGCCGGTGGTGCAGCGGCGGCCGACGGCCCGGTACTGCATCGGGGACAGGTCCTGCGCCTCGTCCAGGACGACATGGCCGAGCGAGTGGGTGCGCTGGACCAGGTCGGCCGCCTCGTCGATCAGCACCGCGTCCGCCGCCGACCACCTCGCCGACTTCACGCCGCGCACCGGCCTGGGCCACAGGATCGTTTTCCGCTCCTCCTCGTCCAGGAGGCCCTTGGCGTGCTCGGCGAGGAAGTCGGCGTCCGACAGCAGCCGCAGCACCAGCTTCGCCGGGTCCACGGCCGGCCAGACGGCCTTCACGGCCGCCTTCACCGCGCTGTTGCGGGCGACCGCGTCCTGCACCCGGTCGTCCGGTGCCTCCCCGGCCCGCTCCATCTGCACCAGCACGGCGTGCGCGATGCGCTGCGGAAGGGCCTCGCGGGCCGCGCCGTAGCGGATGTCCCGGGCCAGCAACTCGCGGACGATCTCCTCCAGTTCGTACGCCGGCACCCGCCAGCGCCGTGAGCCGCGCACGACCACGACCGGTTCGGCGGGCATGGTCACGTGCGCGTACAGGGCGCGCCTGAGGACCTCGGCCATCCGGGCGTCGCCCTTCACGAGCGCGGCGGCGGCGTCGTCCGTGGCCCGCACCTCGACATGGGCGACGAGGTCGTCCACCGTCGCCTGCCGGACGGTCAGCTCGCCGAGCGCGGGCAGCACCTGCTCGATGTAGTGCAGGAAGGACCGGTTCGGCCCGATGACCAGGGTGCCGGTGCGGGCGAGCCGCTCCCGGTGGGCGTAGAGCAGATACGCGACCCGGTGCAGCCCGACGGCGGTCTTCCCGGTGCCGGGGCCGCCCTGCACGCACACCGTGCCGGACAGGCCGGAGCGCACGATCTCGTCCTGCTCCGGCTGGATGGTGGCCACGATGTCCCGCATCGGGCCGACGCGCGGCCGTTCGATCTCCTGCTGGAGCAGCTTGCTGGTGGTGGCCGCCGCCGTGGGATCGGCCGGTTCGGAGAGGTGCTCGTCCTCGTACGCGGTCAGGTCGCCGCCGGTGTAGCCGAACCGCCGGCGCAGCCCGACGTCCATGGGGTTCTTCCTGGAGGCCCGGTAGAACGGCTGGGAGACCGGGGCGCGCCAGTCGATGACCATGGGGTCGCCGCCGGCGTCGTGCACATGCCGACGTCCGATGTAGAACCGCCCGTCGGCCTCCCACCGCCGCTCCTGCGCGGAAGGCGTCTCCCGCCCCTCCGGCTGCTCCGCGCCGCCGGCCCGCTCCGCCCCCGGCGCGTGCAGGTAGTCGAGCCGGCCGAAGAACAGCGGGGTGCCGCTGAGGTCGGCCAGCGCCTTGATGCGGTCGTCGATCTGCCGGGCGAGCACCTCGGCGTTGACCCAGTTCGCGGTGACGTCGCTGATGTCGAGGGCCTCCACGTCCGCGCGCATGGCACGCAGGGCGGCACGGGACGCGGCGAGGTGGGAACGCTCTCGGGAGAGGGGGTCGGCCGGCCGGGCTACGGACGGTTCGTGGGCGGGCGCGGACAAGGGGGTGCCTCCGGGTGGGCCTGCTGTGTGGCGACGACGACGGTGCCGTCCGGTTCCGGCCGGGCGGCGGCGCTCCGAGGGGGAGGCGGGCAAGAGCGAGGATTCTAGTGAGCCGACGGGACGCGCGCCAACGGATTTCCACCCGGCCGGCCCTCCCGGAACGTCCTCCCCGGCCCTCCCGGAACGTCCTCCCCGGCCATCCCGGAACGTCCTCCCCGGCCCTCTTCCCGCCCCTTCTCCGGCCCTTCCGGGCTCCCCTTCCGGCCTGCTTCCCGGCCCCGCTCCCCGGCCCTCCGCCCCGGCCGTCGCCCGGCCCGCCGCCCCGCCGTCGTGCTGTCCGGCGCCCCTGCCGTCGCCCGGCCCGC
>NZ_WWJT01000213.1 GCF_009865385.1 Streptomyces sp. SID486 | reverse complement strand
GAGGGACGCGGGACGCCGGGACGCGGGCCGGGGCAAGGGCCGGCGGGCGGCCGGGACGGCCGACAGCCGGGCGCTTCCGGGACCGACCCGATGCGGGCGGCGCGTACCCGGCCCGCAGCCGGTGTCGCCCGCTGCCGGAGGCTGGTGCGGGAGGCTGGTGCGGGAGGCTGATGCCTGGAGGCTGATGCCTGGAGGCTGACGCCGTGCCGGGGTGCTTGGCGGTGCCGCGTACGGGGCACCGGCCTGTCGGTCGAACCTGCCCACTTCGGCAGGTTTCCACAACGCTGTCGACCGGTCATGGCGATGCGGCTACTCTCGCCTAGGTCCCACGCCCTTGATCAGCGACGCGCCCAGGAGAATGCTCGGTGGCAGCAGATGACACCTACGCAAGACCGGCCGGAACCCTGGACCGCATCCGGCACGCCTGCGACTGCGCCCGGTTGACCGAGGTACTGGACGCGCGGGGGCTGTCGTTGGACACCGGGACACCCGAGACCGTCGTGCGGGTCCTGCTCGCGGGGGGCCGCGCCGAGGAGATGCCGGTGGCGCAGCGCGTACGGCAGCGACTGGACTTCCGCGCGAGACCCGTCGGCGCGAGGACCACCCGGCCCGGCCCGGCCGACGCCGCCGTGCCGGTGCACAAGGAGCGGGTGCCGTGACCGGCACGCCGGGCGGGACGCCGTGTCCCGCACGCCGCCCCGACGCGCCCGCCACGCGTCGGGGTACCGGCGTTGCGGATGGTTGCCGGTCTTCTTGCAGCTGCCGGGACCGCCGATGACCCCCATGTCCCGGCTTCGCCAGTGGCAGAGGTTACGGGAACGCGACCGGCAGATGCGGCAGTTCGCCGAGACGCTCATCGCCCCTGTCCGGCAGCGCCTCAGCGGTGTCGTCGCGGACGACGGCACACCGTCCGGCGCCGGTCCGGCAGCCGGTCCCGAGGTCCTCTTCGACGCGCTGGTGGAGTCCGCCAGGCAGTGGCGCGGTGATCGCAGGCTCGTGGTGCACAAGGTGCACATCCCGCGTGAGTTCAGGGCGACGGGCATGTGGCTGGAGCGTACGGACCAGGACGACGTCATCATCGAGCAGGACGCGGAGATCTGGCACCAGGCCCAGATCTTCGGTCATGAGCTGTGGCACATGCGGCAGAAGGACGGCTTCTCGCCCGAGCAGTTGGCGAGCGGGGCCTGGGACGCCCTGGAGTCGGCGCACGCCCACGGCGCCCAGCCGGCCGCCGCGCGGTCACGTTTCGACGAGGACCCCGAGAAGGAGGCGGAACTGTTCGGGATCCGCGTCGGGCAGGAGATGCGGGCACTGATGGAGCGAGACGTGATCGTCGGCGAGACGGCACGCCGTATCGCCGACGCTCTGAACTATCGGGGGAACCGGAGATGAGCGGGTCGATCAACTACGTGAGCTGTGGCCTGCTGTGGATCGCCCTCCTGGTGAAGCTGCCGGACCTCGTGCGGCACCGGCGTGAGCCGTCACTGCTGGCCATCAGCGGCGTGCTGGCGTCCGCGTCGCTGTGCTTCCTGTTCGGCGCGCCCGCTTCGGTGAAGGTGATCAACAGGGTGAGCGGCGTGCCCAATCTGGCCGCACCGCTGACCTACGCCTCCATCACCGCCTACAGCGCGGCGCTGCTGATCATGATCGCCTGCTGGCGTGGCGGGCCCCGGCTCCGCCGGACGACCCGCAGCTGGATCTGCGGATACGCCGTCGTCCTCGCGGGCATCGCGGTCCTGTTCGCGCTCGGGGACACGCGCGAGGAGCGCCGCAGCGACTTCGACACGTACTACGCGACGGCGCCCTGGCTCTCCGCCATGGTGGTGCTGTACCTGGTCGGGCATCTGACGGCGACCGGTGTCAGTGCGGTGTGGTCACTGCGCTGGGCATTCGAGGCGGAGGTGCGCAAGCGGCCCTGGCTGCGGACCAGTCTGCTGACCATCGGTGCCGGTACGCTCCTCAGCTCCGGCTACAGCCTGTCCAAGCTGGCCGCCGTCCTCGCCCGGTGGACCGGCCGCGACTGGGTGACCCTGGGAACGGCGCTGCCCCCGGTGTGTGCCGGTCTCGGGGCGGTCCTCACGGTGGCGGGGGTCCTGCTCCCCATGGCCGGACACCACCTGTCCTCATGGCGTGACTTCTTCCGTCTCGCGCCCCTGGACGCCGTACTCGATCCCGTTCTCACCGACCGTGCCCTGCGTGTGGAGCGCCCGCACTCCCCGTTCTTGTGGGGGACCTGGCGGTGGAGCACCATCCACAACGGTCTCCACGCCATCGAGACGCTCTACGACGAGTCGCTCTACGACCAGGCGCACGACGCGGAGCTGGCGAGAACGGGCGACTGGCGGAGAGCAAGTTCCGTCGCGTGGGCCGCGACCATCGCCGCGGCCGTGCAGCGCAGCACCGAGCCGGGCGTGGAGACCCCCGGCGCGCCGGCCCGGCTCTCCCACCCCCGGGACGCCGAGTCGTTGGTCCTCATCGCCGATGCCGTGAAGAGGTCCGGACAGCAGGCACGCGTCGCGCGGGCCGCCGAACCGGGCCCCGCCAGAACCCCTTCGCTGTGAGCACGCGTCCCGACGGCCTGCCAGAGCCCCGTCGCCGTGAGCTACGCGTCCCGCCGCGCTGCCGGACCCCTGCCACCGTGAACACACACCCCGACGCACCGCCCACCTCTTCACCGTGAACACGCACCCCGACACACCGCCGCCCCTTCACCGTGAACACACACCCCGACGCACCACCCACCCCTTCACCGTGAACACGCACCCCGGCACACCGCCGCCCCTTCACCGTGAATCCGCACCCCGACGCACCACCCGCCCTTCCACCGTGAATCCGCACCCCGACACACCACCCGCCCTTCCACCGTGAATCCGCACCCCGACACACCACCCGCCCTTCCACCGTGAATCCGCACCCCGACACACCACCCGCCCTTCCACCGTGAATCCGCACCCCGACACACCACCCGCCCTTCCACCGTGAATCCGCACCCCGACACACCACCCGCCCTTCCACCGTGAACGCGTATTCCTGTGCACGTAACCCCCCACAGACACAGCCAGCGGACGTGAACGGAGTCCCCGAAAGATGAGCATTGTCGTGTATATGGCATCTCTGCTGCTGGCTCTGGCCGCCCTGCTGCTGCGCCGGCCACGCCGGGCCCCCCGCTCACCGCTGTCCATCGCCACCCGGGCCACCGCGTTCATCGCCGCTGTGTGCTTCTTCTGGTCCGCCCCGACGACCCTCGCCGCCGTCAACCACGCCGTCGGGATCCCGAACATCGGTGCCCCGCTGACCTACAGCTCGATCACCGCCCTGAGCTGCTCGCTGATCACCCTGCTGATCCACTGGAGAGGCGGCCCGGAGCAGCGGATACGGCGCATGACATGGATGGCGGTCGCCGTCTACGGGACACTGATCATCGCCATCGTCACGCTGTTCTGCCTCGCGGGCGCGCACGAGGAACGGCTCCGGGACCTGGACACCTACTACGCGAACACCCCGTACATGAGGGAGATGATCACCCTCTACCTGCTGGGACATCTGGCGAGCACCATCATCCTGAGCGCGGTCTGCCTGAAGTGGGCACGCGACGAGGTCACCGGGCTCCTGCGGCTGGGCCTGCGGCTGATCCTGGCCGGCCTGCTCCTCGACGCCCTGGGCTTCACCCTCGCCAAGGTCACGGCGGTCGTCGCCCGCTGGCTCGGCTACGACCTGGACTTCCTGTCCACGACGCTCGCCCCACCGGCCGCCGCCCTGGGCGCCCTCATCTACTCCGCCGGATTCGTGCTGCCGCGCCTGGCGTCCTCCGCCGCCACGGAGCGGCAGAGCCTCGCCACCTACCGCGCACTGCGGCCCCTGTGGCTGGCGGTGAAGGACCTCGCTACGACGCCGCCGGTGGCGGAACCGTCCTGGTGGCAGCTGTGGTGGCAACTGCCGAGCAGCCGGCTCTACCTGCTGGAGGCGAACATCCGGGACGCCCTGCTGCAGCTCGCGGCGCACGTCGACCAGCGGGTCGGCCACCTGACGTACTCGGCCGCGGTGCAGCGCGGCGAAGGGCGGGAACGGGCCCGCGCCGCCTCGGAGAAGGCGATGATCATCGACGGCATCCGCCGTGCGTCGGGCGGCGGCGAGGGACCGGCCGATCCGCCGGAGAAGTTCCGTGTCACCGTCGACCTGGTGGAGCTGGCCCAGGTGGTGCACCACCACCGGCCGGCAGCGCCGCAGCAGGCCGGAACCAAGTGAAATCGTCTCAGGACCCTTACGAGGAGTATCAGTTGTCACACAGAGCGGTCGTGATCGGAGCGGGCGTGGCGGGGCTGCTGGCCGCAGCGGCGTTGTCGCGGGCCGAACCCACGATGCAGGTGCACCTTCTCGAGCAGGACGAGCTGACCGAGGGCCCCGCCGACCGGCGGGGTGTCCCCCAGGGCCGGCACGCCCACCTGCTCATGGCCGGCGGCCTGGCCGCCATGGAGTCGCTGCTGCCGGTGAGCGTGCGCGACCGCCTCCTCGTCGCAGGGGCCCACGAGATCGCGCTCGGCAACGGGATGCTGGCCCTGACCCCCGACAGCGGCTGGTTCCACCGGTGGCAGGGCGACAGTCCCCGCATGATCACCTGCACCCGGGCCCTGCTGGAGTGGGTCCTGCGGCAGATCCTGCGCGACTGCCACCCCCACGTCCGTCTCCACCGGGCCACGGTGGACGGCCTGTTGGGCGATGCCCGGCAGGTGCGGGGGGTCCGGGTCGGCGGCGGCACAACGGGCCACCGGCTCGGCCCGGAGCTGGAGGCCGACCTCGTCATCGACGCCAGCGGCCGGGGGTCGGGCAGCCTGAGCTGGCTCGCCGGCCTCGGTATCACCGGGATCGAAGAACGCAAGCTCGACTCCGGCCTCACCAACGCCACCCGGATCTACCGCGTACCGGAGGGTGCCGAATCGTTCCCTCTGACGCTGATCCAGGCGAATCCCTACGACGGCCGGCCCGGCCGCAGCGCCATGGTGCTGCCGATCGAGGGAAACCGTTGGATGGTCAGCGCGGGCGGTACCCGGGGCGGCGAGCCGCCGGCGGACCCCGAGGGCTTCCTCCAGTACGTCCTCAGCCTGCCGCACCCCATCGTCGGTCACCTCATCCGCGGTGCCCACGCCCTCACCGACGTGGTCGTCAGCCGCGGACGCAGCACCAGCAACACCCGCCGCTACTTCGAGAAGTCGCCGCACTGGCCCGAGCGGTTCATCCCGCTCGGCGACGCACTGGCCACCTTCAACCCGGCATACGGGCAGGGCATGTCCGTGGCCGCGCTCGGCGCCCAGGTGCTGGCCGACGAGCTGCGCGGCGGCCTGACCAGCCCCGGCCTGTCCCGACGCGTCCTGCGTGGCGCGGCCGGCCACGTCGACATGGCCTGGTCCGCCGCCGTGGGGATGGACGTCCTCTTCCCGGGCGTGACCGGCGGCGAGCCGGCCCTCGCCGACCGCCTCGCCGCCTGGTACACACGCCGGCTCACCAGAGCCGCCACGGGCTCCTACGACGCGGCGTCGGCCCTGTGGGACGTCACCAGCCTCACCGCACCCCCGACACGCGTCCTGCACCCCAAGGCCCTGCTGGCAGCCCTGAACGGCCCCCTGCTCCCCCCGACGACCGAGCCTCCGCTGCAGCCTTCCGAACGGGCGATACTCGACCAGCTCGCGAAATCGCGCACGGCACCGGAGGCGTCCCAGGGCCGGCGCACCAGGTAAGCGCACTTCCCACCGGCACACGGCGGCGCCCCGGCGCCAGCGGTGACGCGATCTCCGGCGCAGCGAGCGAGGCCGGGTAGCGGGGGGGGCGCGGACAGCCGGGCAGGGGCGCGCGCCACACCGCAGGGTCTCTCCGGCGCAGCGGGCGACGCCGGGTGGCCGGGGGCGCGGACAGCCGGGCAGGGGCGCGCGCCAGGTTCACGAACCCGCCGAGCGGGGCCGCGCGCTGCGGGCATCGGTTCACGCGAGCCGGACGCGCGTCCCGCCTTCGGTCAGGATGTCGAGCACGGAGCCGGACAGGTCGTACGGTTCACCGCGCGGCGCCGGCACGTGGGACAGGTGCCGGCGCGCGGTCTCGGCGCCGTGCTCGGGCACGCCGGACATCATGCCCGGACCAGGTGACGGCCACTGAACGCTTCTGGCGGCCGGGCGGAGAGACGGTGGCCCCGGGCGGCTGCCGCCAGAGGCGGTGGCCCCGGGCGGCTGCCGCCATCTCCTAGCCGGTGTCCACCTCCTAGCCGGTGTCCAGCTCCTAGCCGGTGTCCAGGAGATGCTTCAGGAACCGGCCCGGTGCTCGCAGGAAGTCGCGTGTCAGGCGCACCGGCAGAGCCCGGTCGAAGTCGACCTGTTCCATGGTGCCTTCACCCGTGATCTCCAGGATGGTCGCGCCGGGCAGGGCCAGGAGAACCGGCGAGTGCGTGGCGATGAGGAACTGGCTCCCCTGGTCGACCAGTTCGTGCATGCGCGCCAGCAGAGCCAGGCAGCTCTGGACGGAGAGCGCTGCCTCCGGCTCGTCGAGCAGGTACAGTCCGGCGGGCCCGAAACGGTGGGTCACCAGGTCGAGAAATGATTCTCCGTGAGAGCGCTCGTGCGGAGACACCCCGCCGTAGGCCGGCATCACGGGCCGGCCTCCGGCAGCGTCGAGCCTCTCGATCTCGCTGGCCACGTTGTAGTAGGACTCCGCCCGCAGGAAGAAGTCCGTGCGGGGTCGCTCGACCCCTCGGGTCAGGACCAGGTGGTCGCCCAGGGCGGACTTGGTGGCGCGGGTGGCGAAGCGGAAGTTCCGGCTGCCGCCCTCCGGGTTGAAACCTGCGGCCACTGCGACCCCCTCGATCAGCGTCGACTTGCCGGCACCGTTCTCGCCCACGAGGAACGTGGCGCCCGCCGGCAGGCCGAGGCCGCCCGAACGGGCGAGATGCCTCACCGCGGGCAGGTCGAAGGGGTACCGGCCGTCGTCGAACCCGGGGACGAGACGGATCTGCCGGATGAATCTCCCCGGGGCGGAGCTCACGAGGCACCAACCGCCTTCGTCCGCAGGGCTGCGCCCCGGTCTCCGCCAGGCGGTGAGAGTACGTCGTCCATCGCCACGCGGTGCTCCCGGAAGTCCTGGCTGCGAGCGGAGGGCCACTGCTACGCCCACGCTACCGCTCCGCGCGCTCACCGACTTCGGCGGCCGGCCGGAGGTCCTGATCGGAGCCACCCTACGGCCGCCGTACGAGACGCTGCGACATGCGGGGACACCGGCACCTGCGCCCGCGTCGGCGCGGACGTTCACACGCTGACGTGACGGTAGTGCGTGGTGAGCCGCCCCTCGTCAAGGACGTGGAAGGCCAGGGCGGGCGGTTGGTCCAGGTGGACGTGGCCGTGGGGGACGCCCGGGTGTTCCCAAGGGAGCCGCAGGGTGGAGACGACGCCGGGGGCCACGAGGAGCGGGCGTCCGGCGAAGACGGTCGCCGCCGCCGTGTGGGCGTGGCCGCACAGGAAGCCCGCGATGTTGCGGTGACGGTCGGCGAGGGCGGCGAGCCGCTCGGCACCGAACTGGCGGATCCCGTCGACGTAGGGGATGTGCAGGTCCGCCGGAGGGTGGTGGAAGCCGACCAGTACGGGGGTGTGCCGCGCCGTCTGTACCAGCACGTCCTCCAGCCACGCCAGGGTCTCCTCCGTCAGGAGGCCCTCGTCCTTGCCCGGCACCGACGAGTCGCACAGGGCGATCACCGCGTCAGCGCTGCGATGCACCTGGTTGACGGGGGCCGTCGAACCGGCCGCCTGCGCCAGCAGATGGCGACGGAACGCTTCACGCTCATCGTGGTTGCCGGGGCAGAACAGCACTGGGTGCCGGGAGGCCAGCAGTTCACGGGCCAGCTCGTACTCGGCCGGCAGACCGTGGTCGGTGACATCTCCGGTGACCACGATCGCGTGCAGGTCGTAGGGCAGCTCCTCCAGGTAGCGCATGACGGCGCGTGTGCGCTCGGCGCTGCGCGGTCCGGTGTCTACATGGGTGTCACTGATATGAGCGATCACGATCATCGTGGTGCGTCCCGTCGCTGTGAGTTCGTCAGATCACGTGAACTGTGACGCTAGACAGGCACCGGTCCCGGTACAAGATCCGCTTCCGTGCCGGAACACTGGTCCGGTTGACACACCCGCTCGGGCGCGGGGACTGCGGACACCTTGTGAGCGGGCGGCCCCGGCGCGGAGGCCGGGACGGCCGTCCGGCGCGGGTGCTCCGCCGGGTACGGGCGTTCCAGGGCTGCCGAGCGATTGCCGGGCCGGTCCGCGCACAACGTTTCCCCGATTGCCGGGCCGTTCTGCGTACAGCGTGTCCGCGATTGCCGGGCCGGTCCGCGCACGACATGTCCGCGATTGCCGGGGCGGTCTATGTACAGCGTGTCCGCGATGGCCGCTCCCCCGTGTGCGCCCTAGCGTCGGACCGTGCATTCCTCCTGCGGTGAGCCGGCCGACGACACCGGGGCCGGCCTGTCCGTCTGGCCGGTGGCGCTGGCCTGGCTGACCCAGTTCCTGGTGGGGACCGACCTCTTCGTGGTGGCCCCGCTCATGCCCCATATCGCCGCGTCCTTCGGCGTCTCCGCAGCCGGCACCGGCCTGCTGGTCACCGCCTTCTCGATCGCGTATGTGGTGGCGTCGCCCGTCGCCGGCTGGATCTGCGACCGCCGGGACCGGGCCACGGTCCTGGTGGCCGCTCTGGTGCTGTTCTCCGCGGCCAACATCGGTACGGCCCTGGCACCCGGTTTCGGCGTGCTGCTCGTGGCCCGTGTGGTCGCCGGCCTCGCCGCCGCCGCGACCGGCCCGACCGTGTACGCCCTGGTCAGCACCCGCGCGCGGCCCCAGGCCCGGGCGCAGGTGCTGGCCGTGGTGGGGTCGGGCCTGCTGACCGCCCTGTGGGTCGGCGCGCCCGCCGGGTCGCTGCTGGGGCGGTACGTGGGCTGGCAGGCCGCCTTCGTCATCCTGGCCGCGGGCACGTTCCTGCTGGCGTTCCCGCACGCACTCGTCTGGCGCACCCCGCCCGGAACACCGGGGGCTTCGGCGGTGCCCCGCCGGGACCGGCGCCCCGACACGGCCGTCGCCGTGTCCGCCGTCGCGGTGACCGCCCTGTGGTCCTTCTCCGTGTACAGCCTCTACACCTTCCTGGCCCTGGCGCTGCACTCCGACGACCGGGCCACCGCCGTGACCTGGCTGCTGGTCGTGTACGGCATCGGCGCCGTCGTCGGCGGGCAGGCGGGCGGGCGGTTCGCCGACCGGGCGGACCCCGTGCGCATCACCAGGTCGGCCCTGGCACTGACGGCGGTGCTGGAAGCCGCCGTGGCCCTGGCGTTCCCGGCCACCTGGGCGCTGGCCTGCGCGCTGGCCCTGTTCGCGCCGGCCGCGTACGCCTTCTTCCCCGCCCAGCAGCGCCACCTGATCGACACGTTTCCCGAGCGGGCGACCGCCATGCTGTCGTGGAACAACAGCGCGCTGTTCGTGGGCCTGTCCCTGGCCGGCGCCGTGGGCGGACAGATCGTGCATGCCCTGGGCTACCCGGTGCTGCTGTACATCGGAGCCGCCGTGGCACTGCCGGCGTGCCTTCTCGCCCGCGGCCTCCGGGAAAGCGGATGACCCGCCGGCCCGCGGCAGGCCGTCCGGGCCCCCGGGGGGCAACGGGACCCGCACCGGCACACCGGCTGTGCAGGGCCCCACCACCCTCCGCCACACCACGGGCCGACCGGTCCGCTGCCCGGGCTGCCGTTCCTTGGCCGCGTGTCGCTCCGCCTGTCCCCCGCCGTGAGCCGAGAGCATCGCGGCCGGTCCGGTCGGCCCGGTCAGCCCGATCGGCCCTGGTCGGTCTGTAGGCTGATCGTGCCGTCGGGTGAGGGGAGTTCGGGGTGGAGCAGCCGTTGAGCGTCGCGGTGGCGCAGCCGAGGTGCACGGCTTACGACGTGGCGGCCAACGCCGTGGCCCACGCGCAGGCCGTTCGGGCGGCCCGCGCACGGGTGGTGGTCTTCCCCGAGATGTCGCTGACGGGTTACGAGCTGGACGCGGTGCCGGTCACCCCCGACGACGAACGGCTCGCTCCGATCGTCGCCGCCTGTGCCGAGACCGGGACGCTGGCCCTGGTCGGCGCACCGGTGCCGGGTCCGCACATCGGCGTGCTGGCCGTGGAGGGAGCCGGCGTGCGCGTGGCTTACGGGAAGATGTATCTGCACGACGGGGAGGCCGCGCGCTTCGTGCCAGGGGAGCCTGCCGTGCTCGAAGTGGACGGGTGGCGGCTGGGGCTCGCCGTCTGCCGCGACACGGGTTTCGCCGAGCACGCCGCGAAGACCGCCGCGCTGGGCATCGACGGGTACGTGGCCGGCGTCGTCCACGCTGATCACGAGGCTGAGCTCCACGGCGAGCGCGCCCGCAGGGTCGTAGCCGAACACGGCGTGTGGGCCGCCACGGCGGCTTTCGCGGGTCCGACCGGCGGCGGCTTCGACCGTACGTCCGGCCGTTCGGGCATCTGGTCGTCCGACGGAAGCCTCCTCGCGGAGGCGGGCGCAGCCCCCGACGAGATCGCGCGGGCGGTCTTCAGCAGGTCGGCCCGAGCCTGAGCGCGGGCACCCGCCAGGGGGCCGACGCTGAGGCGGGCACCCGCCAGGGGGCCGACGCTGAGGCGGGCACCCGCCAGGGGGCCGACGCTGAGGCGGGCACCCGCCAGGGGGCGGGTCGGTCCGAGCCTGAGCGCGGGCACCCGCCGGGGGGCCGAGGCTGAGCGCGGGCGCGGCGCGGCGCACGGGCGGAGATGCCGAGTGCCGGGCGCCTGTCTGGTAGCGGTGTCGGCTGGGACAGTGGTGGGCGGCAGCAGGCCGGAACCGGGGGAACTCGGGGGTACGCGGAAGGTGGCCGGGGATCAGCCGCCTCCCTGATCCGCTCGCTGCGTCGCCTGCGCGAGCGCATCGCACGGGGCCGGGCCCCGTGCGGTGCCGCCTCGATGTATGCGCCGGTGGTGGGCGGGTCTAAGGTCGGACAGGGTGAGAACCAGAGCGATGGAGGGTGGCCGGTGATGGCACGAGACGACGCCGTGATCGGCTGCACGGGGGAACTACTCATCGGCACCCGAGGACCCGCCGGACCCGGCGAGATCCTGGTGCGCGTCCGAGGCGGTTCCGAGACCTTTCTCGCCTGGTCGCAGGAGCCCCTGCCACTCGGGACGACCGTGCTCGTGATCGATTCCCGAGGATGTCGAGAAGTCGACGTCATCGCGTGGGGTGATCCGCTGGACCCGCCGGACGGCTCCGCCGCCGGCGTCGACTGAGGAGAAGAAGGATTATGTTCGGTTACCGCGTTCCCGCACCCGACCAGGCGATGCTGATCTCGGGAGGCCGCCGGGGGCTGGGGGGTGCGCCGTTCCGGGTGGTGACCGGGCACGGCAAGTTCGTGCTGCCGGTCCTGCGCAAGGTCCGCTTCCTCACGCTGTCGATGTGTGAGTCCGAGGTGACCGAGACCTGCGTGACCCGCCAGGGCATCGCGCTGAACGTCCGTGCCGTCATCGCCTTCAAGGTCGGCAACGACACCGAGAGCATCGTCAACGCCGGCCAGCGGTTCCTCTCCGATCAGGAGCAGATGGCCATCCTGACCGGCCGCATCTTCGCGGGCCACCTGCGTGCCATCATCGGCTCAATGACCGTCGAGGAGATCGTCACCGAGCGCCAGAAGCTCGCGGCCGAGGTGCTCGACACCTCGAAGACCGAGATGGCGAAGATCGGCCTGATCGTGGACTCGCTGCAGATCCAGTCGATCGACGACGGTGACACCGGCTACATCGACGCGATGTCCGCGCCGCACAAGGCCGCCATCCAGCGGCAGGCGCAGATCGCCCAGGCCCAGGCCAACCAGGCCGCCGCCGAGGCGGAGCAGGACGCGGCCCGAAAGCAGGCGGAGTACGCCCGGCAGACCGCCGTCGTCAAGGCGCAGTACTCCGCCGAAGTGGACCGCGCCCAGGCACAGGCCGCCCAGGCCGGACCGCTGGCACACGCCCACGCCCAGCAGGAGGTGCTGGCCGCGCAGACCGAACTCGCCCAGCGTCAGGCGAAGTTGCGTCAACAGCAGCTGGTCGCCGAGATCGTGAAGCCCGCCGAGGCCGAGGCCGAGCGGGTCCGGATCCTCGCCATCGCCGACGCGGAGCGCATGAAGATCCAGGCCGAGGCTGCCGCCTCGCACGACCGGGTCGCCCTCGACCGGATGCTCATCGACCAGCTGCCGCAGATCGTCAAGGAAGCGGCGGGCGGTCTGTCCGGCGCCAACGTCAACGTCCTCAACGGCGCTGACGGTCTCGGCGAGATCGCGGCCGGCCTGGTCGCCCAGGGCCTGACGATCCTGGACTCGGTCCGGCAGAACCTGAACGGCCAGCCGGCCGAGAAGTCCGGCGACCGTCCCGACCAGCAGCGCATCCCGCTGGAGCTCCACGGTTCGGGCCGTGCGGAGCGGGAGACCGGCGAGGAGAAGTAGGCGGTACGCCCGCTGCGGGACGCACGGCGCGCGCCAGGCAGTACGCCTGCTGCGGAACGCGCGGCGCGCCACGCAGTACGCCCGCTGCGGGGGCGCACGGCGCGCGCCGGCCTCGGCTCCCATCAGTGGCCCGGCCGGTGCCGCCTGCCCCCGCAGCCCCCTGATCCGTGGACGGAGTGCCGTGCGGGGTACGGTCAGTGGCCGCCCGAGGGCTGCTCGCACCCGGTGGTGTCGGGATAGCCGCCGAACGCGTCCGCCTCGGTCTCGGCGGGACCCACTGAGCCCTCCACGCACACGGGGTAGTCGTCGACCTCGATGAGGAACCCGACCGCGGAGCCGTCCGCGTAGGTCCGCACCTTCGAATAGCCCAGGCCCGCGATGGTGTGCGAGACGCTCTCGAGCGTGAAGCCGCCCTTCTCCCGCAGTGGCCGCAGCGCCTTCCGCACCCGCCCGACGGCGGCGAGACCCTGGCAGCGGCGGTCGCCGTGCAGCGTGAAGGGGACCATGAAGCCGTGGTTCTCGGCGTAGTGGTCCGTCGGCGGCGTGGAACTCGTCGGGGCCGACGGGGCGGGCGGTGAGGGGCTCTCGCCGGGACAGAGGTGATCGGCGGGCGTACTCGGCGTCGTCACGGCCTGCGACGGTACGTCTCCGGCCGTCGCCTCTGCCGCCCGCTGTGTACCGCAACCCGCCGCGAGCACCGCGAGCAGCGCCACCGGCAGCGTCCTCGGCCAGATCCGGCCCGCCCCGTTCGTCATCATGTCGTGGATCTTCGCGGCCGACGGCGCCGGGCGTCATGAGTATCCGTACTCACCCCCGCGACGGTCGGTCGGGCGAGCCTCTGCCCGCCTGCGACGGAGAGTGCCGCCGGCCCGCCCACGACCGAGGACGGAGAGTACCGCCCCGCGGTACCACCCCCACTTTTCTGGGCAGGAATGCCGTGTGAGCGGGGACATACGCGACGGGGATCGGATCGATTTCAGGAACGGGCAGTTCCGCGGAGAAGTGGTCGGGAAGAAGGTGGAGCACCACCACCACTACGTTCCCATGCCGCACGTGGACGACGCGCTCCCGCCGGAGGCCGTCTCCTTCACCGGACGCGGTGACGAACTCGGCTCGCTGATGGCGGCCTTGGCGCCCACCGGCCCCGGTCACCCCACCGGCCCCGGTCACCCCGCCGGCCCCGGCCGCCCCGCGGTGCCCGTCTTCGCGGTGGCCGGTCTCGGCGGTGCCGGCAAGACCGCTCTGGTCGTGCGAGCCGCTCACGCGGCCAGGGAGCGGGGCTGGTTCCCAGGTGGCGCGCTGTTCGTCGACTGCCACGGCTACGACGACTCACCCGCCGGGCCCGTACAGCTCCTGGAGGCCCTGCTGCGCGCCCTCGGGGTGTCGGCCGCGCACGTGCCGGGCACGCTCGACGAGCGTGCCGGACTCTACCGGTCGGTGCTGGCCGAACGGGCCCGGACCACCGGCCGCGTGCTGATCGTCGTGGACAACGCCTCCCATCCCGGGCAGGTCAGACCCCTGCTGCCCGGCCACACCGCGCACCGGGTGCTCGTCACCTCCCGCGACACCATGCCCCAGCTCGGTGCCCACCTGCTCCACCTGGACCTCCTCCCGGCGGAGGTGGCCCGGGACGTCCTGCACAGCGCGCTGGCCACCGCGGCCCCTGCCGACCGGCGCGTCCTGGAGGACCCCGGGGCCGCCGACCAACTGTGCGAGCTGTGCGGGCGGCTGCCGCTCGCGCTGCAGATCGCGGCCGCTCTGCTCATCTCCGATCCGGGGAAGCCGGTGGCGGAACTCGTGTCCGAGCTGACCGGCTCCGCCACGCTCCTCGACCATCTGGACGACGGCGAACGGGGCGTGCGGGCCGCCTTCGACCTGTCGTACCGCCGCCTCGGGCCGGAGTCTGCGCGGCTGTTCCGGCTCCTGGCCCTCGCGCCG
This sequence comes from Streptomyces sp. SID486, assembly GCF_009865385.1. GTDB lineage: Bacteria > Actinomycetota > Actinomycetes > Streptomycetales > Streptomycetaceae > Streptomyces. The sequence goes on along the minus strand of NZ_WWJT01000213.1, from coordinate 23,825 downwards.
GGGTCGGAGACGAGCGACGAGGCGATCACCGTGCTCTGCGGCAGCGGTGCGCCACCCCGGCGGGAGCTCGCCGTGCTGATCCGCGCCCATCTGGTCGTACCCGGCAGCGTGCGGGGGTGCTGGACGCTGCACGACCTGGTGCGGGCCTACGCGCTGGACCTCGTGTCCCGGCGGGAGGAGCTGCGCCGGGAGGGCACGCGGGCGCGGGACCGGCTCCTCGCCCACTACCTGCGCCGGGCCGAAGCGGCCGACTGGTATCTGCAGGCCCGGGTCGGCGTCGCCCCGACGGCCGGCTTCGACGGTCTGACGGACGCGCTGAGCTGGCTGGAACGCGAGCGCACCGGCCTCGTCTCCGCCGCGCTGTGGGCGGCCGACCCCGCCCACGCACGGACCGGGCTGGGACTGGCACTACGCTTGCACGGATATCTCGGCTGGCAACGGTACTTCGACGACGCCGTGGCCGTCTTCCGGTGCGCCGCCGAGGCGGCGGACGCGCTGGGGGACGGCCTGAGCGCCGGCAAGGCGTGGAACTGTCTCGGACTGGCTCTGCGCAACAAGCGCGGCATCGAGGAGGCCGTCGCGGCGCACACCCGGGCGTGCGAGATCCACCGGGAGCGCGGCGACCGGCACGCGGAGGGAACGTCCTGGGACCTGCTGGGGATCTCGCTGACCGAGGCGCACAGACTGGACGACGCGGTGGCGGCCCACCGGCGCGCCCGTGACCTGGTGCACGCGTGCGGGGATCGCCAGGCCGAGGCATCGACCTGGAACAACCTCGGGCGCACCCTGTTCAAGCTGGGCCGGTTCGACGAGTCGGTCGTGGCCCTCACCCGTGCCCGCGAGATGTTCGGTTCGGTCGGCGACCGGTTCCGTGCGGCCACCGCCACGAACAACCTCGGGCGTGCCTACCGGGAGACCGGGCTGGTGGAGGAGGCGTTGACGGCGCACACCACCGCGCGGGCGGTCTTCGAGGAACTAGGCAACCGGGAGCGCGCCGCCACGGCGTGGAACGACCTCGGTGTCGCCCTGTCCGTGCTGGGCCGGTTCGACGAGGCCCTCGACGCGCACCTGTCGGCCGTACGGGCGTACCAGGATCTCGGTGACCGGCATCGGCAGGCGGTCACGAGCAACGACCTCGGTGCCACGCTCCGGCGCGCCGGCCGCCGCGCCGAAGCCCGCGACGCGCACTTCCAAGCCCTGCGCCTGTTCCGCGAGTTCGGCGACGCGCACGGTGAGCGCGAGACGCTCGGACACCTCGCGGCCACGGAACGGGACGACCGGTCCGGGGAGGCGGGGGTCCGATGAGGCAGCCGCTGCCGCGGGCGCGACTGGCGGGGACGAGTTCCCTCGTGCTCCTGCAGCCGACCCCGCTGTGCAACCTCGACTGCCGTTACTGCTACCTGCCCTCCCGGGGACTCGCCCGCGTCATGTCGTACCAGGTCGCCGACGCCGTCGCGGAGACCGTCGACGCGTGGTCGCGGCACCACCCGGTCACGGTGCTGTGGCACGGCGGCGAGCCGCTCACCGCGGGGGTGTCCCGCCTCGGAGGGTTGCTTGACCGGTTCCCGCCCGGCCGCGAGCATCCCGTACGGCACGCCGTGCAGACCAACGCCACGCTCATCGACGAGGCGTGGTGCCGGCTGTTCACGGAGCGGCGGATCAAGGTCTCCGTCAGTGTCGACGGCCCGGGCCCCGGTTCCGCCCGGCTGGACCGCGGCGGCCGGGACAGCACCGACCGGGCGCTGCGGGGTATCGGCCTGCTCAAGGACCACGGCATCGCGTTCGGGGCCATCGCCGTGGTGTCCGACCCGTCCCCGCGCAAGGCGGCCGATCTGCACCGGTGGTTCGCGACGCTCGGCTGCAGTGTTCTGGGCGTGAACCTGGTGGAACCCAAAGGTGTGAACCTGACAGAACGCGAAGGCGTGCACCCGACGGGACCCGAAGGCGTAAACCTGACGGGACCCGAAGGCGTGAACGGCCGCACGGTCCGAGCCGACGAGAACCACGAGAACGCCGAGAACGCCGAGAACGCCGATGTCGGCAAGGACGACGACGTCGCGGGCTTCTGGGCCACGCTTGCAGCCTGCGGGCGCGCCGACCGGCGCATGGCCCTGCGGGACGTGGAGCACGCCTGGCGGTACGTCAGGGCTGAGCTGGCGGGAGCGGCCGGGCGGTGGGCCGACCAGCCGGTCGACCCGCTGCCCATGGTCACCTGGGACGGGCAGGTGGTCGCCCTCAGTCCGGACCTCGCGGGCTTCTCCTCCGACCGGCACGGGCCGTTCACCGTCGGCGACGTACGGACGTCCGGACTGGCCGGCTGTCTGGCCCGCGCCGAGGAGACGCCCTGGGTCGCCGAAGCTCTGGCCGGGGTCGACGCGTGTCGCGCCGTATGCGACCTGTTCGCGTACTGCCGTGGTGGTCAGGCCGCCAACAAGTACTTCGAGACCGGTCGGCTGGATGCGACCGAAACCGTCTTCTGCCGCAACAGCAGAAAGCTTCTGATGGAAGGGGTCATTCGCGATGCGGAGCGAGTCGCCGAGGAGGCGCGGAGTCGAGGACCGTATCCGGTCGCTGGGCGCGGACCCGGTTCCCCGGGCCGAGGCGGAGGTCTGCGAGGGGTGCGGTGAAGCCGCGTGCACGCATGCCGCGACCCTCTACTCGGGCGGCACGGAACCTCCGATCCTTCCGTCACCCGCTCGCTGAGTACGCAGCACTCCGCCCTCACCCTCCTCGCTGAGTGCGCAGTGCAGCACTCCGCCCTCACACCCCTCGTTGAATGCGCAGCACTCCGCCCTCGCCCTCTCACGGACTGCGTGACGTCCCCATGGCGGGTCCGGCGGCCGGCTCCCGGGCGGTGTGGGCAAGGGACCGCGCGCTGTGCGTGAACGCCGTATGAAACCGCTCCCGGTGCGTGAGACGGCCTCTTGACGCCCGTCCGGGGCGCTGGCACCGTGCGTGATCATGAAGTTGTCCGCTGACGGCACCGGGGTGTGCGTCGCGCTCGTGGCGCGACGCCATGTCGACCTGTGCCGTCACGCCAGCGCCATCTGTCGCTGAAGCCCGGCCTCTTCTCCCTCTGCTTCCCCGCCCCTGGCGTCTCCGCCCCTGGCGTCTCCACCCCCCTGTGACTCTGCCTCGCCGTGCCCACACCGGAGCACGGCCGCTTGCGAGGATTCCCCATGTCTGGAATATCCCGTCGTACCTTCACCGGCCTGGTCGGCGGTGGTGCCGTGACCGCCGTCGCCCGAGCGGAGGGCACCGCCGAGGCCGCGGCCCCCGCCGAGCGCCCCTTCCGCGCCCGCGCCCACGCCCGCCCCGGCGGACGTCCCAACATCCTCTTCGTCTTCGCCGACGACCTCGGCTGGGCCGATCTGTCCGCGTACGGCTCCCCGCACATCAGGACGCCGAACCTGGACCGGCTGGCCGCGCAGGGCGTGCGGTTCACCGACGCCTACTCGGGGTCGGCGACCTGCTCACCGACCCGGTTCAGCCTCTACACCGGCCGCTTCCCCGGGCGCACCCGGGGAGGGCTCGCCGAGCCGATCGCCAGCCGCAGCCAGGGCCTGGAGCCGAACCATCCCACGCTGGCCTCGCTGCTGAAGAAGGCGGGCTACGCCACCGCGCTGATCGGCAAGTGGCACTGCGGCTGGCTGCCCGACTACAGCCCCACCAGATCCGGTTGGGACGAGTTCTTCGGCAACTTCGGCGGAGCCCTGGAGTACTTCTCCAAGCTGGGCCAGCTCGGCGACTACGACCTGTACGAGGGCGACGCCACATACCAGGACCTGAGGTACTACACGACGGTCCTGACCGAACGCGCCGTGGAGTACGTCGGCCGGCGGCACGAGCGCCCGTGGCTGCTGAACCTCAACTTCACGACCCCGCACTGGCCGTGGCTCACCGAGGACGACGCCGAGACGGGCGCGGAGATCGCCGCGAAGATCCGCGACGGTGACGTTCTCGGCGCGCTGCTGCACACCGACGGCGGCTCGGTGGAGAAGTACACGGAGATGGTGCAGAGCCTGGACGCGGCGGTCGGTCGGGTGCTGGCCGCGCTGCGCCGCTCCGGGCAGGAGGAGAACACGGTCGTGGTGTTCTCCTCCGACAACGGCGGCGAGCGCTTCTCCTACCAGTGGCCGCTCAGCGGCGAGAAGTCCTCGTTGCTGGAGGGCGGCATCCGGGTGCCGACGATCGTGCGCTGGCCGGACCGGATCGACGGCCGCCAGGTCAGCCACGTCCCCGTGTACACGCCGGACTGGACGGCGACGCTGCTGGAGCTGGCCGGCGGCCGGCCGGACCCGGCGTACCCGCTGGACGGCCACAGCCTCGCCGGGTATCTGCTGCACGGCAAGGAGGTACCGGAGCGGGACCTGTTCTGGCGGGTGCGCGGCAACCGGGCCCTCCGGCGCGGTGACTTCAAGTACTACCGCGACGCCGACGGCGGCGACCACCTGTTCGACCTCGCGGCCGACGCCCGCGAACAGGCCGATCTCGCCCACGACCGGCCGCGACTGCTCGCCGAACTCAAGGCGGCCTGGGAGAAGGTCGATGCGACCCTGCTGCCGTACGAATGACCTCGGGGTGCGTGGGGCCGGGACGGTTCGCGTGACGGCGACCCTCGGCTCCGGTGGGCCCGGGGCGGGCGGGTGACCGCGGGACGGCGTGCCGACAGGCCATCGGACGGTCCGAGGTCAAGTCACGCCGGGTAACAGGACTGTCCCAGCGGGACGGCGGCGGTGAGCGGGATCGGAACGGTAGCGCAGGCCGCCTTCCGGCGGGCCCGCCGACCGACCGGCGGCGTACCCCAGCCGGTGCAGGACAGGGCGTTCGGCGCCCGTCTCCACGCCGTGGAAGGGGCGCGGGAGGGGTGGGTGCGGGCGGGGCGTGCCTGGTGGTGGCGGGTGTCCGGTTGTGGCGGTGGTACGCGCCTGCGTCTGTCCGTGCATGTAACAGGCATGTCTTGGCGGGTGGTTGGGCGGAACGTCCGGTCGGGCGGGCGGCTCTTGGGGGGCGAAAGAGCTCGCTCGGACCGACTCGTACCGACGGGCCGGCTCCCCCGACCGACACCGAGGACGAAACGATGCGCACTCACAAGCTCACTCTCGCGGCCCTGACCGTTGTCGCGGGACTCTCGCTCACGGCCTGCCAGAGCGACGACGACGGCAAGGCGGCACAGAGCACCCCGTCGTCCGCGTCCACCGTGTCGTCGCCGAGCGGCGGTTCGGGCTCGGGCGGTTCGGATCAGAGCGGCGGGGCGAGCTCCGCGGGCGCGGCCACCACGGGCCAGAGCTCCGGCGGACAGGACGCGTCCGCCGGGAAGAGCACCGGCGGGCGGAACACGTCTGCCGGGACCGGCTCCGACGGCGGCGGCACCGCCACCGGCAGGGCCGGCAAGTGCCGCACCGACGGGCTGGAGATCACGGCGCTGGACGCCACCATCGGCGGCGACACCGATCGGACCGTCGCCGTGCAGCTGAAGAACCACAGCGGCTACGACTGCACACTCTCCGGGTACGCGGGCGTCGACCTGAAGACCACTTCGGGACCGCTGTCCGCGAAGCGCACGGGAGAGAAGGCCGGCTCCACCGTCCTCAGGAACGGGCAGTCGGTGGCGTTCGGGGTCCACTACCCGGTCAACGACTCGGGCGGCTCCGGGGTCCGGATCACGGGGCTGGTGGTGACGCCGCCGGACGAGACGAAGTCGGTCACCCTCGCCTGGCCGGGCGCGGACACGCTGCCCGTCACGGACGGTACGGGCTCCCCGGTGGAGGTCGGCCCGATCGGAAGCGCCGGTCAGGGCGGCTGATCCGCACGTCACCGGCTCGCCACGGGTCCGGCTCCCCCGAAGCCCCCACGGGCTAGCCGCGCGTCCGGCTCCGGCCGAGTCCCCACGTGCGCGCCACGCGACCGACTCCCTCTGAATCCCCACGGGCGCGCCACGCGACCGACTCCCCCTGAATCCCCATGGGCGCGCCACGAGGACGGACTCCCTCTCAGCGCCCAGGGGCTCGCCGCAGCGCCCAGCTGCCCGGAGCCCCTACCCGCCCGCCACCCATCCAGCTCCCCGGAGCCCCGCGGGGCGCCTCGCCGCGCATCCAGTTCTCCACAGCACGGAACGGCCGTCCTCACGTTCTCGCCGAAGGACCGCACGCTGATCAGTCGCGGTGACAGATCTTGATCTTGCCGGGTGCGCGCGGCGGTGACGGCCGGCTGGAATCTCCCCCAGGGGTAGGTCCTACCGTCCTGTCCGACCGCATGGGTAATGCTGCGAAAGAGGTCTGTCATGACGACGTTTCTGCTGGTCCCTGGGCTTTTCATGGGTGGCTGGGCCTGGGCGGCGGTGGCCGCCGAACTGTCGGCGCAAGGGCATCGGGCGCTTCCGGTCACCTTGCCCGGCTTGGCCGAGCGGGCGGGAGAGGATCCCGCGGACATCGGGCTGGGCGCGCACACCGACGCCGTGGCGGGGCTGCTCGACGCGGAGGGTCCCGGGGTCGTGCTGGTGGCGCACAGCTACGGCATCTTCCCCGCCCTCGCGGCAGCCGACCGGCGCCCCGGCCAGGTCGCCCGGGTGGTGTTCGTGGACACCGGCTTCCCGGAGCCGGGTGAGTCGGTGGTCGCGCAGATGCCGCAGCTCGGCCTGCTGGACCACGTCACGGACGGCGTCATCCCGGTGCCCGGGGAGATCCCGGCGGTACACGCCGTCCCGCCCGAGGAGCTGGAGCGCTACCGCCGCCTGGCCACCCCGCACCCCGTGCGGACCGTCACCGAGCCGATCGAGCTGACCGGCGCCTGGCGCGAACTCCCCACCACCGGGGTGTTCTGCCTGGCGAACGGCCTCAGCTTGGAGTTCGCCCGCACCCTCCACGGCACCGGCCTGCCGAGGTTCGCCAAACTCGCCCAGCCGGAAGTCACCTTCTTCGAACTGGCCACCGGCCATTACCCGATGCTCTCCACCCCGCTGGAGCTGGCCGACGTCCTGATGCGGGCGGCGGCCGGTGAGGGCGTCGGCCTGTACGAGGACTGACCCTCGGCCGGCCGGGCCGTGATGCTCTTCCCGGAACTCCGTCTCCGCGGACGAGGCCGAATCCCCGGGCCCGGCCGGCCGGGCGCATCCGACCCCTTCGTGTACTGCGCTCCGCCGTCCACGGCGCCATCCCCCGCGCTCTCCCCCGGTCGGCTGACCGGACGAGCCCGGGAACCCCTCCAGACTGTGAGCAGGCGCCGGCCACAGGCTCCGGAGCACACCTCCCCGCCTCGGCCGGAGCACGCGAGAACCGGAGCACCTGAGAACCGGAGCACCGGAGTACGGGAAGAGGGATCGGAACCATGACGACTCAGCACGCTCCCGCTCACAGCCCGGACGGCCTTCGCATACAGCAGATCGCCGACCGTTTCGAGGTCTACAACAGCAGCGGAGAGTTCTTCGGGACCTACCTGGTCCGGACCGCGGCGGAGAAGAGGGTGGCCCTCCTGGCGCAGCGCGCCGGACACCCTGTCCCTCGGTAGCCGATGACGGGGTGAACTCTCCGAGCGAGACGCAACCGCCCCGCCGCTCAGCGGAAGTCCCGCGGCTGCACGAGGCTCGGCCGCAGGACCGCTTCCAGTGCCGCACCGACGGCCTGTCGGCCGGGGTACGCACCGACGGCATCCATCGCGTGCTTCCGGAGATGCGCGAGCTCGAGCGGACGGGCGCCGTCCCGTCACCCTCGCCACCGGCTCCGTGCCGCCCCTACGACGCCAACTGCGTGATCACCGGCAGCGTCACCGCGCGCCCGGCCTCGGAGGAACGGGGCGGGTGACCGGCGCAGAATCGGCGGGGTCGGCCTCTTCACTCTGCTGACCGCCTCCGCCGGCCGTCGACCCCGGCAGCGGGGACGCGGTGCACGGGAGCGCGCGCACCTGCGGGGACGCCAGAGCAGCAAGGGTGGCGAGCACCACGACGGTCGCGCAGCCGGCCAGAGCGGTACCCGAGCCCATACCTTGCGCCACGGGACCGGCGGCAAGCAGACCGAGCGGTGCGAAGGCCAGCGAGCCGAGGGCGTCGTAGGAGCTGACGCGGGAAAGGACCTGCTCGGGAATCTCCCGTTGCAGGGTGCTGACCCACAGGACGTTGAAGACGTCGCTCGCCACACCCGCGCAGAACATGGAGGCGGCGATCAGCCAGACCGGTGCCGAGAGGCTCAGGAACACCATGGGCAGAGCTGCCGGGAACGTGGCGATGACCGCGACCAGGACCGGCCTGCCGGCACGGACCCGCACGGCGAGCCCGGCCCCGGCGATGGCTCCCAACGCCTGCGCGGCCACGATGACCGACCACGAGCGGGCCCCGCCCAGATGCCGTTGAGCCTCCAGCGGTCCCAGAACCCCGAGGGTCGCGCTGAAGACCGCGACCACGGCCGTGCACTGGGCGACCACCACCCACAGCCACTGCCGGGAGGCGAATTCCCGCCAGCCCTCGCGCAGGTCCGCCCACAACGAGGATGTCCTGGCCGGTCGCGCGGGCAGCCGCAGGCGGCCCGTCAGTACCGCGCTGACCACGAACGAGACCGCGTTCAGAGCCAAGGCCCAACCCGCACCGATCCACGCGACGATCACGCCCGACAGCGCCAGACCGAGGAAGAGGCAGGTGTTCGTGCTCATACGCAGGAGGCCGTTCGCCTGCTGCAACCGGTCCGCGGGGACCACGAGCGGCACGACACCGTCCATCGCCGGCGTGAACAGGGCCGTCGCCAGCCCCGCTGCCACCGCCAGCACGCACATCAGCGCCCACGGTGCGTGGCCGGACAGGGCCATCGCGGCCAGCCCCGCGTAAGCCAGTGCTCCCACGGCATCGGCGACGACCATGAGCCGGGACCGTGACATCCGGTCGGCGATCACACCGCCGGCCAGAATGAACAGCAGCTGAGGCAGGGACTGACAGGCGAGTACCAGCGAGAGCTTCCCGGGGCTGGAGCCCGGGAGAGTCAGTACGGCGAAGGCGAGGGCCACCCGAGCGAACCCGTTGCCCAGCACCGAGATGGTCCGGGCGGAAGCGAGCAGTACGAACCGCTGGTCACGTAACAGCGGTGACCTCCCCGAAGTCCTCGTCATGAACACGCACTCTAGGTCGTCGGGGAGCCCACACGATCTCGGTCGGCAGTGTCGCCTCTGCCATCGGCGCTGTCACAGCGCAAGGGCGCGTAGCGGCGGGCCGGGCTTCTCCACCGGCCGCCGGCCTCCGGGTCGGACGTGCACAGGGCGGTGGGCTGTTCTAGCGTCGGACAGAGGAGGGGTGGTTCCGTCGAGGCTACGGCGGCCGGGGAGAACGATGGCTTCGCGGCCCGTACCGGTCGCGTCCGCCGCCCGGCGCCCTTGATCCGTGTTCTTCTGTCACACCCCGAAGAGCAGGTGCTTTTCATGCGTATGCCGGTCCGAATCCTCTCCCGCGCCTGTGGCGTCCTGACCGGGGCAGCCCTCGCCCTGGGCGGCGTCGCCCTCACCGCTTCCGCTGCCTCGGCGGACATCCCCGCCTGTACGAACATGGTCCAGCAGGCGGGCGTCAACGTCTCGGACGATGTCACAGCGGCATGCACCCGAGGTGTGCACAACGACCTGCGGGGATGTGTGAACGCCCTCACCCAGGCCGGTGTGGCGGGTGGCGCCGCGACGGGCGCCTGCCGAATGGCGGCCAACCCCCCGTGACAGCCGACTTCTCCCGTTACGGCCGTTCGACGTCGGTGCGGTCTGCGGAGTCGGTGACGGTGTCATCCGGGGTCGGCCCCGGTTGGGCGTGGAGGACTTCGCGGGCCTGTTCGGCGGCGCGGGTGATGCTTTCGCTGATGAAGTCCAGGAAGCGGGCGATGTTCTCAAGGCGGGTCGCGGCAGGGGTCTGCGGGCCGAGGACCATGACGCCCTGGCGCGCGGTCTGGACGAGCTGGTCGTTGGACCGGGCACTGGCGATCGTCGCCTGGTAGAAGAGTTCGTTGTCGACGACGTAGCGATCACGGCGGCGTTCGTCGCGTTCCCTGCGGACGAGGCTCTGGCTCTCCAGGTAGGTGATCGCCTTGGAGATGGACGCCGGGCTGACCTGGAGGCGCTGGGCGAGCTGGGCCGCGGTGAGGCTGCCCGCGTCGGTGGTGAACAGACAGGTCAGCACGCGGGCCATCATCTTGGGCAGGCCCGTGGCCATGAGGACGGTGGTGAGCGTCTCCTCGTACTCGGCCACCGCCTCGGCATCGCGGCCGTGCGACTGGGGGGCCGAGGCCGGTCCGTGCGGGGAAGCGGGCCTACGTCGGTGAGCGCGGCGTTCGGTGGCTCGATGGGCCAGGTCCGCGCGGTAGGCGGTGGGGCCGCCGTTGCGCATCACCTCCCGCGTCACCGTCGACGTCGGACGGTCCAGGCGTCGGGCGATCTCGGCATAGGGGAGGCTGTCGGCCAGCCCCAGCGCGATCTGCTGGCGCTCCTGCTGAGTGAGCCTGCCTCCTGGCATCGCGATTCCCCTCGGTCATCCGCCGTGCTGGATCCTGACCTTCGGCAGCGTAGCGTTCACTCTCCACCGTTGCAAAGATCGGAACGACCACCGTTGCATTCTTTCCCCTCCCGGCGTAACAGCATCAGCGCTCTGAAGTGCCCATATTCCGTTTGGATGCAACGAGTGCGTTGCCGTGCACTAGAAAGCAACGTAGCGTTTCCGATGTCAGAAACATCGCGTGAGCGCAGGAGACCCATGACGGAGCAGTTCGCCCCGCCCCCGGTCTCCGCCGTGCCGGCCGTCCCCGCCGAGCGCATCCGGGTCGTCGTCGCCGGCCCGCCACCGAGTTCCCCGCCGGGGGCCGCCGAGTAGCGTCTTGACCCTCACACCGTGTCAGACGGTCAGCTCGGAGACATCATGTTCACCATCGGAGACTTCGCCCGGCACGGCCGTGTCTCGGTACGGATGCTGCGTCATTACGACGCCACCGGACTGCTGCGCCCGGCCCACGTCGACCCCGCCAGCGGCTACCGCCATTACACCGCCGCGCAACTCGCCCGCCTGAACCGGATCATCGCGCTCAAAGACCTCGGCTTCACCCTTCAGCAGGTCGGCCACATCGTGGACGCGAAGGCCAGCACCGAGGAGCTGCGCGGCATGCTCCGGCTGCGGCGGGCCGAGCTGGAAGCCGCCGTCACGGTCGCGCGGACACGACTGGGGCAGGTCGAGGCCAGACTCCGAGCGATCGAAAGCGAGGGGCACATGCCCACCGACGACGTCGTCCTCAAACACGTCCCCGCCGTCCGCGTGGCCGAGCTGACCGCGACCGCCGCGAGTTTCGACCCCGCCGACATCGGCCCCGTCATCACACCGCTCTACGACGAACTGTTCCGACGCCTGGAGGCCGCAGGGATCACCCCCACCGGCCCCGGCATCGCCTACTACGAGGACGCCCCCGAGGGCGAGGGACGCATCACCGTCCACGCCGGAGTCCAGGTCAGCGCCCCGCTCCAGGAGGCCACCGTGCGCATCCACGACCTGCCCCAGCTCGAAACGGCCGCGACCATCGTGCACCGCGGTTCGATGGACACCGTGCTGTCCACCGCCCAGACACTCGCCCGCTGGATCGACACCAGCGGATACCGGCCCACGGGACACCCGCGCGAGATCAACCTGGAGTGCCCCCAGGACCGCGACGCCTGGGTGACCGAACTCCAGACACCGGTGACCCCGGTCTGACGGACGAAGGCCGGCACCTCACACAGCTCGCCGTGTGTGAGGTGCCGGGCTCCTCAGAGGTCACTCCTGTGTACCGCCCTGCGTGATCCCGTTTGCCATCTCGGCCTCTCGGCTCCTCAGCTCATCGCCGTACCGGCGCCTCCGCCTCCACCTCGGCACCCACCGCCCTGGGAACCTCCAGCGGCATAAAATGGTCATCCGGATGGTGAAGCACCCGGCACCGTCGGCGATGTCCCTCCCAGGAGAAGAAAGCAGTTCGCCGGGCGCGCCTGTCTTGTCCGTGAAGGGGGATGCAACGCGGCGGCCGGGAAGAGGATCACATGACACCTTCGGACGCGTTCGAACCCGCCGAAGACCGCCCGTCCGAGCGCGCAGTCGCAGACACAGACGCAGACGCGGTCGTAGACGCAGGCACCGTCGCAGACGCAGGCGCCGTCGCAGACGTAGGGGCAGCCGCAGACGCAGACGCAGACGCGGCTGAGATGCCTGCACTGCACGTGCAGCGGGCGTTCCGGTGGCAGGCGATGCTCCGGATCGCCATCGTCATCGCGTTCACGGCGGACCTGGCGGTCTTCCCGCCGTCGGAGCAGCTGCCGCTGTCCGTGGTGCTGGCCGCGGCCTACACGGCCTGGACCTTCCGGACGCTGTGGGCGGCCTGGAGATCACACAGGCCGTTGCCGGGCTGGGTGTACCCCCTCGTCGACCTGACCTTGCTCACCGCGCTGATGGCGGTCTCCGGGAACTTCTCCGACCCGAACTGGAGCTCGCCGCTTTCGGCCGACATCTTCCTGTTCATACCCGTCCTCGCCTCGTTCCAGATGCGGCCGGGTCTCACCGCGGCATCGGGAGTGCTGGCCGCGGCGAGCTACGCCACAGGCACCGGCCTGGGGCATCTGCAGCAGCCGTACTGGCACTTCACCTTCGTCCACACGCTGTTCATCCTGGTGGTCTGCGCGGGATGTGTCCTTCTCTCGGACGTCCAGCAGCACCGCGTGAGAGCGATCCGGGAGCTGGCGGAACACCGGTTGTGGCTGCTGGAACGCATCATGGCGGCGGAGGAGAGGGAACAGCGGAAGATCGCCGAAGTACTGCATGACGGAGCGCTGCAGAACGTCCTGGCAGCCAGGCACTGCGTCGATGAGGCGACATCCACTCCCGGAGCGGCCGACGCCGCCCTGCAGCGTGCCGACGAAGCCCTCGTCACCGCGAGCCGGCAGCTCCGCTCGTCGGTACGGACCCTGCACCCAGAAGTCCTCGTCTCCGGAGGACTGCTGCCGGCGCTGGAACAGCTGGCCCAGCAGGCGTCCGAGCGCGGGAGATTCCGCGTACAGGTCCGTTCCGGCATCGCCGGCGCAGGTGCCGTGGACCGGCCGCTGTTCTGGCTGGCCCGGGAGATCCTGGAGAACGCCGTCAGACACGCCCAGGCGAAGAACGTCACCGTGACCCTGGAGGAACACGAACCGGACGGCGTGCGGCTGACCATCTCCGACGACGGGATCGGGATGCCCCCCGACGCCTTGACCCGGAGCCTGGCATCCGGACACATCGGGATCGCCTCCCACCGGGCACGGGTCGAAGGCATGGGAGGAACCTTCACCGTGCGGACGAACGACCACGGCGGCACCACCGTCGAGGCCGTCCTGCCACGCACATGACCGCGCCCTCCCCCGCCGGCCGGGCCGGACACGCCCCCGAGGCGAAGCTCACCTAGGCTTGAAGGCAGCCATCGAGGATCTGCCGGTCGACCCCGCACCACAGCACCCGCAGACGAAAGGTCCGATCGCCGTGGCAACGCCGAATCCCGTCCGGATCAGAGTGGTCATCGCCGACGACCACCCCTTGTTCCGGGAAGGCATCTCACGTGCGCTGCAGCTCAGCGGATTCATCGATGTGGTGGCCGAGGCCGAGGACGGCCGGGATGCGCTCGACATCATCCGACGCGAGGAACCGGACGTCGCCGTGCTGGACATGCGCATGCCCGGCCTCGACGGAATCGCCGTCCTCCACGCCCTGGTGAGAGATCACACCCCGACCCGTGTCCTCCTGCTCTCCGCGTTCACCGACAGTCCCTCCGTCTACCGCGCGATAGAAGAAGGGGCCTCGGGGTTCCTCACCAAGGACAGCAAGCGCTCCGAAGTCGTGGAAGCCGTCCGAGCCATCTCCCGGGGCAAGACCGTCGTCCCTCCCGAGGTCACCGCCGGACTCGCGGAAGAAATCCGCGCGCGACGCACCCACAGCGCCCCCACCCTGAGCGAACGCGAACGACAGGTACTGACCGGCATGGCTCGCGGCCTCAGCATCCCCCAGATCGCCCAGGAACTCTTCCTCGGCACCAGCACCGTGAAGACGCACACGCAGCGTCTCTACGAGAAACTGAACGTCTCCGACCGAGCCGCCGCGGTCGCAGAGGCCATGCGGCGCGGCCTCCTCGAGTGACGAGCCCGCACGCGGGCGAAAGCCCCCTCCCCTCGTCTCCGTACCCGGACCTACGCGCATGTCCGGGCCGCGTTCACATCGGGTCACGTCGGGTCGGGTCGAAAAGGGTGTGCCAGTGCGTCGACGCGCTGTGATACTGCTCCGATGATCAACGTACCTGCGGCCGCACTGGACTCGCTGAACGGGCTCGCCTTCGGTGACGCGTTCGGTGACCGCTGGTTCGGCATCCTGCGCCGGGAAGGTCTGGCGGTCCTCGATGCGCGGACGCTGCCACCGGAGCCCCTGTGGCGGTGGAGCGACGACACCGCCCAGGCGCTCGTCGTCGTGCGTGAACTCGCCGAGGGCGACGGCACCATCGACCAGGACCGCCTCGCCCTGCGCTTCGCCGCCGCCTACGCCGACGACACGCACCGCGGCTACGGTGCGTCGATGCATGACGTGCTCCGTCGCATCGGCGCGGGCGAGCCCTGGCGGGACGTGGTCGCCGGACAGTTCGGTGGCCAGGGTTCCTGGGGCAACGGCGCGGCGATGCGCGCCGCCCCGCTCGGTGCCTGGCACGCTGCCGATCTCGACGCGGTCGCCGAGGGGGCCGCACGCCAGGGCATGGTGTCGCACCACCACCCGGAGGCGGTCACCGCGGCGGTGGCGGTCGCCGTCGCCGCGGCGTTGGCGACACGCAGCCGGGGAGGGGACGCCCCGACACGGCCGGACTTCCTCCGTGCGGTCGCCGAACGGCTCCCCGACAGCGACGTCCGGTCGGGAGTACGGGTCGCGGCCCGGATGCCGGAGCACACCTCCGTGCGGCACGCCGCGGAGGTCCTGGGCTCGGGCTACCGGATGTCCGGACCCGACACCGTCCCCTACGCCCTGTGGTGCGCGGCGGGGCACCTCGACGACCTTCACGAGGGCCTGTGGTTCACGGTCGCCGGGCGCGGTGACATCGACACCACGTGCGCCATCGCGGGCGGGGTGATCGCTGCACGCACGGGAGTCGCCGCTCTCCCCCCTGCCTGGCACGCAGCCCGCGAACCGCTGCCCCCGATCGTGCCGGAATAGACGATTCCGCTCGGGACCGGTCCAGGCATCGCGGCCTCGGCCCCCGGGGCACGCGACATCAAGGTCGTCAGCGCGTCCCTCGGGTCCCGGCCGTGGTGGACGATGTCGACCACGGTCGCCGTGATGGGCATGTCCACCCCGTGGCCCTGGCCGAGGGCGCTGATGGCCCGGCAGGAGGCCACGCCCTCGGCGGTCTGGGTGGTTCGCGCTCGGGCCTCGTCGAGGCTCAGCCCCCTGCCCAGGTAGGCGCCGAAGGTGTGGTTCCGCGACAGCGTGGACGAGCACGTCGCGACGAGGTCCCCCATGCCGGCCAGCCCGGCGAAGGTGAGCGGGTCGGCGCCCATCGCGGCGCCGAGCCGGGTGGCCTCGGCGAGGCCGCGAGTGAGCAGAGCCGCCTTGGTGTTGTCGCCGAGTTCCATGCCGTCGCTGACGCCGACGGCCAGCGCGATGACGTTCTTGACGGCGCCGCCGAGTTCGCAGCCGATGACGTCGGTGTTCGTGTAGGGGCGGAACCAGGAGGTGTGGCAGGCGGCCTGGACGGTGGCTGCCGTGTCTTCGTCGGCGCAGGCCACGACGCTCGCGGCGGGTCTCCTGGCAACGATCTCACCGGCAAGGTTGGGACCGGACACGACTGCGACCCGGCCCGCCCCGGCGCCGGTCACATCGGCGATGACCTCGCTCATCAGCTTTCCCGTCCCCAGCTCGACCCCCTTCATGAGCGACACGAGCACGGTGCCGGGCTCCAGGAACTCCTTCCAGCGCCGAAGCAGCGGGCGCGCGCTCTGGGCGCTGACGGCGAGGACCGTGATCTCGGCGCCGCGCCCGGCCTCGGCCGGGTCCGACGTCGCCCTCACGTTCGCCGGTAACTGCGCCTGCGGGAGGTAGTCCGGGTTGCTGCCGGTCTCGTTGATGGCGTCGACCAAGGCCGGCCTGCGCCCCCACAGCATGACCTCGCATCCGGCGTCGGCGAGGACGAGGGAGAACGCGGTTCCCCAGGAGCCGGCTCCGTACACGGCGACGCGACGAGGCCCACGACGAGACATCCGGTCCACTCCTTGACGATCCGCCGTACGCCGGGCGGCGCCGTGCTCACATGCTTAAGCCCCCGGAGCTCCCTGAGGTAACGGTGGGCGGACGACGGCCGACGACGGCCTTCGAGCTTGGAGCACCTTCTGCCTGGCCGTCACCGGGCCTCACCTGCCCCCGCCTCTGCCCCTGCCCCCGCCCCTGCCTCTACCCTCGTCGTGCCCAGGAGGCACGCACGGCCCTGGGTCGCGCGATCAGGAACAGCCCGGAGCAGCCGGGGTGACGTTGGTCACCTCGTGGTCGCGTTCGGTGCCGGGAAGGTGATCGTCGCGGCGGTTCGAGGCGTGTCGGCCCGGTTCGCCCGTGGATGCACAGCGACCCCGTTCGCATCGTCGCCCGATGACCTCGGAGTCGTCCGTGACCCCAGGTCGGAGCGGGTCGGGCGCGCATCGACACGCCCGCCGTAGGCGCCCGCCGCGGGACCGTTCGCCCACCCCCGTCCCCCTCACGTCGTTCACTGAGTGCGACGTCGGCAAAGGTTGTACGGAAGTCGTGAGGTCTTCTTCACGTTCACCGCGTGTCACGGTTCGTCGCGTGAAGCGCCTACTTGGGCAGGTATGCGTAACTTGATCGTTGGCTTACGGGATCTTTAACCTGCGGCGACCAAAAGATTTCTGCGGATAGTCAGGTAGTAGGGATTCGGGGTGTGGGAGTGGGGCAGCATGGGCTCCGACGGCGCTTGCCCGTCCCGGGGGCGGTGAGGGCCGCCCTCCCGGCCGCCGCGCTCGCCCGCCTGCTGAGCGGTACCCCGACGGCGGCGGCACTGCGGCGCAGCCCCCCGCGCCCGTCCCGCCACCACCGTCAGCCTCCGCCGCAGCGACAGCCCGACGAACACGGCCAGGACCGCTCACTCTGGGGGGGACGAACGGCTCCCGGCGGAGCTGTCGGCGACCCGCAGGCCCGCCGGGACCGGCGGACGGCCCGTGATGCAGGGGGTGGGCACAGGGACCCCCCGGCTTTCCGCGGACCTGCGCGGCACGTTCACCGCGAGACCCCCGGCCGTGGCTGAACGAGTCCGCGAGGCCGGCGTGTGACGACGTCATCGTTCACGGACCCGCCAGAGGGTCAGTCCGATCGTCCGGCTCCGGGACGACCACCGGCGCCGCCCCACCCCACGGCGCCCCGCCACCGGAGCCATTCCCGAAGGCGCGTGGAGGCGTCTCGGACCAATCCCACCAGCAAGGAGATCCTCACGGTGTCCGACCGCCGCCTCGCGAACCCTCCGCGGCCCATGTCCGGGGAGACCGCATCCATACCGAAACCGCGCGACGGCGCGCCCGGAGAGCCCGGCAGGCGGACCCCGTCGGCCGCTCACGCGGGTCTGCGGCTGGACATCCAGGGCCTGCGCGCGGTGGCCGTCTCGCTGGTGGCACTCTCGCACGCCGGGGTGACCCAGGTCGCCGGCGGGTACATCGGCGTGGACGTCTTCTTCGTGATCTCCGGCTTCCTGATCACGTCACTGATGCTCCGCGAGCACCGCCGTGAGGGCAAGATCGCGCTGGGCCGCTTCTACGCCCGGCGCGCGCTGCGTCTGCTGCCCGCCTCGACGCTCGTCGTCATGGCGACGCTGGCGGGCTCCTGGCTCTTCCTCGGCCCGCTGCGCTTCGCGGACTACGCCAAGGACGCGATCGCCTCCGCCTGGTACGTCGTCAACTTCCGGCTCGCCGACGCCGGCACCGACTACTTCAACACGGATGTGCCGCCCTCGCCGTTCCAGCACTTCTGGTCGCTGGCGGTCGAGGAGCAGTTCTACCTGATCTGGCCGATCGTCCTGATCGTCGCCCTCAAGCTGTTCCGGCGCCGGGCCCTGCTCGCGATGCCGCTGCTGGCCCTGGCCGCGGCCTCCTTCGCAGTCAACCTCCAGCTCACCGAGACCTCGCCGTCCTGGGCCTACTTCGGCTCGCAGGGCCGTATCTGGGAGCTCGCGGTCGGCGCGCTGCTCGCGCTGGTGGCGGACCGTCTCGACGACATCCCGCGGCCGGTCGCCGCGGTCGTCAGCTGGGCCGGCCTGGGCGCGATCGCCTACGGCGCCGTCGTCTTCGACGCGGGCACCCGCTTCCCCGGCCACAACGCGGTCGTCCCCGTCCTCGGTGCCGCCGCCGTGCTGGCCTGCGGCTCCGCGGGCGGAAAGTGGGGCGCGGGCGCGCTGCTGTCGCTGCGCCCGGCCGTCTGGGTCGGCGGCGTGTCGTACGCCTGGTACCTGTGGCACTGGCCGCTGATCCTGATCGTCCCCGCCGCCGCTGGCTTCGGCGAGCACGACGGGCCGCTGCGCCTGATCGCCGCGCTGTGCGGCATCCCGCTCGCCTGGCTGACGCTGCACCTCATCGAGAACCCGATGCGTTTCCACCGCGCGTTCAAGGCCCGGACCGGCCGGGCTCTCGCGCTCGGCCTCGGCCTCTCGGCCGTCGCCGCCTGCGTCGCCGTGGTCGCCACGCAGTTCCCGCCGCAGCTGACCGAGGGCGTGGCCCGGCAGAGCACCAAGGGGACGCTCGCCAAGGCGTCCGACCCGCGTGCGGCGCTGACCGAGCTGCTGGAGCAGAAGGTGGACAAGCTGCCGTCCAACCTCTCGCCCAGCATGCGGGACACCGCCTACAAGCGGTCCGCGGTGTACACCGACGGCTGCGCCCTGACGATGACCGGCACGGTGCAGACCCAGCCGTGCCTGTACGGCGACCCGAAGGGGCACCGCAGCGTCGTCCTGTTCGGCGACTCGCACGTCGCCCAGTGGTTCCCGGCGCTCGACGCGATCGCCGAGCAGCACCACTGGCGGCTCTACTCGTTCACCAAGAACGCGTGCAAGGTCGCCCAGATCACCATCGAGTACAACAAGGGCCCCTACTCGACGTGTGACGACTGGCGCAAGGTCACCATCAAGAAGATCCGCAAGATGAAGCCCGAGCTCGTCATCACCTCCAGCTCCAACTCGGCGAAGCTGTGGGGCGACGGCGACATGGCGACGGCCTGGGGCAAGGGACAGGCGGAGACCTACCGGATGCTCCAGCGGGGCCGCACGCGGGTGATGACCATCCTGGACACCCCGTGGCCGAAGAACAACGCCGTGGACTGCGCGACCGCGCATTCGAGCGATCTGAGCGCCTGCGCCCGCGACCGCTCGGAGGCCGACCCCAAGCCGGACGTCACCAAGGCGATCAAGGCGGCCGCGAAAGCCGAGGGCGTGACGACCGTCGACCCCTACGACTGGGTGTGCGCGCCCTCCGGCAACTGCCCGGTCGTCGTCGGCAACACGATGGTCTACCGCGACTACGGCCACCTCGCGGACGGCTACGTGAAGGCCCTCACTCCGGTCGTCGAGGACAAGCTCCTGCACCTCTTCGGCAAGAACCTGACCAAGCGCCCGGGCGCCTGACGCGCAGTATTTGAGGGGGCCGGCGGTCGGTGGAAAGCGACCGCCGGCCCCCTCGCTCCCCAGGGTCACGTCATCTCCGCGGAGGAGTTCGAAGCGGGGTACGACCCCCTACTCGCCCCCCTCGCCCCCCTCGCCGCGACGGGTACAGGCGAGTACGTACAGCTCGGCGGGCACGTGCAGCCGGGCGGCCACGTACAACCCGGCGGGCACATGCAGCCCGGCGGGCACGTGCAGCCCGCGGCGGGCGCGACCCGCCGCGGGTGCGTCCGTCAGGCGACGCTCACGCTCTCGATCATGACGTGATGGTCGGAGAAGGCGGAGTCGGCCACCGCGCACCATCGTCGCGGCTCACTGCTGAAGACGTAGTCGATCTTCCATCCGCCGTCGTGCGTGGGCCGGCCGGTCCGGGAGGCGCCGTCCTGGTCGCACTCCGTGTAGCCGGGTGTGCCGGGCCCCTTCGAGTACAGGTCGGCGGGCCAGATCCACGCGTCGCCGTTGCCCGGCTGGTCCGGCGCCTGGCTGTTGAAGTCACCGCCGAAGACCACCTTGGGGAAACCCGAGGTGACGTTCTTGATGTCCTTGAGCTGGTCGTCGCGGTAGTCCCAGTCCGGGTGGTCCGGATTGACTCCCGGGCGCGACAGGTGGACCGCGCACAGCCTGACGTCCCACCAGGTCGCGGTGGCGCACTGGAACGGCTGGTTCAGGCCGGTCCACGGCTGGGTGAGGGGGTAGGACTTGGCGTCGGCCATCCCCGCCTTGATCACGATGGCCGTGCCGATCCGGTCGGCGCGGTCGTCCGGACCGTCGTTGCCGCATCTGCTGTTCCAGGTCACACCGTCCTGCGACCACTTGTACGGCGCGAAGCTCTTGCTCCACCCCGGGCCGAGCTTGCTCATCAGCAGGGTGAGGTCGTCCTCGCACACCTCCTGGAGCAGCGCGGCCTGCACGTAGTCGTGGTCGACGTGGTACTTGACGACGTCCGTCTTCTGGTCCGGTGTACCGGTGCCGGCACAGTTCCACGTGTCACGCTGGCTGCCGCACATGTTCCAGGACATGACCTGGAGGTTCTTCGACTCCGTCGCGCTCGCCGCCGGCGCCGCGGCGCCCAGGACCAGCAGCGCCGCCAGCCCGCTGAGTATCTTCATGGGACCCCCCTGCTCAGTGTTCGATCTTGAAGCGAGGGGAGCCTAGCGGACCGCGGCCGGTGTCGCGGACCCGCCCGCACAACGGCGGACCAGCCCGCACGACGGCCCGGCGTCGCGGGCACGGGTGCTTCGTACGGTCGGGAGCGGCTGGCGGAGTCGGTCAGGAACGGGTGGCGGAGTCGATGTCGGGGTGTATGGAGAAGATCTGGTCGAGTCCGACGATCCGCATGGTGCGCAGGGTGTGGGCGGGTACGGCCGCGAGGGCGATGTCCGCCTGTGCGGCGTGAGCGTGATTGTGGGCGGCGATCAGCGCGCTGAGACCGCTGGAGTCGCAGAACTCCATGCCGCTCAGATCCAGGACGAGGCGCTGGCCGGGCTGGAGGGCGATCGTGGGGATCAGCTCACGCAGCTCGCCGGCCGTGAAGAAGTCGAGCTCGCCGAAGATTTCCAGAACGGGACCGGTGGCAGCGTCTCGGGCGGTGATCTTCAGTGGGCTCATCTGTCGCTTCTTGTCTGCGGATCGGGGGCTTGGGGGCCGAGGGCGAGCAGGGCGGTGTCGTCGTCGAGGCCGTCTCCGAAGTCCTTCAGCAGGCCGGTGAGCGACTCGATCAGGGCGGACGGCGGTTTGCCGGCCTGGCCGGCGACGAACGCGAGCAGGGCGTCGTCCCCGAAGAAGCCCGTGCGGTCGTCGCCGGTGCGGGCCTCGGTGATGCCGTCGGTGTAGAGCAGGAGGGTGTCTCCGGGGGCGAGCACGGTCGTGGCCGAGACGAAGGGTGCGGAGGGCAGGATGCCGACGAGCAGGCCCCCTGGCGTGGGCAGGAAGTCAGCCGTACCGTCGGCGCGCACGACGATGGCTGGAGGGTGCCCGCCGGAGGCGAGACGGACGGTGACCTCGCCGGTCGTCTGATCCGGTTCGAGGACGCCGTAGACGGCGGTGCAGTAGCGCGGATCCCCGCCGGCGGCGTAGCGCTCGTGGAGCACCTTGTTCAGGGTGGTCAGCGCGGAGAAGGGCTCGGGGTCGTGCAGGGCGGCGGCGCGCAGGGTGTAGCGGGTCAGTGAGGTGACCGCGGCGGCCTGGGGGCCCTTGCCGCACACGTCGCCGAGGAAGAAGCCGAAGCGTGTTCCGTCGAGGGGGAAGACGTCGTAGAAGTCGCCACCGAGCCGGTCGGGGTGAGCGGTGTGGTAGTGGGCGGCCGTCTCCACGCCGGGGACCGGCGGCAGGATGTCGGGCAGCAGTGACTGCTGGAGCACGGCGAGGGCGTCCTGCAGCCGCGCCCGGTCCGCCTCCGCCTGGCGGCGTGCTTCTTCGGCCGCCTTCCGGCCGCGCAGGAGTTCTTCCTCGTAGGCGCGACGGTCCCGGGCGTCGAAGACGGTGGTGCGGATGAGCAGGGCCTCGCCGGTGCTGCCGTGTTTGACCGCGGAGGAGACCAGCACCGGCATCCGGCCGCCGCCGGCCTGTCTGACCTCCATGGCGATGCCGCTGATCTCGCCCTGCATCCGCAGCAGCGGCGCGAAGTGTGTCTCGTGGTACAGCCTGCTGCCCACGGTCAGCAGGTCGGTGAACCGCATCCGGCCCACCACCGCCTCACGCCGGAGGCCGAGCCAGTCCAGCAGCCTGGTGTTGATCTTCGCGATGGTGCCGTCCATCAGCGTGGACAGGTATCCGCAGGGCGCGTGGTCGTACAGTTCTTCCGCGCTGTCCTCCAGGAGTGCGGCGAAGGTCGCGTCGGAGGTGCGCTCGTCGCCGGTCCCGTGCGGGTCGGGCTGCTGCCCGTTGCGGCACATCATCGCAGGTCCGTCAGGAAACCCCGTATGGCCTCGTTGGTGGCTTCGGGCGCGGACAGGTGCGGGCAGTGCCCGGTCGCGTCCAGCGTGACGAGCGTCGAGCCGGGGATCGCCCGGTGGACGAAGGCTCCGACCTCCCGGGGGGCGATCATGTCCTGGGTGCACTCCAGCACCAGGGTCGGCACGGTGACCTTCTTGAGGTCGTCCCGTGAGTCCGAGAGGAACGTGGTGCGGGCGAAGACGCGCGCCATGTCGGGGTCGGTGGCGCAGAAGCTGTTCCGGAGTTCCTCGCCGAGTTCGGGACGGTCCGCGTTGCCCATGATCACCGGTGCCATGGCCGCCGACCAGCCCAGGTAGTTCGCCTCCAGGGATGCCAGCAGCTCCTCGATGTCCTCGGCGCTGAAGCCCCCGCGGTAGCCGTCGTCGTCGATGTACCGCGGGGAGGGAGCGACCATCACATGCGCCCCGATCCGTTCCGGGGCCATGTCGGCGGCCAGTACGCCGATCATCGCGCTGACGGAGTGGCCCACGAAGACCGCGTCGCGCAGGTCGAGCGCCTCGCACACCTCCGTCACGTCCCGGGCGTAGCCCTCCAGGGAGGTGTAACGATCTTCCGAGAAGGCTGTCGCGTCCGAGCGGCCCGATCCGACGTAGTCGAAGAGCACCACCCGGTAGTCCTCGGTGAGCGCAGGCAGGGTCAGCCGCCACATGTTCTGGTCGCAGCCGAATCCGTGCGCCAGCACCACCGGCCGCCCCTGCGGGTTGCCGGTGACGGTGACATTGTTCCTGCGAGCGATATCCATGCCCGTAGTCTCCCAGGTCCCGCCCGTTGTTCCGAAAAGGGCCCGAATCCTCCACGTTCCGTCCGACGCCTTCACAAGACGGGGCCGGTCGGGCGCACGGAAGCCCCGCCGCGCGGGCGGCGGGGCTTCCCGTGGCGCCGGAGGTCGTCCGGTTCAGTGCTGGGTGAGCAGACCTTCCCGCAGACGGGCGAGGGTACGCGACAGCAGGCGGGAGACATGCATCTGGGAGACGCCGAGGTGCTCGCCGATCTGCGCCTGGGTGAGTTCCTCCACGAACCGCATGTGGATGATCCGGCGATCGCGTTCGTCGAGTTCGGCGATCAGCGGCGCCAGGGCGTGGAAGTCCTCGACGAGTTCCAGCGCCCGGTCCTCGGTGCCGATGAAGTCCTGCAGGGCACTCTCGCCGTCCTCGCTGCCGCTGATCGCGGCGTCCAGGGAGGAGGAGTTGTAGCCGTTGG